>JBDLSZ010000001.1:0-13078 GCA_039799305.1 Actinomycetota bacterium
GAAGTTATCGTTCCTGCAGGCAATTGGTCTGGTGCTCCCTCTCATAAGCACGATACATACGTTCCAGGGAGAGAATCCAATCTCGAAGAAATCTATTACTTTGAAAGCGCCGTCACTCGCGGTGCCACTACACCAACTACATCATCACCATTTGGATACTTCCGTGGAACTTCTGCAGATAGCCGTCCCTTTGATGTGACAGAGGAGGTGCGCTCAGGCGATGTTGCACTCGTTCCCTATGGATGGCATGGACCAGCTGCAGCGGGTCCTGGATATGACCTCTACTTCTTTAATGTGATGGCAGGGCCAGATCCAGAGCGTGCATGGAATGCCACAGATCATCCCAATCAAGTGTGGATTCGCAACTCTTGGCAATCACAGCAAAGCGACCCAAGATTGCCCTACGGGCAATAGGAGGGAATTGATATGGCCACACGAAAAATGACAGTAAGCCAAGCCATCGTTGAATTCCTTGCTCATCAATACACAGTCGATGGCGATTATCGTGAGCGCACAATTGCTGGCGTTTTTGGAATCTTTGGACATGGAAATGTTGCAGGTATTGGTCAAGCACTTAAACAATTCTCTGTTGAAAACCCATCGCTGATGCCCTATTACCAAGCGCGCAATGAACAAGCGATGGTGCATGAATCATCTGCCTTTGCTCGCATGAAGCGACGCCGTGCAACATTTGCATGCGCAGCATCGGTTGGCCCAGGGGCTACCAACATGCTCACAGGAGCTGCAGTTGCCACAACAAATCATCTTCCCGTTCTTCTTCTTCCCTCTGACACATTTGCCAATCGCGCATCAGATCCTGTGCTGCAACAGCTAGAGATGCCACATGATGCAACTCTCTCGGTCAACGATGCATTCAAGCCACTTTCACGTTTCTTTGATCGCGTGCAAAGGCCAGAACAGCTTTATTCTGCGCTGCTCGGTGCAATGCGCGTGCTGACCGATCCCGTTGAAACAGGAGCTGTCACTATCTGTCTACCTGAAGATGTGCAGGCAGAAGTTATTGATGTTCCTGAGGAGTTTCTTGCAGATCGCGAATGGCGCATTCGCCGCCCGCGTGCAGAATCTGAAGTACTCATAGAAGTTGCCCGAGTTATCGCAACTTCAAAGGCTCCACTAATTATTGCTGGTGGCGGAGTTATCTACTCCGATGCTCACGCTGCCCTACAAGCTTTTGTCGAGCAGACAAAGATTCCTGTTGCAGCATCCCAGGCTGGTGTGGGATCCCTGAACTGGGATCACCCTCAATACATGGGCTCAGTGGGAGCCACAGGGACAACTGCTGCAAATCGCTTAGCTCGCGAGGCTGATCTGATCATCGGTATCGGCACTCGCTATAGCGATTTCACTACTTCAAGTCGCACAGCATTTCAAAATCCAGGCGTTCGCTTTATCAATATCAATATCGCATCCTTTGATGCTTTCAAGCATGCAAGCGCACTGCCTGTTGTGGCAGATGCTCGCGAGAGCCTGCTTGAACTCACTCCTCTACTGAAGGATTATCAAGTCTCCAGTGATTATGTGGCTCGTACTTCACGCGAGAAGAGCGAGTGGAATGCAGTAGTGGATGCAGCTTTCATTGATCAAAAGCGAGCACTCCCAAGTCAGAGCGAGATTATCCATGCTGTGCAATCGGCATCTGATGCACAAGACACTGTTATCTGCGCAGCGGGATCATTGCCTGGAGATCTCCACAAACTCTGGCGCGTGCGCTCACCACTTGGTTATCACGTTGAATATGCATTCTCATGTATGGGATATGAGATTGCCGCGGGACTAGGTGCTGCGCGCGCTGGTGCAACACCGATTGTGATGGTCGGCGATGGCTCCTATCTGATGATGCACACAGAGATTGTTTCAGCTGTTGCTGAAGGCTTGAAATTTATTATCGTTCTCATTCAAAACCATGGCTATGCATCCATCGGCCATCTCTCAGAAAGCATCGGTTCAGAGCGCTTTGGCACGCAATACCGCTATAGAGATGCAGCTAGTAATAACTTTGAAGGTGGCGAGAGGCTTCCTGTTGATCTTGCAGCAAATGCGGCAAGCCTAGGTATTGATGTCATCGATATTAAAGCTTCATCTTCTGCAATCGCAGATCTTCATGCGGCTGTGAAGAAGGCAAAAGCATCATCGAAGGCAACGTTGATTCACATCAATAGCGACCCGTTGCTCTATTCACCTGATGGTGAAGGCTGGTGGGATGTTCCTATCGCTCCTATTTCAACGCTGAAGAGCACACAAGATGCTTATAAGAAGTACTCGGAAGAGATTACGTTGCAACGACCATTGCTTGGCAATGGCACAAAAGATAAGAAATAGGGGATCAGAAAATGACTCAGCAAATCCGCGTAGGCACCGCACCTGATTCATGGGGCGTCTGGTTTCCCAGTGAACCTCACCAAGTGCCATGGGATCAATTCCTTGATGAAGCAGTTGAAGCTGGTTATCACTGGATTGAACTTGGGCCCTACGGATATCTTCCAACTGATCCTAAGCAACTTGAAGAAGAACTTGGCAAGCGCAATCTCAAGATGACTGCAGGCACAGTCTTTACAGGTTTTCATAAAGAAGATGAGAGCCAGTGGCAGCGCGCATGGGATCAAGCACTCGCTGTTGCAACTCTGGTTTCACAACTTGGCGTTGAACACTTAGTTGTTATTCCTGATCTATGGCGCGATGACAAGACAGGGCAAGCGCGTGAATCTCGCACCCTTTCTAATGAACAGTGGAAGCGCCTTGCTGCAGGACATAACAAGTTGGGTAAGGCTCTCCTTGAAGAGTTTGGTATTCATCAGCAGTTCCACTCACATGCAGATAGCCATATCGGCACCTATCAAGAAGTTGAGCGTTATCTACAAGAGACAGATCCGAAGTATTCAAACCTCTGTCTTGATACAGGCCACTTTGCTTATTACTTGGGAGATAACCTCAAGATGATGAACGCCTACCCAGAGCGCATTGGATATCTACATCTGAAGCAAGTGCATCCAGATATCTTGGCTGAGACGCTTAAGAATGACATTCCATTTGGGGATGCCGTTGCAAAAGGCGTCATGACAGAACCAGGATTTGAAGGTGTTCCAAAGTTTGCACCCATCATCGAGCGCGCACTAGAGATCAACCCAGATATCTTTGCCATCATCGAACAAGATATGTATGGATGCCCAGTTGATATGCCATTTCCTATTGCACAGCGCACACGCGAACATATCTTGGCTGCTACTCGCGCAGCACGTGTGAAGTAATAGTTATGGCGCAATCACCATTTCTCTATATGAAGGAGAACTCTCCAACGGTTCTCTGGAATGACTCTGCAGATCCGAAAGAGTTACAAGATGCACTCACCTGGGGAATTGTTGGGGCAACATGTAATCCTGTCATCGCACTAACTGCCATTAAGGCAGATGCACCGCACTGGGTCTTGCGCATTAAGGAATATGCCAAGAAGAATCCCATTGCTACAGAAGATGAAATTGGCTGGGCAATGGTGAAGGAACTCTCACTGAACGCGGCAAAGCTCTTTGAAGGCGAGTTTGAGAAATATAACGGGCGCAACGGGCGTCTTTCTATTCAGACTGATCCCCGTAACTTCCGCAATGCACAGCTATTGACTGAGCAAGCAGTTGAGTTTTCCAAGCTTGCACAGAACATCATCGTCAAGATTCCTGTGACAACTGAGGCAATATCTGCCTTTGAAGAGGCGACATATCAAGGCGTGAGCCTGAATGCGACTGTGTCATTTTCTGTGGCACAAACTGTGGCTGTTGCTGAAGCAATTGAACGTGGTCTCAAGCGACGTGAAGCAGAAGGTTTGGATATCTCAACAATGGGTCCTGTCTGCACCATCATGGTGGGACGCGTTGATGACTGGGTAAAGGTCTCTGCTGAAAAATCTGGCGCAGCTCTTGATCCAGAGATCATGGAATGGGCAGGTGTTGCAGTATTTAGAAATGCTCACAAGATCTATAAAGAGCGCGGTTACCGCACTCGTCTGCTCTCTGCTGCATTTCGTAACCATATGCACTGGTCAGAAATTCTCGGTGGAGATTGCGTGATCTCTCCCCCTTATGCATGGCAGGTAAAGATTAATGAGATGGGGATTACCCCTAATCTTCACAGCATTGAAGAAGCTATTGCGCCACACATCCTTGAACCTCTTCTTGAGAAACTTCCTGAGTTTAGAAAGATGTATGAAGTGGATGGCCTTGCAGTAGAAGATTTCACCAACTTCGGAGGAACTCTGCGTACACTGCGTGGGTTCTTGCAATCAGTTAATGATCTCGAATCATTTGTTCGCGATGTCACCGTTCCTAATCCAGATAAGTAAAGGTTGAAAATGACTGCTCTACCAAAGCCACATATCTTCACATCAGCTGAATCAAAACCATTGCGCTGGGGAATCTTCGGTGCAGGATGGATTGCTGAGGCGATGGTCAATACAGCGCAGAAGAACTCCAACCAACAGTTCGTTGCAGTGGCATCGCGCACTCCGGGTAAAGCTGAAGCATTTGCCCAGAAGTGGAAGATTGAGTCATTTCACAATTCCTATGAAGAGCTTGCAGCGCGCGAAGATATCGATGCAATCTATATCGCCACACTGCCATCGGATCGACTTGAGGTAGCACTTGTTGCAATCAATGCAGGCAAGCCAGTTCTTATTGAAAAGCCCATCACCATGGATTTGGCAGAAGCTGAGCAGATTTATGCTGCTGCAAAAAGTAAGAAGGTCCTTGCAATGGAGGCTATGTGGACTCGCTTCTTGCCACAGATGGATATTGCACGACAATTAGTTGCAGATGGCGCACTGGGCGATGTTGAACTCGTTGTCTCCAACTTCTGTCAGAACAATCTCGGCGTCACTCGCTTGTTTACGCCAGGGGGTGGAAATCCCATCATTGATATGGGTATCTATCCTGCAGCGCTCTCACAACAATTCTTAGGCAATCCCAATGAGATTCATGCATTTGGAAAGTTACATCCGAATGATATTGATGAAGAGACACATACCTTTATGCGCTTTGCCAATGGTTCTCGCTCAAACTTTGTTCTCTCAGCTCGCACCACGTTGCCTCACTGGGCGGGAGTCTCAGGCTCCAAGGGTGCGATCACCTTTGGAACTCCATGGTTCACTCCTTCTTCCATTACCTTCCATGAGTCAACATTTAATGGAGTTCAGAGCACGTGGAAGGATGATCTGGGTCTGCCTGAACACCTAGGACTGATTCATCAGGTGCATGCCTTTGCTCAATATCTTGAGCAAGGTTTACTTGAAGGCCCTCTCTATACACACCATGATTCACTTTCTAATATCAAGACTGTCCTTGAGATTGGCAATCTCATCGGAACTCGCTACAAGTAATTTCACCCACAACTCATCCAGGAATAGGCTCAGGCAATGACACAGAAACTTAGAATCGCAATTATCGGTGCCGGTCGTATTGGCTATGTCCACGCAGGAAGCGTCAATGACATCCCCGAGGTCGAGCTTGTCTATGTGGTCGATCCCATTGAAGAGAATGCGAAGAAGGTCACTGCAGCATTTGGTGGAAAGATTTCTAGCGATCCCTCTGCTGTCATTGCATCGGGTGAGATTGATGCAGTCATTATTGGCTCCCCCACAGCAACCCATATTCCACTTATTCGTGAATCAATTGCTGCAGGCGTTCACGCTCTCTGTGAAAAGCCACTTGATCTTGATATCAAAAATGTTGAAGAATTCCGTGCACAAGCTAACGCTGCAAAGATCAACATCACTCTCGGCTTTAATCGCAGACAAGATCCTCAATACCTAGCCCTCAAAGCAAAGGTTGCAGCCGGAACAATTGGAAATGTTGAGCAGGTAATTCTTACGAGCCGCGACCCGGGACCTGCTCCTCAAGGCTACATCGCAGTCTCTGGCGGAATCTTTCGCGATATGACTATCCATGACTTCGATATGGCACGTAACTTCGTTCCTAATATTGTTGAGGTAACAGCATTTGGTGCCAATAGCTTCTGTGATTACATCAAAGAAGAAGGCGATTTTGACAATATCAGCGTGATCATGAAGGGTGCGAACAATGAGCTCATCACAGTCGTGAACTCTCGCCATGCAGCCTTTGGATATGACCAGCGTGCTGAAATCTTCGGCGATAAGGGAATGCTGCAGATCAGCAATCTCTCTGATTCCACGGTGAAGTCATTTACCAAGGATTCAACCACGGCAGGTGAGCCATTTATGGACTTCTTCCTCGAGCGCTATGCAGATTCATATCGCAATGAACTCAAGCTCTTTATTGAGGGAATCAAGACCGGCAAGGTTCTCGGTTCAACATATGACGATGGTCGCGCTGCGCTGATTCTGGCTGATGCTGCTCACGAATCAGCTCACACCGGTAAATCTGTCAAAGTTAATCTCAACTAAGTAGATGGCAGTTGCACTGAGTAAGACTCAACGAAGTGGACTGCTCTTTGCCTTCCTTGGAATCTTTGCCTTCTCACTCTCACTGCCCTTTACCAAACTAGCCCTGAAGAGTTTTGATCCACTATTTACTGCCTTTGCGCGTCCTGTTATTGCAGCAGTCATTGCTATTCCACTGATGATGATTATCAAAGTCCCCAAGCTTCCGCGTAATCTGTGGAGGCCCACGGCATTTACTACAGCAGGTGCAGTCTTTGGTTGGCCGATTTTGATTGCACTCGCTTTGCAGAGAACCACTTCAGCGCATGTTTCAGTCATTGCAGCTGTCATGCCGCTTGTCACTGCAATCATCGCAGTCATCAAACATAAGAAGCACCCAGGGCTTACATTCTGGGTTGCATCATCCCTGGGCACAGTACTTCTTGTGACATTTTCCATCACTCGCGGTGGTGGCACCAACGCGGATTTAAAGACAGATCTTCTCATTATTGGAGCAGTGATTGCCTCCTCTTACTGTTATGTCGAAGGTGCATCGTTGACTTCCTTCATGCCTGGGTGGCAAGTTATTTCATGGGTTGTGGTGATCAGTCTTCCGATTGCTATACCTGCAGCAGTCATTGTCTATGTGCGCACCAGTGCGGAGTATTCATTCCATGGTGATGCACTCTTTGGATTACTAGCAATCGGTCTATCCTCTATGTATCTGGGATTCTTCGCTTGGTATCGCGGGCTTCGCGACTTCGGAGTGGCTCATGGCTCTCAAGTACAGCAACTGCAAGCAATTATGACTTTGGGTTGGTCTGCGCTGCTTCTTGGAGAGACAGTCACGCTCACCATGGCGCTATCTGCCATAGGAATTGTTGCCTGTGTGTTGTGGGCGCTATCTAACGTAAACCGGTAGGTACTGGAGAATTTTCTAGTATTGCCCACTCTTGATCTGTAAAGAGTCGTGAGCGAATCAAAAAGCGTTTTCCTTCAGGTGATTCCAGTGAGAATCCCCCGCCTCGTCCCACCACAACATCTACGGTGAGATGGGTATGTTTCCAGTATTCAAATTGAGAAGCTGACATCCAAAAACCAATGGGTTCCTGGATGTCAGCTACCTTCAACTCTCCCAGCAGTACATCTTGTCCGCCTACGCGGAACTCACCTGCTTGGTAACACATCGGAGATGATCCATCACAGCATCCGCCTGACTGATGAAACATCAGTGGGCCATGAACCTTATAGAGTGTTCGCAGAAGATCTTCTGCCGCACTCGTGAGTTCAACGCGTAATGGAGTCTCCACGTTTTACAGTCTAATCGGCTTAGAAGAATCCGAGCTTGTTTGGTGAATACGAAACAAGCAGGTTCTTTGTCTGCTGATAGTGATCGAGCATCATCTTGTGGTTTTCACGGCCAATACCTGATGCCTTATAACCACCGAATGCTGCTCCTGCTGGATATGCGTGATAGCAGTTGGTCCATACGCGACCAGCCTTAATCTCGCGACCTGCGCGGTATGCAGTATTCATATCGCGAGTCCAGACTCCAGCACCAAGACCATACAAGGTGTCGTTAGCAATCTTCATCGCATCGTCATATCCGTCAAACTTTGTCACAGATACGACTGGTCCAAAGATTTCTTCTTGGAAGATACGCATTGAGTTCTTACCTTCGAAGATTGTTGGAGTGACGTAGTAACCACCTGATAGCTCACCACCAAGATCTGCGCGCTCACCACCTGTGATGACCTTTGCTCCTTCTTTCTTTCCAATTTCAAAGTAGGAAAGAATCTTCTCAAGCTGATCATTAGATGCCTGAGCACCAATCATCGTTGCATTATCAAGTGGGTGGCCCTGAATGATTGCTTCAGTGCGCTTGGTGACATCGCCCAAGAACTTGTCATAAATCTTGGTATCAATCAGACCTCGTGATGGACATGTACACACTTCGCCCTGGTTGAGAGCAAAGAGAGTAAATCCTTCAAGTGCCTTGTCATAGAAAGCATCATTTTCAGCTGCAACATCTGCGAAGAAGATATTAGGGCTCTTTCCGCCGAGTTCAAGCGTGACGGGAATGATGTTCTCTGATGCGTACTGCATGATCAATCGACCTGTTGTGGTCTCGCCTGTGAAGGCAATCTTTGCAATGCGTGGAGATGATGCAAGTGGCTTACCTGCTTCAACACCAAAGCCATTAACGATATTGACCACACCTGCTGGAAGCAGATCTGCAATGAGTTCCATCAGGAACAAGATTGAGGCTGGTGTTTGCTCTGCTGGCTTTAGGACAACACAGTTACCTGCAGCAAGTGCTGGTGCCAACTTCCATACAGCCATCAAGATTGGGAAGTTCCACGGAATAATCTGGCCGACTACGCCAAGTGGCTCATGGAAGTGATAGGCAACGGTGTCGCCATCGAGTTCTCCCAGTGAACCTTCTTGTGCACGGATTGCGGCTGCAAAGTAGCGGAAGTGATCGATTGCCAAAGGAATATCGGCATTAATCGTCTCGCGAATTGGCTTGCCGTTATCCCATGTCTCTGCAACTGCAATGGCTTCAAGGTTCTCTTCCATACGATCTGCAATTTTGTTAAGGATAATTGCGCGAGCTGTGGCTGAAGTCTTACCCCAGGCGGGAGCTGCAGCATGAGCTGCATCAAGTGCCTTATCGATATCAGCTGCATTGCCGCGTGCAATCTCACAGAATACTTTTCCAGTAACTGGTGTGACATTCTCAAAGTACTGACCTGACTGTGGCTTTACATATCCGCCATTGATCCAGTGGTCGTAACGAGCTTTAAATGTTGCCTTACTGCCAGGCTGTCCTGGTGCAACATAATCAGTCATGCTTTTCTCCTAGGTGCTTGGGCGACGGTGCCACAAGATAGATTCACGCTAGTCCTGAAAGCCTTTTTCCAACAGGGTTAATTTCTGAGAATGACTCAAAGTTCACCCTCGTGAGTGCTATCCCCAGTTACCCTTTCACCCATGGATCAGTTTCAGGATGAGGTGCGCCAGCGTTGGGGTGAGACCGAGGCATACGCCCAATCCCAATCTCGCACATCCAAATACACCCATGAAGATTTTGCAGCTGCCAAGGTAGATCAAGAAGCGGCTACTGAACTCTTTGTATACGCATTTGGAAACAGCCTCCCAACAGATTCAGAGAAGGCTCAAGCTGCAGTCGTTGCACATCGCGCTGCCATCTCAAAGTGGTTCTATGACTGCTCGGTTGAAATGCAGAAGAACCTTGCGCTTATGTATGTGCAAGATCCACGCTTTAAGAAGTATTACGACGGGCGCGTCAATGGGCTAGCGCAATATGTCCATGATGCAATCATGGCTCAGCAAAACTAACTAGTGAAGCGGGCGTAGCTCAACTTTACGGTTACAAGCTTTTGATGCTTCAAATGCTAACTTCTTTGCGGTTTCGGCATCTGCTGCATCAATCAACCACAAGCCGCTGTAATGTTCTTTGGAATCAAAGAGTGGCTTACCGGTTTCAAGATTGGCGCCAGCACGGTTATCAATCACCGTTGCAGTATCTGGCGCTTGTAACCCCCACGCGAAGATCCATTGTCCCTTTTCTCGCAAGGAGTCATTGAACTTATCAATCTCAGCCATTTCAGCGGGAGTACCTGAATGTGAGAGGTCATCGATTACTGAGATCAAGAATTTCATGGAGAAAGAGTAGAGGAAAACTGCCTCATAGGACCGATCAGGAAAGGACTTGGAACTTTCTGCCACTGTTTTTTGATGTGTAGATATCTGAACCCACTGTTACCAGCATCATCTGATTACTCACACTAAGAATCCCTGGAGCGCCTTTAAATGTGCTCTGCATCGCCCACGTTTTACCTAAATTTGTGGACTTATACAGTGAATTGCCACTTAACGCATAGAGACCTGATTTCTTCCATTCAATCTGAGTAAATTTAAGAGAGCTCTTAATTTTAGAACTCGTCTTGAAGGCATTTTCAGTAAGAAGTAATTCAGAATCCTTTAGCGCTATAGCTATTGCTGGCATCTCGGGTGATACTGCAATATCTGAGAAGGTATTGGCTCCTAATGAACGCCATGTCTTGCCGGAATCTGCTGAGTACAACAAGTCACCACTCTGCGAATCTGCGCCATATAAATCAGTTCTGGCACCTTCTAAAAAGTGGAAATCAACCTTCCCAACTAAAGAGATGGCCTTCCAATTTAATCCACCATCTATGGATTTCACGAGGCCAATGGGGTTTGGCATTTTAGAACCCTGCGCAGGGTGTCCGCTTGCAAGCCAGGTCTTGCCTAAGGTTGCAAAGCCCATCACATCTATTTTTTCTTTCCCAACTAACTTCATGTCATTCCTGCTAACTAGCTGATAGAGACCTTCATGAGTAAGAACAAAGACTTTATTCTCTATGACTTTTACATGATGAATATGTGAGACAGAATCGAGAGTTTGCCCACGTGCGCTATTGACAGAAGCCATCAACGCAAGAATTGTGAAGAGAGAGAAACAGACTTTCAAGCCCTTTGGCTTTAGATTCTTCATCTCTTCCTCAGATCTTCGATCAAATCAAAGTAGACAAGCACAATCTCGGTTTCATCTGTTATCGGCAATCCAAGCTTTGACCAAAACCCGTAGTGACTTTCTCTAAAGTCATCACCGTTTAGGTCGCCTTCTGCCTCTGCTAGAGCAAATTCATCTGGAACTTCTGCGAACTTTCTGACTTCCACTCGCGTGGCTTGAATAGTTGCAATATGTTGATCGTGATTATCAAGGACAGCCAGTTTCTCGCCCACGGTTTCAATTGGTTCATTCTCTGCCACGTAATCCCACTCGAGAGTGCCGGCAGTTGCTCGCTTGTTGCCATCGAGAATGAGAGAAATCAGTTTGTCACGGGATTCTCCAGGGTTCCCAAATTCAACTGTGCGCAGACCGTTGACGATTGGAAATGTCATAACAGGAAGTTTACCCACTTGAAAGAAGAGTCGCCCTTTGAGCCGGGAAATTGGAAAGAGCCCCGATTTCTAACGAAGCTGTGGATAAGAATTGATTCAAGAAAGCAAAAGGGACCCGGCGATTAACCAAGTCCCGATTACTACCAAACAAGCGGACCGCAATTATTGCATACTTAAGAGAGCGTACGTGAAAGGAAAAGGGACCTGGCTATTAACCAAGTCCCGATTACTACCAATCCATCGTGGTGAAAGTATTACATAGATACATGGTTACTCGCAGTAACATTAATGTGAAGAAGAGTCGCCCTATAAGCCGGATCGAAGGATTTTCTCCATCGGACGCCCTTTGGCAAGCTCGTCAACCAACTTATCCATGTAGCGAATCTTCTTCATTAGCGGGTCTTCAATTTCTACAATTTTCACGCCACAGATAGATCCAGTAATGAGCTTTGCATTTGGATGAATCTTTGCGGCCTTAAAGAATTCCTTAAAAGTAGTCTGCTTCTTTAGGTGACTCTTTAGGGTCTTCGAGTCGAAACCTGTGAGCCATGTGATTACTTTGACCAGCTCTGCTTCTGTGCGATCTTTACGCTCAACCTTATTAACATAATGAATGTAGACATCGGCCACAGGCATCTCAAAGAGTTTTTGCTCTCTCGCTGCCAAGACTAAAGACCGTTCTTCTGTCGAAACACAGCCACAATCGCATTTGCATGGCCGTGACCCATTTCGAACTTCTCTTTAAGGTGTGCCACCTGCTCCATATGCGCCAACTTTGAAACCTTCTTGAGCTCCTTCATCCAGTGCTCAATCGGTTTTCCATACTTTTTCTCAATAGAAGGGAAGTAAGAAGCTGGACCTGTAACTTTCTTCTCAGCCATGAATAAATCGTAAATCATTTGGGAGGAAAAATAAAGAAGAGTCGCCCTATAAGCCGCAGACGACATTTCAATAACTAGCTGAGCGCTGCGAGAAATGCCCCAATCACTATCAAAAGCAAGCCAAGCCAATTTAACTTCGAATACTTCTCGTTGAGAATGATCACAGCCAAGATCACAGCAAGTGGCATGCTGAGCTTATCTATCGGAGCGATTTTAGAGATGCTTCCAATTTGAATAGCTTTGAAATAAAAGAGCCAGGAGACGGCGCCTGCAATCCCAGAGGCACCTATCCAAAATAGCGGCCATCCTCTGACATTTAATACCTTTGCACTCAATCCAGAGATAACAAGAACTCCAACTAGAAATCCAGTCATGACAAGACTTCTAATCGTTGTTGCTACCGTGGAATCAATTCCGCTATTTCCGCTCAACCCAACTTTCCCAAAAATCGCAACAAGGGAAGCGGCGACTGCAGAGATCAATGCGTATATCAACCAACGGTAATCTGTCATTTACTGAGTATAGAGAAGAGTCGCCCTATAAGCCGGATCCTGTAGTTCTTTCGAACCGATCACCATCCATCTAGATCTGTAATTACTTACAGATTCAAGCAACCTACCCGATAGCTCAGCGCGAGCAGCGCACTATCTTCTTGGTCTTGCTTCAGGTGGGGTTTACATAGCTACATGTATTACTACATGCACTGGTGGTCTCTTACACCGCCGTTTCACCCTTACCAATATTGCTATTGGCGGTTTACTTTCTGTTGCACTATTCCCGTGGATTGCTCCAGGTGGGCGTTACCCACCACCTTGCTCTGTGAAGTCCGGACTTTCCTCGG
>JBDLSZ010000002.1:0-36652 GCA_039799305.1 Actinomycetota bacterium
GAATAATGATTGATGAAGCTCTCGAACATCTCGTAAAGGGAATCGTTGATAACCCTGACGATGTCAATGTCAAAGAGAAGACACACCGTCGTGGCACTACGCTCGAAGTTCGTGTTAATCCTGACGATATCGGCAAGGTAATCGGTCGTAATGGACGTACAGCAAAGGCGCTTCGCACAGTCGTAAGCGCACTTGCTGGTCGCTCAGTACGTGTCGATCTCATCGATACCGACGAGGTTCGTTAACTCTTTAACACCCATGAAATTAAACGTGGGCCGCATCGGTAAAGCTCACGGAATTCTTGGTGAGGCAACTATCGAAGTCCGAACAGATGAAGCAGAAGATCGCTTTGCTATCGGCGCAGTCTTACAGACAGAAAGCCACGGTGAATTAACCGTGGCTTCTGCACGTGTACACAACGGAATTTTGCTCCTTGGCTTTGAGGGAATTGAAGATCGCAATGCAATTGAGGAATTTCGTAATGAACTCCTCTATACCGATGTTGATATTGATGCCCCAGGCGAAGATGAAGATGATTATCACGTCCTTCAACTCGTGGGTTGCAGAGCATTTCTGATTGATGGCGATGAATTCGGCGTTGTGAGCGATGTTCTTAATCTGCCAGGACAAGATGTATTGGTGATTAAGACTGAATCTGGTGAGTCTCTCATCCCGTTTGTGCGCCAGCTGGTGCCAGTAGTGGATATTAAGAAGAAGACTATGACAGTGATACCGCCAGAGATTGCAGGGAGTATCCGATGAAAATCGATGTCATCTCAATCTTTCCTGAATACCTTTCACCTCTGAAGCTCTCATTACTTGGTAAAGCGCAGAGCGCTGGCCTTGTCGATATTGCAGTCCATGATCTGCGTGCTCACACCAGCGATAATCACAACACCGTTGATGACACTCCTTATGGTGGAGGCGCTGGAATGGTGATGCTGCCTGAAGTGTGGGCTAAGACCATTGACTCTCTTGTTACAGATGGCGCTGATCTGATCATCCTGACTCCTGCAGGCAAGAAGTTCAATCAGAAAATGGCTCAGAGTTTCTCATCATCTGCCCAACTGATCTTTGCGTGTGGTCGCTATGAAGGCATTGATGATCGCGTGCGCCAGTATTACTCGCAGCCAGAGTTTCAAGCACGCAATATTCGTGTGCATGAAGTCTCTATCGGTGATTATGTACTGGGCGGGGGAGAAGTTGCCTCCATGGTCATGATTGAAGCAATCACCCGTCTGATCCCAGGAGTTCTCGGTAATCCAGAATCCCTAGCGGAGGAATCACATAACAGCGAGGGTTATCTTGAATATCCAAATTTCACCAAACCACAAGAATGGCGTGGAATCTCGGTTCCCGAGATTCTTTTGAGTGGTAACCATGCCGAAATTGCGAAATGGCGCACACAACAGGCGCAAAAACGAGCGGAAGATAATTTCTAACTCGTAAGTAACCGAGTGACTACCGTACTGTTGCGCCCATGAGCGAAGAGTCCAACCGTATTCAGTCACGCCTGATTCGTGATCTTGAACCCGTCGTTGCAGTTGAACTCGAACGCCACATCTCAGTTCAGAAGAACTGGTATCCCCACGAGTATGTCCCATGGTCTGAAGGCCGCGATTATGCAGGTCCTCTCAATGGCGATGCATGGGAAGCGAAAGATTCACGCCTGACTCCTGTTGCTCAGGATTCACTTGTGCTCAATCTTCTTACCGAAGATAACTTGCCGAGCTATCACACAGAGATTGCTATCTCCATGGGTCGCGATGGAGCATGGGGAAATTGGATTGAACGATGGACAGCTGAAGAAGCTCGCCACGCAATTGTGATTCGCGATTACCTCATGGCAACTCGTGGTGTTGATCCGTATGAGCTTGAAGACCTTCGCATGGCACATATGTCACTGGGCTATCAGACTCCGTATGAGAACGATATGTTGCACACCATTGCATACGTTTCATTCCAAGAACTTGCTACCCGTATTTCACACCGCAACACTGGAAAGCTCTCTGATGATCCCATCGCAGAAGGCATGATGCAGCGCGTTGCACTCGATGAAAACCTACATATGCTCTTTTATCGCAACACCCTGAGTGCCGCACTTGATATGGAACCGAATGCCGCGATGCGCGCAATCGCTGATGTTGTGACTAACTTTGATATGCCAGGGGCCAATATGCCTGGCTTTGGTCGCAAAGCTGTGCAGATTGCTCTGGCTGGAATTTATGATCTTCAACAGCACTTGGATGATGTTGTCGCACCAGTTCTACGTGCATGGAATGTCTTTGAACGTACTGATCTCTCAGGAGATGGACTCAAGGCCCGTGAAGAACTCAGCGCATTTATGGATACGACCTATAAGGCTGCTGCGATATTTAACGATAAGCGCGAAGTCCACTTCGAGCGTCAAATCGCTCGTGGTATTCAACCAATTCGCATCACCAACTAGACCTCAAATAAGATAGGTGCCATGACGCGCACATATCTGGTTGAGACCTATGGGTGTCAGATGAATGTGCACGATTCCGAACGCATCGCAGGTTTACTTGATGAAGCAGGATATTTACCAGTTCCTGAAGGTCAACAGGCAGATATCGTCGTGTTTAATACATGTGCAGTCCGTGAAAATGCAGATAACAAACTCTATGGAAATCTAAGCTTCCTAGCGCCTATTAAGAAGGCTAATCCTGCAATGCAGATTGCAGTCGGTGGATGTCTTGCTCAGAAAGATCAATCGATTATTCTTAAGAAGGCCCCTTATGTTGATGTGGTCTTTGGTACTCATAATGTGGGCTCACTTCCTGTGTTGCTTGAGCGCGCACGTATTGAAGAAGAGTCACAGATTGAGATTCTTGAAGCGCTAGAGCATTTCCCTTCCACCCTTCCAGCACGCAGATTCTCTGCATTTACTTCATGGGTTTCCGTGTCAGTTGGTTGCAATAACACCTGCACCTTCTGCATCGTTCCCACGCTGCGTGGCGTGGAGAAAGATCGACCTGCGATTGATGTGCTCACTGAGATGCGCGCCCTGGTAGAACAAGGTGTCATCGAAATTACCCTTCTTGGGCAGAACGTCAACGCTTACGGAGTTGAATTTGGTGACCGAGGAGCCTTTGCCAAGCTGCTGCGCGAGGCAGGAAAGATTGACGGACTTGAACGTGTTCGCTTTATGTCACCGCACCCACGAGATTTCACAGATGATGTCATCGAGGCGATGGCGCAAACTCCTAACGTTATGCCGCACCTTCATATGCCGCTGCAATCGGGTTCTGATGCGATTTTGCAGACGATGCGACGTTCATATCGCACAGATAAGTACCTTGGCATTCTCGATCGAGTGCGCCAAGCGATGCCAGAGGCAATGATTACTACCGACATTATTGTGGGATTTCCTGGAGAGACAGAAGAAGATTTCCAAGGCACTCTGGATATCGCAACGAAGGCTCGCTTTGCAGCCGCCTACACATATAAGTATTCGATTCGCCCAGGAACTCCAGCAGGTGCGATGGAGAATCAAGTTGATGAAGATGTAGTGGGCGAGCGATATACGCGCCTTCATGAACATCAACAGAAGATTTCTCAATCAGTTAATGAAGAGGCCATCGGTACTACTCATCGCATTATGGTCTCTGAGATTGAAGGCCGTCGCGATGAAGCGCAATCCCGTATGACAGGTCGTTCTGAAGACTTCAGATTGGTGCACTTCAGCAGCGATACAGATGCCCGGCCTGGTGACTTTGTTGATGTGAAGATCACGCAGAGCTCAGCTCACTACCTCATTGGCGATGCAGTGGCAGTTCACCGCACTCGTGGGGGAGATGCACATGCTGCGCGTACGGCTCCTGCATCAACGACTCTTGGTATGCCGAAAGTTCGTGCATGAGCAAGGTGATTGTTATTTGTGGTGCAACAGCCACAGGCAAAAGTGATATCGCAATTGAAATCGCAAAGGAATTAGGCGCTGAAATTATCAATGCTGATTCCATGCAGCTCTATCGTGGAATGGATATTGGAACGGCAAAACTTGCAGTGCAAGAGCGTGGAGGAATCCCGCACCACCTTCTCGATGTTCTTGATGTGAACCAAGATTCGACCGTTGCCTGGTATCAAGAGCAGGCTCGCGCTGTGGTTACAGATATTCATGCACGAGGTAAAGATGCTGTGATCGTGGGTGGCACAGGTCTCTATATCAAAGCGATTTTGGATGATCTCAACTTTCCCGATACTGATCCAGAAGTGCGAGCAAAGCTTGAGGCAGAGGCTGAGGAATTTGGAGCAGCATCACTTTTCGCACGTCTTGAAGAGTTAGATCCAGCTGCAGCTTTGGCAATTGATCGCGCCAATATGCGACGAGTAATTCGAGCCCTGGAAGTCATTGAAATTACAGGAATGCCCTTTACGGCAAACCTTCCTCGAGAAGATAGTTCACGATATCCAGACGCTCTGCAATTTGGGCTTGTCATGGATCGTGAACACCTGCGCGAACGTATTGATCAACGCGTAGACCGCATGTGGGATGCAGGTTTTGTTGCTGAAGTAGATCAACTCATCACATCAGGTATTCGCGATGGAGCAACTGCTCAACGCGCACTGGGGTATGCCCAGATTATTGCGATGCGCGATGAGGCGATGACTGAAGAAGAAGCTAAAGAAGATACAAAGCGAGCAAGCCGCCAATATGCACGGCGCCAGGAGACCTGGTTCTCTCGCGATGCTCGCATTCAATGGGTAGCCCAGCATCAACCACGCCTTGAGACCATCCTTGAGAAGATAAACTCATAGCATCATGACGCAACCAGTAATCGGCACATACGGCCACGGAACTGAGAATGACTTCGTCATCATCTATGACCTTGAAGATGCACTCACACTTACCGAAATGCAGATAGCAGCGATCTGCAATCGCAGCACTGGAATCGGCGCCGATGGCCTCATCCGCATTACTAAAAATGATGGCAAATGGTTTATGGATTACCGCAATGCTGATGGTTCTATCGCTGAAATGTGTGGCAATGGCATTCGTGTGATGGCCAAATATCTTGTGACGCGCTCAATTCAGCCAGAGGGAATCTTTGCTATTGATACACGAGCAGGAATCAAGCATTTGCGAGTGCCACTTGATGGCGACATCTCAGTAAACATGGGCCATGTCACCGATGAGATGGAAGAGATTGAGGCCTCCAATAACGGTCATACCTGGAGTGGATACAACATCAATGTGGGCAATCCGCATGCTGTGGTCTTTGTTGATTCACTCGATGAAGTGGGAACGCTCGCTGTTGCGCCTTCTGTATCTCCAGCTTCCTCATATCCAGAAGGTGTAAACGTTGAGTTTGTCGAGATACTTCCCAACTTTGAAGCCAAGATGCGTGTGCACGAGCGCGGAAGCGGAGAGACACGCTCTTGTGGAACTGGGACATGCGCTGTCGCACTTGCTGCAACGCTGAAAACAAATGGCAAGCTACCTTCGCGTTGGACTATCTACCCACCAGGAGGGCGTTTGATCGTCGACATTGATGGACATTCCAATGCAACTCTTACAGGACCTGCTGTCATCCTTGAAGATCACGACCTCACAAAGTTCTTGGCGTAATGACAACTCCTGAGGACGGCTACGACAAATTATTCGATGAGCTCTTGCGAGAGAGTGCTCGCGCTGCTGCTGATTTTGATTACGATGAAAGTGATTTTCAAGAAAATGATCAGCAAGAGCTCTCAGACCGTAATGCTCTTCGCCGCATCAAGGGATTCTCAACTGAACTTCAAGATATTTCAGAGGCTGAGTATCGACAGCTTCAATTAGAGCGCGTTGTTTTGGTGGGTGTCTGGACAGAAGGAACTGCCGAGATGGCAGAGAATTCAATGGCAGAGTTGAAGGCACTTGCTGAAACTGCAGGTTCTGAAGTTCTCGATGCACTAATTCAAAGACGCGATAAACCAGATCCTGCAACATATATCGGTTCTGGAAAGGTCATTGAACTTAAGCAGATTGTTGTCGCAACAGGAGCTGACACAGTGGTCTGTGATGGTGAGCTTTCTCCAGCGCAACTGCGCACCTTAGAAGATAAGTTAAAGGTCAAAGTCGTTGATCGCGTTGCGCTGATTCTGGATATCTTCGCTCAGCATGCAAAGAGTAAGGAAGGTAAGGCGCAGGTGGAGCTTGCGCAGATTGCCTACCTTCTTCCACGACTGCGCGGCTGGGGTGATTCACTCTCGCGCCAGGTAGGTGGTCGTGCTGCAGGGGGTGCAGGTATTGGTGGTCGCGGTCCTGGTGAAACAAAGATTGAAACGGATCGCCGCCGTATTCGCGACAAGATGGCGAAGTTGCGCCGTGAAATCGCTGAGATGAAAGTATCTCGCGATACCAAGCGCCAGGAGCGTAAGCGTTTTAATATCCCATCAGTTGCTATTGCTGGATATACCAATGCTGGTAAATCCTCACTACTTAATGAACTTACTGGTGCAGGAGTGCTTGTTGAGAACGCGCTCTTTGCAACCCTTGACCCAACAGTGCGCAAGTGCGAGACGGCAGAGGGTCGCGTCTATACGCTCTCGGACACTGTTGGATTTGTGCGCCACCTTCCACACCAATTAGTCGATGCCTTTAAATCAACTCTTGAAGAAGTGTCAGGTGCAGATCTGATTGTGCATGTCGTTGATGGTTCGCACTCGGATCCCTTTGAACAAATCCGTGCGGTAAGACAAGTCATTACCGAAATTGGTGGGGGAGAGATTCCTGAAATCATCGCGATTAACAAAGTTGATATCGCAAGCCCTGATGTTGTGATGGAGATTTTGCGAAGAGAGCCCAACAGTTATGCATTCTCCGTCCGTTCTGGATTTGGCGTTGAGGGGCTTGTGCATGCAATTGAAAAGTCTTTGCCACATCCCAGCGTTGAAATCACAACTGTTATTCCCTATCAACGCGGAGATCTTGTGAGTGCCATCCATGAACACGGTGAAATCCTCAGTGAAGAACATCTGGCTGAAGGCACGGCAATCCATGCCTATGTGGACGGTGGACTTGCAAAAGCGATTGAAATTGCCACCTCAAAGCAGGAATAAAGGCGACACGCCGCCGGTTGTATGGTCTATACAGGAGAGAATGCGCAACTATTCGCGCATGTGGGGTAACTTCACCCGCTCATAAGAGATATATGGAAGCGAGGTGATAGCAGTGGCAACAGATTACGACACACCCAGAAAGACCGACGAGGAGCTTCACGAAGAATCGTTAGAAGAACTCAAAGCTAAGCGCGTTGATGCACAATCAGGACAGATTGATGTTGATGAGGCAGAAGCTGCAGAGAATCTTGAACTTCCAGGGGCGGACCTATCGGGTGAGCAACTTGCAGTTCGAGTTGTTCCAGTTCAGTTAGATGAATTCACATGTTCACGTTGTTTCTTGATTCACCACATAACACAACTTGCTAAGGGCGAAGGCGCTAAAGCAGTTTGTAAAGAGTGCTCGTAAGTTCTTCAGCTTTTCTAGAACTTACCAACCAATACGGAGTGGAATCACGTTCATCCTTTAGCGTGATTTTCACACCCGTTGAAATCCAAAAAGTAATCGCTAAATAGGCAGCTGGATCTGCATCTCGGGTCCGAAGCAATCTCATCTCATCTTTACTTAATAGCTGGACTGTTTCGAGGTATTTCAACTCGATATGGGCATTGCCTATGCGTAGTTCCTTCGCATCAATAACGATTTTAGATCGAGCGGTGAAGGCAATGGCGATGATTGCCATAGTTGCAGCAACCCACGCGATGAAGGCGCTCTGATTATCAAAGGCTGCCCAAATGGCGATAACGAGGGAGAGTAGAAGGAGATAGATGAAGGTGAGCAGCCAGAGTGGGGGACGTATCACTTCTCTCAATATCACATTGCTTTGCGTCACGAGCGCTAGGTTATCGTGCAAATCATCAAGTAACCTATCTACATGAGTCGCGTTGCAAGTACTACGCCTCCTGAGGGAGCGCAGATTCCAGAACGCCATCCGCTCTCACCCACCACCGGTTCACAGATACCTTCTCACTTTAAACATTGTTTTGGTTGTGGTGAATTACACCCAACAGGACTTCACCTAGTTGCACATGTTGGGCAAGGCGCAGATATCACGGCAGAGTTTGTTGTTACTGAAAATCATCAGGGCGCACCTGGATTAGCACACGGCGGATTACTCTCACTGGCATTCGATGAAGCACTCGGAAAGTTGATGTGGTTACTTCGCGCACCGGCAGTTACCGCACGTCTTGAAACTGATTTTCTTAAGCCTGTGCCTATTGGAACAAAGTTATATATCACCGCGCGCATTACGGGACAGCTCAATCGCAAGGTGTATTCAGAGGCAGAAGGTCGCTTGGGTGGACCTGATGGTGAGATTGCAGTGCGCGCAGCATCACTGTTTGTGATTGTTCCTATGAAACACTTCCTTGAAAATGCGCCAGCTGACTATCTGGAGACCCTACGTAAGAACCCTGAATTACTTTCTTTTGTTGATCCAGAGTTTGATATCAACCCATGAGTGATTTTCAAGTATTGATTAAGCGCCTTGATCTCGACTTGCCGCTTCCGAAATACTCCAAAGGTGGAGATGCTGGTGCCGATATCGTCTCGCGCATCGACATCACCTTGGCGCCCGGGGAGCGCGCACTTGTTCCCACAGGAATCTCCATCGCACTTCCTGATGGATATGTCGCACTGGTTCATCCTCGTTCGGGGCTTGCGATTAAGCATGGCGTCACCATGGTCAATGCGCCAGGAACTGTTGATGCTGGCTTTCGCGGTGAGCTGCAGTGCATCATGATCAACCACGATCCGAAGGAGAGCGTCACCTTCAAACGCGGTGATCGCATTGCCCAACTCGTATTCCAAAAAGTGGAGCGCGCTGAATTTGTTGAAGTAGATGAGTTGCCTGGCTCTGGTCGAGGCGCTGGTGGTTTTGGATCAACGGGGCGCCAATGACTGAACATGAAGATCGCGACAAAGTCTTAGCTGCTTTTGGTGGCAAGAAGGGCCTTATTGATTCTGGAATTCCAGCAGTCATCTTTCTTGTTGTTTTTAATGTGACTGATCGCCTCAACAGCGCACTCTTTGCATCCATTGCGATCTCTGCAATTCTCACGATTATCCGACTGGCTCGACGCGACACCATTCAACATGCAGTCAGTGGATTTATTGGCGTGCTTATTTGTGCATGGTTTGCCAACCGCACAGGCAATGCCAGCGATCTCTATATTCCAAAGCTTTTGACCAACCTCGGATATGGAACTCTCTATCTAGTGGGAAACCTCGTTGGGTGGCCAATTTTGGGCTTAATGCTTGGACCTATCTTGGGGGAGAACCTCAAATGGCGAAATCATCCTGAACGAAAGCGCGCATATACCCTGGCAAGTTGGCTATGGGTTGCAATGTTCTTTACTCGTATCGCTGTTCAATATCCGATTTATCGAAGCGGAAATGTTAATTTACTAGGAACAGTGAATTTGGCAATGGGCTATCCACTATTTATAGCAACTGCATATGGTTCATGGATGGTGCTTAAAAACGCACCCAAACTACCTACTGAGCAATAAAGCAGCCCTTAATAAGATCTTCGGCAGTAGCTGATGCAACAAAGAGAAGTTCATCTCCTGCAATAAACACATCACTTGGTGCTGGTGCAATCACGCGACCATCGCGAACGATTGCAGCTAGGGATGCATCATCGGGAAGAGTTACCTCTTCAACAGTTTTACCAATGCATGTGGATGAATCAGGGAGAGTAAGTTCCACAAGGTTTGCTTGACCTTTTCGGAATGAGAACAGACGCACAACATCGCCAACACTCACGGCCTCTTCAACGAGAGCCGAAATGATGCGAGGAGTGGATACAGCAACGTCCACACCCCATGATTGATCAAAGAGCCATTCATTCTTTGGGTGATTAATGCGGGCAACAACGCGCGGCACTCCGTATTCAGTCTTTCCAAGAAGGGAGGCAACTAGGTTGACCTTGTCATCACCGGTTGCTGCAACAAGAACCTGGCAGGTGTTGAGCGCAGCGTTATCCAGGGATGCAATCTCACACGCATCAGCCATGAGCCATTCAGCATCAGGAACAGAATCAATTTTTAGCGCTTTGGGATCACGGTCAATCAGAAGGACTTGATGACCATTATCAAGAAGTTCGCGCGCAATAGCACGACCCACATTTCCAGCACCTGCGATTGCAATTCTCATCTCTTATGCACCTGGCCCTTGCGTCAGAGTCGCTTCTGCAGCGGCCATTGCATCATCACGAATAGTCATATGGATGAGATCGCCATCTTGAAGAACTGTGTGTGGTTCAGGAATAAGACCTTCGCCAAGACGAGTAAGGAATGCAACGCGAGCGTGGGTTGCAGCTTCAAGTTCTGAGATGGGACGGCCATACCAATCAAGATGAGGATGCACCTCAAGGAGTTGAACTGTGCCCGTTGCATCGCGCCACTCAGAGCGTGCCCCACCTGGTGCAATACGACGCAAGATTTGATCTGTTGCCCAGATAACTGTTGCAACTGTGGGAATTCCTAGGCGCTGATAAATTTCTGCGCGACCTGGATCATAAATACGTGCAACAACATTGGTCACGCCATAACTCTCGCGCGCAACGCGTGCTGCCAAAATATTTGAATTATCGCCATTACTCACAGCTGCAAAAGCTTGAGCGCCTTCGATACCTGCTTCAAGCAAAGTGTCGCGATCAAAGCCAACGCCAACAATGGTGCGACCCTTGAAATCAGGGCCGAGGCGACGGAAAGCTTCTTTTGCTTGATCGATGATTGCAACGGAATGGCCAGCTGCTTCAAGTTCAATGGCTAAAGATGAACCGACTCGACCACAACCCATAATCACTACGTGCACGGGACTAACTTACTACTGCTACCGATAAAAATCTCCATTCGGCCAAACTCGACTAGGCTTGGCTATATGTCATCCACGAAGAGAACAACCCTTGCTGTAGGGCAGAAAATCAGGGTGACGATAGAAAAAGTAGCCCATGGCGGCCATTTCATCGCCCGATATGAAGGTGCAGTGATCTTCGTCAGACACGCAATTCCAGGTGAAGAGTGCGATATTGAGATTACCGGCACAGGTTCTTCATTTAACCGAGCCGATGTTGTTGAGGTCATCACCGTATCCGAAGATCGAGTTACCGCGCCATGTCGATTCGCGCATCGCGAAGGCTGCGGAGGATGCGATTTCCAACATATTTCACTGCCTAGACAGCGCAATCTCAAGAGTGCGGTGATCACAGAGCAATTCGCCCGCATTGCAAAGATGGATATACAGGTTGAGGTGGAAGAAGTTGCGGCTCCTCTTGGATGGCGTACTCGCTGCTCTGCCGTGACCACCAAAGCGGGAGCGTTAGGTTTCTATCAGGCTCGCACCCACAAGATTATCTCTGTTGATGATTGCCGAATCCTTGTTCCTGAAATGCGATATTCAGAGCTTGCTCAACGCGGCTCCAAGGGCGAATTACGTATTGAAATCTCGATATCCAATACCGGTGAGAGAACTATCGCCACCGCGAACTCTCGTGATGAGTCTCCACTGCGTATGAGTGATGGGCCAGAAGTTGCGCATTACACGGTCGGCGATAATTCATTTGAGGTCAGTCAGAAATCATTCTGGCAGAGCCATAAAGATGCACCTCGTGTTCTCACCGATGCCGTTCTGCAGTATGCGCAGTTACGAGAAGGCGATCATGTGCTGGATCTCTACGGGGGAGTCGGACTCTTTGCTGCAAGCTTTCTCACACACATTGGCGAGAGCGGTTCTGTAGATATTGTTGAAGGTAGCAAAAGCGCAACTGCAGATGCTTCACGAAACTTTGCAGGTAAGAGCAATGTTCATATCTACACAGGAGATGTTGCCAATCTGATCACTCGATTCTCATCAGCCGATGTCATCGTGTTAGACCCACCTCGTGAAGGTGCGGGTAAAGATGTCATTGCACACTGTGCTCAGTTAAAGCCTCGAGCCATCGTCTATGTGGCGTGTGACCCAGCTGCCCTTGCGCGAGATACCGGTTATCTACGTGATGCTGGTTACCAGCTCGAGTCCATGCGTGCATTTGATCTCTTTCCAATGACTCACCACATCGAATCTGTTGCGAAATTTGTGCCCAGTAAGGTATCTTGACGTCAAGATATCTCCCTTGAAAGAAGAATCGCGATGAGCAAGAACTCACTTGGAACGAAGAAGAACCTCACAGTTGCAGGCAAAGAGTATGAAATCTTTGATATCTCATCTGTTGAAGGCGCAACAAACCTTCCGTTCTCACTCAAAGTACTTCTTGAAAATCTTCTCCGTACTGAAGATGGCGCCAACATCACCGCCGATCACATTAAGGCACTTGCCCAGTGGGATCCAGCAGTGGAGCCAGATACTGAAATTCAATTCACTCCAGCACGCGTTGTCATGCAGGATTTCACAGGAGTTCCTTGCATTGTAGATCTTGCAACGATGCGCGAGGCGATCGTTGACCTCGGGGGGGACCCATCCAAGGTCAATCCACTTGCGCCAGCTGAGCTCGTTATTGATCACTCTGTTATCGCAGATGTCTTCGGAACGAAGGATTCATTTGAGCAGAACACAGATATTGAATATGAACGTAACCGCGAGCGTTATCGCTTCCTTCGTTGGGGGCAGGGCGCTTTTGATGAATTCAAGGTTGTTCCACCTGGAACAGGAATCGTTCACCAAGTAAATATTGAATACTTAGCTCGCGTTGTTATGACTCGAACAGTCAACGGCGTATTGCGCGCATACCCAGATACCGTTGTGGGAACTGATTCACACACCACGATGGTCAATGGACTCGGAGTCCTTGGTTGGGGCGTTGGCGGAATCGAAGCAGAGGCTGCGCTGCTTGGTCAGCCCGTGTCGATGCTTATTCCTCGCGTTGTTGGATTTAAGCTCTCAGGCGAACTTCCAGTTGGAACAACTGCGACAGATATGGCGCTGACGATTACAGAGATGCTTCGTAAGCATGGAGTAGTCGGAAAGTTTGTTGAGTTCTATGGTCCAGGCGTTGTCTCTGTGCCTATGGCTAATCGCACAACCATCGGAAACATGTCACCTGAATATGGTTCAACATGTGCGATCTTCCCAATCGATGAAGAAACACTTCGATACCTGCGTCTTACAGGACGCAGTGATGATCAGGTTGCACTCGTTGAGCAGTATGCAAAAGCTCAAGGAATGTGGCATGACCCATCTGTCTCTCCTCGTTTTTCTGAGCATATTGAACTCGATCTATCGACTGTGGTCTCATCTATTGCAGGGCCTAAGCGTCCGCAAGATCGCATCTCACTTACTGCTTCCAAATCATCTTTTGAAAAGATTCTTCCTACTTACTTCTCTGACAAGACAGGTAAGGAGGCGTATCCAGTTAAGGTGGGAGCAAAGGCGACCACCATTAAAAATGGTGATGTTGTTATCGCATCCATTACTTCATGCACTAACACTTCAAATCCATCAGTCATGATTGGCGCCGCACTTCTTGCAAAGAAGGCGGTAGAGAAGGGGCTGACATCAAAGCCATGGGTCAAGACAACTCTTGCGCCAGGATCTAAGGTAGTAACTGATTATTACGATCGCGCGGATCTAACCCAATACATGGAAGCACTGGGCTTTAACCTTGTCGGCTATGGCTGTGTGACATGTATCGGAAACTCAGGACCACTTCCTATTGAGATCAGCAAAGCTGTGAATGAGAACGATCTTGCAGTCACCGCGGTCCTTTCAGGAAACCGTAACTTTGAAGGCCGCATTAGCCCTGATGTGAAGATGAATTACTTGGCATCTCCTCCTCTTGTTGTCGCCTATGCACTTGCCGGCACGATGGATCACGACTTCGAAAAGGATTCACTCGGCAGCGATAAGGATGGCAATCCTGTACTTCTGAAAGATATTTGGCCATCTGCCCAAGAGATTCAGTCAGTCATTGACTCATCCATCTCATCTGAAATGTTTAAGAAAGATTATGCAACTGTCTTCGATGGCGATCATCGCTGGAAGTCACTTGATACTCCAACAGGTAAGACATTTGAATGGGATCCAAAGTCCACATATGTGCGCAAACCTCCTTACTTCGATGGGATGCCTGCTGAACCTAAGCCGGTTACCGATATCACCGGAGCTCGCGTTCTTGCGATTCTTGGTGATTCAGTAACAACAGATCACATTTCACCTGCAGGTAATATCAAAGCTGATTCACCTGCTGGTAAGTACCTTGAAGCTAATGGCGTCGATCGCAAGGACTTTAACTCATACGGTTCTCGTCGCGGAAACCACGAAGTGATGATCCGTGGGACATTTGCCAATATTCGCCTGAAGAATCTGCTTCTTGATGGTGTTGAAGGAAGCTTTACAAAGAACTTCCTTAACAATGGCGAGCAGACAACGATTTATGATGCATCCGTTGCATACCAAGCAGCAGGCGTTGGCTTGATCATCCTCGCAGGTAAGGAATATGGATCAGGATCATCACGTGACTGGGCAGCAAAGGGAACAGCGCTTCTCGGAGTTCGTGCAGTTATTGCAGAGAGTTTTGAACGTATCCACCGATCTAACTTGATTGGTATGGGTGTTCTTCCTTTGCAATTTACCAATGGGGCAAATGCACAATCACTGGGACTTAAGGGTGATGAGAGCTTTGCAATCACAGGAGTGACAGCACTCAATGCTGGCGGAATTCCTAAGGAAGTAACTGTGACTGCGGGGGATAAGACCTTCACAGCCAAGGTACGTATCGATACGCCAGGAGAGGCCGACTACTACCGCCACGGCGGAATCATGCAGTACGTACTGCGCCAGCTCCGTGGCTAATCTAGACTGCCTCCATGCTCGAATCAATCAAAAGTCCTAGCGACCTCAAAGCACTTAGCTTTGAAGAGCTAGATCTACTTTCTGAAGAGATTCGCCAATTCCTGATTACCAAAGTCTCAAAGACTGGTGGCCACTTAGGTCCTAACCTTGGCGTCGTTGAACTAACAATTGCAATACACCGCACCTTTGATTCACCGAAGGATGTCATTCTCTTTGATACAGGTCATCAATCCTACGTTCACAAAATTTTGACAGGTCGCGCAGATAAATTCGACAAGTTGCGTCAACGCGATGGAATTGCTGGATATCCCAACCGTAGCGAGAGCGCTCACGATGTTATCGAAAATTCACATGCATCAACTGCCCTCTCTTGGGGCGATGGAATATCACGCGGCTTCTCAATCACTGGTCAATCAGATCGCCATGTTGTCGTTGTGGTGGGAGATGGTGCACTCACCGGCGGAATGTCATGGGAGGCACTCAATAACATTGCAGCTGCCAATGATCGTAATTTGATTATCGTTGTTAACGATAATGAGCGCTCATATTCTCCAACAATTGGTGGAGTTGCTACCTACCTTTCAACCCTTCGCGTCACTCGAGGCTATGAGCGATTCCTGGATTGGGGCAAAGAAGTTCTTGCTAAGACTCCTGTCGTTGGAAATCCAATCTATGAGACTTTGCATGGAATGAAGAAGGGCATCAAAGATATTGTCGCCCCGCAAGGAATGTTTGAAGATTTAGGTTTGAAATATGTAGGTCCCATCGATGGACATGATGTTGCTGCCATGGAGCGCGCACTCACACAAGCAAGAGAATTCGGCGAACCAGTACTGCTTCATGTCATCACCGAAAAAGGTAAAGGACATAAGCCGGCGATTGAAGATGAGGCTGAGAAGTTCCATGCTGTGGGAATTGTTGATCCCGAGACTGGCACACCACTAGGAAAGTCAGTAACTTCGTGGACCAGCGTCTTTTCAGATGAACTCGTCACACTGGGTCATGAACGTAAAGATATTGTGGCAATTACTGCGGCCATGCTTGGACCTACAGGCCTTGATAAATTTGAAGCAGCATTTCCCGACCGCACCATCGATGTGGGAATTGCAGAACAACATGCAGTCACAAGCGCTGCAGGACTAGCCTTCACAGGTATACACCCTGTTGTAGCCGTGTATTCAACATTTCTCAATCGCGCATTTGATCAGATGTTGATGGATGTGGCCCTGCATAAGGCTGGAGTCACCTTCGTTCTCGATCGCGCAGGCATCACAGGCGATGACGGACCTTCCCATAATGGAATGTGGGATTTAGCCCTGACGGGAATCGTTCCAACACTGCATGTTGCAGCTCCTCGCGATGCTGCGCGTCTTCGCGAAACACTGCGTGAAGCAGTCGAAATTTCAAATGCACCATCTCTTCTTCGTTTTCCAAAGGGCGCAGTACAAAGTGATATCCCAGCATTTGAAAGACGCGATGGCATCGATGTTCTCTATCGCGGGGAGAGTGCAGATGTCCTCCTTGTCAGCGTTGGAGCTATGGCAGCGATCGCAGTCGAAGCAGCGTCTCAGGCATATCGCGAAGGCGTTGGTGTGACCGTCATCGATCCTCGTTGGGTAAAGCCTTTGCCGCAATCACTTGTCACTATGGCCCAGCGTTATAAGAGCGTTGTAGTTCTTGAAGATGGAATCCGTCATGGTGGAATCGCAAGTTCGATTTCAGAGATGTTCCGCGAAGCAGGGCTCAATGTGGCGCTGCACAGCATCGGTGTGCCACTTGAATTTATTGAGCACTCAAAGCGCGCAGAAATCCTAGAAGATCTTGGAATTACTGCTCAGAAGATTTCACGCGACATCGTCGAGTGGAGTTCTACTGTGGAAGAGATGCAATACCCGGTGCATGAAAACGCTGACCACAAGCAGACTCGCTAATACCTTCACGATCTAGGTAAGGCAAGATTCCGCCGAGGTGCATCGGCCAGCCAGCACCCATCAACATGCAGAGATCAATCTCAGCAGGTGATGAGACAACGCCTTCATCCAGCATCATGCGAGCTTCCTCTGCAAGTGCCTTCAGTGCTCGCGCACGAACTTGTTCAGCAGTAGATGGTGTGGTGCCTTTATGCACGAGTGCAAGAGCTGCAGGGTTGGCAGCAAATGAGCCATCTTCATTCTTAATATAGAAAGTTTTCACGCCTTCTTTGACCATCGCCTGCATCGTTGGAGAGATGCGATAGCGAGGACCAAGATTTGCATTCAGCGTCTCTGACACGTGCAGTGCAACACCAGGACCCACAAGACCTAAGAGTTCAAAGGGAGACATAGGAAAGCCAATACTGCGCATTGCATTATCTGCAGTAGCAGGATCAGTTCCTTCATCAACTGCATCAGTGATCTCACCCATGAAGCGAGTAAGGAGGCGATTGACCACAAAGCCCGGTGCATCCTTACAAATAATCATCGTCTTCTTCAATTCCTTGCCGATGCTCACAGCTGTTGCTGTCGTTGCATCATCAGTTTTTGATGTGCGAGCAACTTCAAGAAGTGGCATCACGGCGACAGGATTGAAGAAGTGGAATCCCACAACCCGCTCAGGATGTTCAAGGCCTTCGCTCATGCGCTCAACGGATAGGGATGAGGTATTGGTTGCAAGAACACACTCAGGACCAACAATCTTCTCAAGCTTCTTAAAGAGATCTTGCTTGAGCGATAACTCTTCAAAGATTGCTTCAATCACAAAGTCACAGCCAGCAAAGACTTGCTGATCAGATGAGCCACTAATGAGAAGTGATAGGCGTCCAGCAGATTCTGCGCTCATTCGCTTTTTCTCAACAAGCTTTGCTAGTTCATTTTTGACCCACGCAACGCCCTTATCGGCGCGTTCTTGGTCGATATCTGTCATGACAACAGGACACTTGAGATTGCGCAGCAGTAACAGCGCAAGCTGTGATGCCATCAGACCTGCGCCAACAACACCCACCCGTGAGACTTTGCGAGCAAGGGCAGGCTTAGGAGCACCTTCCACCTTCTTACGCTTCTTCTGAATCACGTTAAATGCATAGAGAGATGCACGCAGGGGATCTGACATTGTTAGATCTGCAAGTGCGACATCCTCTGCATCGAAACCTTGACCACGAGTATTGCTCTTAGCCGAAGCGATCAGATCTAGTGCCCGCATAGGAGATGCAATCTCTGCTCCGCCATATTTCTTCAGCGCCGCAGCGCGACCTGCAGCAAGTGCTGAATCCCATGCAGGATCATTGGAATAATCTTTACGTTCAATCTTTGTAGCACCACTTAAAATGGAGGCTGCAAATGCCACAGATTTTTCAAGGAAATCCGCTGGCGCATAGACAGCATCCACTACGCCAAGAGCGAGTGCATCCTTAGATTTCATCATGGTGTTGTTATTGAGTGCGTTGCCGATAATGATTTGAACGGCGCGTTCTGGACCAATCAACTTTGGAACAATTGTTGCCCCGCCCCAACCAGGGACGAGTCCAAGGAACACCTCAGGAAGACCCGTGAGCGCTGTTGCAGATAATGTGCGGTAGTTGCAGTGGAGTCCGACTTCAAGACCGCCACCAAGGGCTAGGCCGTTAATAAATGCAAAAGTAGGAATTCCAATTTCATCAAGGCGCCTGAATACATCGTGGCCAAGCTTTCCAATAGCCAGTGATTGCTCGCGCTTACTCAAAAATGAGAGCGCTGATAAATCAGCTCCTGCTGCAAAGATAAATGGTTTTCCTATGATTGCGATTGCAGCTGGTTTGCGGGAGGCTGCATCAGTGATGGCTGCATCAAGTGCTGCAAGTGATTGCGGCCCGAAGGTATTGGGGCGTGTGTGATCAAGACCGTTATCTAAGGTGATTAGAGCTAGTGAGCCCTTATAGCCAAAGGGGTTCAGATCTACATCGCGAATAAGAGCGTTGGTAACGACTTCTTCCGGTGCACCTTCTGGAAGTTGAGTAGATGTAGTCATTACTTCTTACCTCCGACAAAGTGTGGGTTTTCCCAGATGATTGTGCCGCCCATACCAAGGCCGATACACATTGTTGTAATGCCATATCGCACATCAGTTTTTTCTTCAAAGGTGCGAGCTAAGTTGAGCATCAAGCGAACACCGGAAGATGCAAGGGGATGGCCAACAGCAATTGCACCACCATAAGGATTCACACGAGGATCATCATCTGCAATTCCAAAGTGATCTAAGAATGCGAGGACTTGCACGGCAAATGCTTCATTGACTTCGAATGCGCCGATATCTTCAATCTTTAGTCCTGCCTTACCAAGTGCCTTACTGGTTGAAGGAACTGGCCCATAGCCCATGACTTCTGGTTCAACGCCTGCAAAGGCAAATGTCACCATACGCGCTTTGATTGTCAGCCCAAGTTCTTTCGCCTTATCTTCACTAGCAAGAAGGGCAGCAGTTGCACCATCGTTAAGACCGGATGAGTTTCCTGCAGTCACTCGACCTGCGGGGCGGAATGGAGTCTTGAGGCCAGCGAGTCCTTCCATCGTTGTTGTGGGGCGAGGACCTTCATCGACAGTTGCAATACCCCAACCAAGGTCAGGGTTGCGAGCAGCTGTTGGAATGAGATCGCGCTGAATCTTTCCATCGGCATATGCCTTGGCAGTCTTCATCTGTGAGGCCAGTGCATATGCATCTGCGCGCTCTTTTGTTAAATGTGGAAAGCGATCGTGTAGACGCTCTGCAGTAGCACCCATGGCGAGCGCATCTTGTTCCACCAACTTCTCAGCTAAGTAGCGAGGGTTGGGATCCATAAGCTCGCCCATAGGGTGGTTACCCATATGCTCAACGCCACCTGCAATGGCAATATCAATTGCGCCCATTGCGATTGCTCCTGCAACAGTTGTTGTTGCAGTCAGCGCGCCTGCGCACCAGCGATCGATGGAGTAACCCGGAACAGTTTTAGGTAGGCCTGCCAATAACGTTGCACTGCGACCAATATTCATTCCCTGATCACCAGTCTGTGTTGCAGCAGCGATTGCAACATCATCGATAGATGCAGGATCAACCTTGGGGTTGCGCTCTAAGAGCCCTCGCATTGCACGGACCATGAGGTCATCGGCGCGAGTGCCTGCATACATGCTTCCCGCCTTACCAAAGGGGGTGCGGACAGCATCGACGAGAACGACTGAGCGGATCTGTGAAGACATAGAACTTCCTTCGCTGGTGAGTATGTTCCAAAGGTTACTCGCCAGTAGGGCAAAAGGCTATGCGTTCTGAGGGGTTTTTACCTTCGCAGGTGAGAGATAGGCCGCAATCGTCAGACCTAGGTATGCCGCCCACACAAAGAGCTGCAGCCATGAGGTTGTTGTATCAAAGCCGATAGTTCCACCGAGCAAGGATGCGATAAATGATTCTTTTGGCATCCATGAAGTGATATCCCATGCAAAGGCATCAGGGCCTGGGAGGAATCCGAACTCCTGGAATTCATGGATTCCGTAGGAGAGAACGCCACCTGCAACAACGATCAGCGCCACACCTGAGTAGGTGAAGAACTTACCCAAATTAAGTTTGACCGAGCGGTTATAGATTCCATAACCAAGTCCAACGGCTAAAGCGAGTCCAAGAATCAGACCGAGAGTTGCTGTTGAGAATGCTCCCACAGCTTTGAAATTGGAGTAGAGAAAGAGTGATGTTTCAAGACCTTCACGGGCAACAGCGAAGAAGGCGAGAGTTCCAATAGAGAGTGCGCCCGATGACACTGCAACCTCTGCCTTGCCATGGAGTTCATCGCGCAGACCACGAGCTGTGCGCTTCATCCAGAAGACCATCCATGTCACCATCGCAACTGCAACAAATGATGTTGTGCCGGCGAAGAGTTCTTCACCCTTTGATGAGAGTTCAGCTGATGTATAGGAAAGGAATGCACCTAGTGCCAAGCTGGCAGTAATCGCTAAGGCAACGCCTGTCCAGAGAGGACGAAGGTGATGTCTGCGCTCGCTCTTGACGAGATAGGCAACGAGAATTCCAACGATCAGCGCGGCCTCAAGGCCTTCGCGAAGGGCGATGATGAATGTACTAAGCATGGCAAGAGAGTAATTGAGCCTGCCTATTTACGCAACTCTTATGTTGCGTAATTCATCACTCTTCTGGGGCAGCCTCAGCCTCGGCGGCGACCTCAGGGATCTCAAGGGGTTCACGCTCAGTCAGGGCAAGCTCCAGGATGGGAGAGGCAATCTCAGCCTGCCAGCGACGCGCTCCTAGGGCCAGAAGGGCTTCCTGCACAGAACCGGTAGGTGGTTGCCAGCAGATGCGGCGCACAAGCTCAGGGCTAATCATATTTTCCAGAGGAATCGATAACTCCTCAGCCCGGACCTGCAGATTAAATCTAGCGTGGGTAAGAGGTGCATATTTTTCAGGGAAGCGCTCGCGCCAAATCTTAATCGGTGGCAGAACATCGCTTTTGGAACGAGTCTCTGGCCATTGATCTTCTGGCATTGCAATCGCATCAGTAATACAACTAATCCACGTTGCAGCATTTTCTAACCAACGCGCTCGCAAGCCAAGGGGCCGCAGAATCTTTTCCAGATGTTTGCGATTGGTAATTGGGCCTTTATCCGATGAGAGCGCAATCTCGGTAATGGCTGCATCAGAGAGAAGTCGTCCTGGTGAGATATCAATATCTTGCGCCATCTCATTGCGTGCTTGCCATAGTTCGCGAACAACTGCCATGTGATTGCGCTTTTTCACCTTATGCATTCCTGATGTTCTGCGCCATGGATCAATACGCGGTGGTGCGGCAGGCGCCGTAAGGATTGCTGCAAAATCTTCCTCGGCCCATGTCCACTTCTTAGAATCGACTAATAATTGATATACCTTCTCGCGAAGTTCTACGAGAAGCTCCACATCCAGTGCTGCGTAGTTGAGCCAATCATGGGGAAGAGGCCTAGTGGACCAATCCACCGCAGAGTGCTCTTTCGCAAGTGAGACTCCCATCAGGGTTTCAAGCAGTGGTCCAAGACCAACGCGGGCAAGGCCTGCAATACGGCCACCGAGTTCGGTATCAAAGAGAATGGTGGGAGAAATTCCAACTTCTCGCAGACACGGTAAATCTTGAGTACTGGCATGCAAGATGACTTCCACATCGCGAATTAATTCGTTAAGAGCGATAAAGCAGCGATGGCCTGGACCAAAGGCGATGGGATCAATGAGATGCAATCCACCATTGATGCGCTTTATTTGAATGAGGTATGCGCGAGCACTGTATTTATAGCCTGATGCGCGTTCTGCATCGAATGCAAAGGGACCTGTGCCAAGTGATAGTTGAGCAAGTGCTGCATCAAATAACTCTTCTGTATTGATGATCGGTGGCACGCCATCGGCTGGGTGCAAGAGGGGAGTAGGTGCCGGTTCTTGCGGCGCTTGTTCTATCTCAGCCACGGCGACGAGCTGAACCAATGGATGCAACTCCATCAGGAATAGGTGGCAAGCCAGCAACCTCAGTCATGAGATTGCACCATGCTTGCACGTGAGCAAATATTTCTTCAGGGGATGCAATGATGGGTGACCATGAAGCGCGAATCTCAATTTCAGAATCATCATTGCGCGGTGAAAGTTTTCCAAAGGATGCACTCGATACTCGAGTGACTGTGCCACTAGGTGCGTTGTATTGCGCATTGGTTGCATTGAGAGAATCCAATAACCAATTCCAACCGACTTCTGGAAGAAGCGGATCTTCCTGCATCTCACTATCGACATCGGCGCGCATAAAGCTGACGCAACGGAAATCACCTTCCCACGTATCTTGGCCGCCAGGTTCATGCAAGAGGACAAAGCGCCCTGATGCAACCTCTTCCTCGGCATCTCCTGCTTGGCCATTGGAGATATCGGCGGTAAATGCAAATGAATATGTGGCAAGTTTTTGCGGCGCAGGAACTTCTTCCAAAATGATTTCAGGCCGTGGAGTGAAAGTACGAAGAAGCTCGATCATCTCTTCAAAAGTAAATGTCGATTTCACTGGTTAATTCTAAAGTTCGAAGTGCTCATTAGATGGGAGGCTGAGGGGGTAGCGCTGTAGAGTCCTCGCCATGGCCAGCCTCCTCGCTCTTTTATCCAGCGGACTCTGGGGTAGCGCCGATTATCACGCAGGCAAATTGAGTAAGAAATTTCCATCCATCGCCGTTCTTGCAACTACTCAGGCGATTGGATTTATCACAGGTGTGATCTTGGTCTTGATTACCGGTGCATGGAGTGCGCAGGCTTTTGGAAGCGATGGATATTTCTTTGCGGGTGCTTGTGCTGGCCTGTGTGGCTATGCAGGATTAATGAGTCTCTATGCAGCCCTTTCAACAGGTCGCATGGGAGTTGTTTCACCGATTAGTTCACTCGGATCCCTCATTCCTCTTGCCTATGCAATCATCATCAAAGGCGATCAGCTCTCAACAATTTTGAGCATTGGAGTAGCAGCAGCTCTTATTGGTGGATTCCTGGCAAGCGGACCTGAAGTATCGCAAGGCCTTCCATTAAAACCTGTCCTTCTCTCACTCTCAGCAGCGCTCTTCTTTGGCTTCGCACTTGTCTTTATGGCTATCGGTTCACAGAGCAGTGCGCTGATGACTATGGCGATGATGCGCACAACAACGCTCATCATTGGAATCGGAATTTTTATGAAGGTCCGTAATATGGGCGGACTCGGCAAACCCGAACTTCCCATCTTGATATTTATCGGTGTGGCAGATTTCGCAGCCAACCTCTTGTTGGGAGTTGCAACAACCAAGGGGTTGGTCTCACTTGCAATGGTGCTGGGCTCTCTCTATCCGATTGCCACAGCACTCCTTGCCTATAAATTTCTCCATGAGCGTCTGCATAAAGTGCAGTATGTTGGAATCGCATTTGCCGTTGTGGGCGTTGCCCTGATTTCAACCAGATAACTATCTACGAGCAGAGATAAATCGCGTGCCCGCTTCAGTCTTCTCATCTATCTGAGAGAAGTGAGATAGAAGCTCTTTCACATCAATGACATCTTCTCCACCAACCACATCTGTGATGCTTAATTCCAGTTGATCAATAGAGCCGGCATCAATTAACTCACCGACAATTGAGGCACCAGCTTCTATGTGAATGTTAGGACCAAAAGTTTTAGCAGAGCGCTTAAGTGCATCCACTGGTGAAAGATTCCAGCAGTGAGCCAGGCGATTATCAGCCAGTGGATTGATTAAGCTCTTTGAAATAACAACTACAGGAACGGGTGTGCGGTGATATGGCTCTGTGCGCGCAGTATTGCCGCCGATCAGAATGCAATCAGCGCTTCTGCGTCGGGTGAGAAATGCCGTGCGGTCCGCCGCATTTGATACCCCTGTGGAATTTCCATTCTTGGTAGTCGAACCATCGGCCCCTACAACGAGTGTGACGGTGACTGCCATGTGCGCAAGAATATTGAATTTCTCACCCATTTATCAGCCAAATACCCCGTTCAAAATTGAAAATCCACATAGATGCGCGTTAGCCTTAAAACATGAGAAAACGGATGAGTGCTGGCGCTTTCGCCGCCATCGCAGTATTTCTCATCTCATTTCTTTCTCCACCATTAGCAAATGCTGCGCAGACACTTGCCCAAGTTCAGGCACAGATTAATCGACTTGAAGAAGAAGCAACGACTGCAGCCGAAGGCGCTCAAGAGGCTAAGGTGAAGTTGGCATCTCTTACCCGAAGTCTTGCTGGAATTCAGGCGCAAGCAGCAATTCAGGGAAAGACAGTCGATGCAATTTCCAAGACTCTTGGAACTATCGCGGTCAACCAATATAAATCTGGTTCATTGAGTCAAAGTCTTGAACTTCTCTTCTCATCTGACCCATCGCTCTATCTCTCCTCTGCAGGCTCACTTGAGGCTATTACTCGACGAAAGTCGACCGAGCTGCGTAAATTCCAATCTGCAGAACAACAGCTCAATGCAACATCTCTTACCGTGAGCGATCGACTTGCCCAAGTGAAGGTGTTGCAGAAGAAGCTCGCTGAACGAAGTGCCTTTGCTGCCTCAAAATTAGCTCAGGCAGAATCACTTCTTGCGAAGTTAAAGAAGGAAGATCGCGAGCGATTAGCCAAACTTGCTGAAGATCAAGAAAATGCTGATCAAGCTTCATCGTTACAAGCAGCAAAGAGTGCAGCAGGAGTATCGGGTCGCGCCGGCATCGCACTCAAATATGCTCTTCTACAAATTGGCGATCGATATGTTTTCGGTGCTGCTGGTCTAACTACTTGGGATTGTTCTGGGCTGACGATGCGAGCATTCCAAACAGCCGGCGTCTCACTTCCTCACTCATCCCGCGCCCAATCACGGATGGGTAAATCAGTTCCTTTCAACCAGAAAAAGCCTGGAGACCTTCTCTTCTTTGGTCGCCCTGTCTCACATGTGGGTGTTTATCTTGGTGGCGGTCGCATGGTCCACGCCCCACGTTCTGGTTCACGTGTCAAAGTTGCAGATGCTTCATCACTGGGTCGCAAACCACTGGTTGCTATCCGCCGGTTCTAATGAGCGCACCTCCCATTCTTTGCATCACCAATGATTTCGGTCCACGAGCGGGCGGTATTGAAACCTTCATCATCGGGCTCATTGAACGAATGCCAAAGAGCTCAGTCATTGTCTACACATCTTCACAAGAAGGCTCTGAGCCCTTTGATCGTGCATGGCGAGATGATTACGGCGTAGAGGTCATTAGAGATAAATCAAAGATTCTCCTTCCAACCGCACGAGTAGGAAGAGCTGTAAGAAAGATTGCTCGCGAAAGGGGAGTGACAAGAGCATTCTTCGGCGCAGCTGCGCCCCTTGCACTTCTCTCACAAGGTTTGCGTCGCGCAGGTGTCACTCGCATCGTTGCGCTCACACATGGCCATGAGGTGTGGTGGTCGCAAGTCTGGCCATTCTCGTTTGCTATCAAACGCATAGGTGCGGGCGCAGATCACCTCACCTACTTAGGTGATTACACGAAGTCACAGATTGAGCAATCACTATCTCAACGAGCACGAGAATCAATGGTCAAAATTGCACCTGGAATTGATACCGATCACTTCGCACCCCAATCGAGCGCTGCTGCACTGCGAGCAGAACTTGGATTAACACAGAAGAAAGTAATCGTCTCTGTAGGAAGACTTGTGCATCGCAAGGGACAGGACACATTGATTGAGGCGATGCCTGAAATTCTCACTCAAGTACCGGATGCGCACCTAATCTTTATTGGAGAAGGTCCTTATAAAGATTACTTAGTGAAACGGGCTGCGGCCCTTCACATCACACACGCCATCACCTTCATCGGGCGCATTCAGTATGCAGACCTACCTCGCTATATCTGCGTGGGAGATATCTTTGCGATGCCATCTCGCTCACGTTTAGCAGGACTTGAAGTCGAAGGTCTTGGAATTGTTTATCTTGAGGCAAGTGCATGCGGGCTTGCCGTCATTGGTGGTAAATCTGGGGGAGCACCGGATGCTGTTCTCGAAGGTGAAACCGGCTATTCCGTTGATGGCACATCGCCACACGATGTTGCAGTTGCTGCAATCGCATTGCTCAATAATCCAACGTTAGCCAGCAGCATGGGAGCCCGAGGCCGCCAGTGGATTATCGATGAGTGGCGCTGGGATATCTGGTCACAGCGATTTAATGCACTCCTTAGCTAAGCCCTGATTGCTTGGCTTTTTCTATAGCTTGCACACGATTTTTTACACCCATCTTTCGATAAATCGCACTCAAGTGTGTCTTAAGTGTTGATTCTGTAATGAATAGGGAATCTGCAAATTCCTTCAGCGGTGCTCCTTTATGCAGCTGCGAAAGTATTTGAAGCTCGCGTTGGGACAGACCATATGTTTCACGAGTGCGCTTGATAGCACCTGCAATATCGGTTGCTGAAAATGACTGAGGTGAAAGAAGTGCATGCTCGATACTGGCTAACAATTCGCTCATGGGCGCAGCTTTTTGCACAAAGGCGCTAGCACCAGCATTCATGGCGGCAAGAACATATTCATCGCTCTCATTAAAACTTAAGATAACCAGAGCGGTCTGTTGCGAGATGGAGCGGACCCAGGTCACGATATCGAGTCCGTTTCCATCAGGAAGATTGAGATCCACGATGATCAATTGTGGATTGATTCTGGCAATCTGAGCAAAAGCTTCGCCGCGCGATGCCGCCTCATGGATATCAAATCTTTCTAACTTCTCCAGTGCTCGACGCACGCCCGTGCGAACGACTGCATGATCATCGATGACAAGAGCTGTTATTAATTGAGTCAGATCAATATCGCGATACGGGTGCCTTCAACACTTTCAATCGTCAGACTTCCGCCGAGTGCATGTACTCGTTCGATAATTCCAGATAATCCATAGTGGCCGTCTTTCACGTGCGCGCCTCCAATCCCGTTATCAATCACCTCAAGACAGGTTCGATTGTTGACGGGATAGAGGTTGATGCCAATGTGGGTAGCCCTAGAGTGAGCAGAGCTATTACGTAGGATTTCAGTAGCAATGAGGATCAACTCACTGTGGGCGCTCTCCACAAGAGGAACCTCCTCCAACTGCATGGTTACCTCGCATTGAGTGAGAAGTTCCTCGGCCAATTTTTGTATGGCGATATTCAGTGGCGCACTCGATCTCTTTCGTAGATGCAGAATTTCACTTCGCACTTTGTCGATTAATTCATCGACTGCAAATCGCGTAGTGCGAATCTCCGTGCGGGCGCTAGTAGAAAGAGACTCTTCTGAAAGAAGTACATCCAGTGAATAGCCAATACCCACGAGGTCCTGCGCAATGCCATCATGCAACTCCTGAGCAATACGTACTCGCTCAGGTGAGGGCATCTCCATCGTGTTTACTTTGTGAAGAGCGCAGCAATTTCAGAGGCGTACTTCTGAGCAATCACGTGGCGCTTGAGAGAGAGCTTGGCGGTGAGTTCTCCGCCTGCAATAGTGAAATCTTGTGCCAGAATCGTAAATTTACGAATCGACTCAGCCTTGGAGACGGCCTTGTTAGCTTCATCTACTGCAGTTTGAACCACTGCAACTAAATCAGGATCATTAATCAAGGTATCAATCGTTGCACCAGTCTTACTATTTGCTGCAATCCATCCCTTGAGCATGTCTTGATCGATAGTGATCAACGATGCAATAAATGGTTGGTTATCTCCCACGACCATGCATTGGCTCACGAGTGGGTGAGCGCGAAGGCGATCTTCAAGGACTGCAGGAGCAACGTTCTTTCCACCTGCTGTGACAATGATTTCCTTCTTGCGCCCTGTGATGTAGAGGAAGCCTTCATCATCAAGACGGCCTAGGTCACCAGATTTAAACCATTGACCATCGAATACTTCCTGATTGGCCCCATCGTTCTGCCAGTAACCGCGCATGACAATTGGCCCTTTGATAAGAACTTCACCATCATCTGCAATTCTAATTGTTGTTCCTGGAATTGGACGGCCCACGGAACCTACGCGAATATTCTTTGTGAGGTTAAGAGTTGCACCTGCTGTTGTTTCAGTAAGTCCATATCCTTCAAGAATGGTGATTCCGGCTCCGCGATAGAAGTGGCCCAGACGCGCACCCAGTGGTGCACCTCCAGAGATAGCCGCCTCAACTGCTCCACCCATCGCTGCACGAATCTTTGAGTAGACAAGCTTGTCGAAGAGCCCGTGCTTGAGAGTAAGGAGAGGGTTAAATCCGCGCTTATCTTTAGCCTGGCTATAGGCGATAGCGACCTCTGCCGCCTTTCTAAAAATCTTTCCCTTACCTGCAGCGTCAGCTTTTGCTTCTGCGCCGTTATAAATCTTTTCAAAGATGCGAGGAACAGCAAGCACGAATGATGGCTTAAATGAAGCAAGATCAGGTTGCAATCTGCCAACTGGATCACTGCAGTGTGCAAGGTGAAGACCAGCGTGAATTGCACCGATTTCAACCATGCGACCAAATACGTGGGCAACAGGCAAGAAGAGAAGGGTTGATCCTCCAGGCTTGAGGAAGAGATCACTCGCACCTTCTACGACGTTGCCACATTCAGCTAAGAAGTTTCCGTGAGTGAGCTGAACACCCTTAGGACGCCCTGTGGTGCCTGATGTGTAGATAAGTGTTGCAAGAGTGTCAGGAACGAGTGCGTTACGACGACGATCAATCTCATCATCAGAAATCTGCGCGCCAGCTTTGCGAAGAGTTGAGAGCACATCGTCTGTCATGACCCAGACATGTTTAGTATGGGAAGGAAGTACTGAGTTAACGAGCTCTTTATGTGTTGGTGTTTCAACAATAAGACCGACAGATGCAGAATCGTTAAGAATCCAATCCACCTGCTCGGCAGATGATGTTTCATAAATTGGGACTACACAGCCACCTGCATACCAAATTGCAAAATCAAGAATGGTCCACTCATATCGAGTGCGCGCCATGATGGCAACGCGATCACCAATTGCAATACCTGCTGCAACAAGACCTTTAGCCGTTGCGCGAATCTCTTCCTCGACCTGTCGCGCAGTCAGTGGCTGCCATCCATCACCGAGTGGGCGTGACATCGTGATGCGCTCTGGTTCAAACCATGCGCGCTCTGAGATGAGATTGGTGAGGTTTCCAGCAGTTGCTGCAGGAATAATGGCTGGGTTTGTGACTTCATTCATGACGCTAACGCTAGCGGGAGAGATGGGCAAAAGGGAAGATTCTTACGCAATATTGGTTGACGGTGAGGGCGGAAGAAGGTTGGTAGCCTTGCGCCCATGTCCGAGAAGAGCGTTTCCACAGTCGTCATTGATGCACCCCTAGCCGATGTTCAAGCCGCACTCTTTGAGATCGGCTCATACCCCGAGTGGCTCTCATCTATTAAGAAAGCTGATGTCATCGAACGCGATGGCGAGGACCGCGTCCTTAAAGCAAAGCTTGCAATCGATGCCGGAATGATGAAAGACCGCGTCACCTTGGACTATGACTGGAGCGCAGCTCCTGCAAGTCTCTCCTTCACAATGGATGAGGCCGACTTATTAACTCAGATGGATGGCACATATTCACTGAAAGCAATTGATGCTGACACAACACAGGTGACCTATGAACTCACCGTGGCCGTGAGTTTGCCTGTACCTTCGATGATGATTACAAAAGCTCAACAGCAAACTATTGATGCAGCGCTGAAAGAATTGGCCGAGCGAGTCGCATAAATGAGTTACACGATCGGCGTTGATGTTGGCGGAACGAAGGTTCTCGGCGGCGTCGTAGATGAATTGGGAACGGTTGTTAAGACTGCTCGGCGCGACACACCTCGTGAAGGCGGAGCAGCCCTCACCCAAGCAATTGCAGATGTTGCCAAAGAGTTAATGAGCGAATTCACCATTGATTCAGTGGGAGTCTCAGCAGCAGGATTTGTTTCATCTGATCGCAAGACCATGCTTGCAACACCGAATATTGCAGGGTGGAACGGTGTTGATCTTGATTACCAACTCACCTCCCTCATAGGACTTCCTGTCGTTATTGAAAATGATGCCAACGCTGCTGCATGGGGCGAAGCGCGATTTGGTGCAGGTCGCGGAAAGCGTCATATGTTGATGCTGACTGTTGGCACAGGTATCGGTGGAGGAATTGTTGTTAATGGCGAGCTCTATCGTGGAGCCTTTGGAATTGCTGCAGAGATCGGACATATCCGAGTCGTTCCTGAAGGCCATCTCTGTGGTTGTGGTGCTCGCGGTTGTTTTGAACAATATGGATCTGGCAACGCTTTGATGCGCCATGCCCGTGAAGCAATTGCTGCAAGCCCTGATATCGCCCGCAACCTTCTCTCACGTGGTGATGGCACTCTCGAAGGACTGACAGGCAAAGCGATCACAGATGCTGCGCGCGATGGTGATGCTGTAGCACTTGCAGCATTTAACACAACAGCGCAATGGTTAGGTGCAGGTATTGCATCCCTTGCTGTCGTTCTTGACCCAGAGTGTGTCGTTATTGGTGGGGGAGTCATTGACGCTGGCGAAATCTTGCTCAAGCCCACTCGTGAAGCGCTCGAGCGTTCCATGCCATTTGCCGGCAAACACCCATATCCAGAAATTATTGGTGCACAGCTTGGAAATGAAGCAGGACTTGTAGGCGTTGCCGATTTAGCAAGATCCTAAATTACAGAGCAGCGCCATCGTCAGGATGGTGATTGCGCGGATTATTTTTCCAGCGAGTAATGGCACGGAGTGCATCTCGCACTTGATCTTTCACACTTTTCTTAGCAATTGCAGGCGGAGTGAATCGGTTGTGATCTTCAAATGCATCTAACTCATCCAAATATGTTGTTGGTGTTGATTCATCGAGTGAGAGACCTTCGACCATTGATTCAAACTCTGCATCAACGAGTTCATCATCGAATTCATCGCTCGATTCACGCTTGCTCATGGTTTATGTTCGCACAAAAGGGGGTTATCGCGCTAAATTAGCGCCTGTGAACAACCTGCCCTACGGAGCCTTGCGGGCATTTCTTACCCCGTTCCTCATGTTGCTCTTTCGCCCTAAGGTAAAAGGTCTGCGCAATGTGCCGGCATCTGGCCCTTTGATTCTTGCCTCAAATCATTTGTCCTTTAGCGATTCAATCTTTATGCCACTTGTTGTTCCTCGCAAAGTTACCTTCCTTGCAAAGAGTGAGTACTTCACATCTCCTGGACCTAAAGGGTTGTTGAAGAAACTGACATTTATCGCACTTGGACAAGTTCCTGTCGATCGCTCTGGTGGTCGTCGCAGTGAGGCTGCGCTGATTACAGGTCTTGAAGTTTTAGCAGGAGGAAACTCTCTTGGTATTTATCCTGAAGGAACTCGTTCACCTGATGGTCGCCTCTATAAGGGGCGCACAGGTATTGCGCGCCTTGCTATTGAATCAGGTGCGCCAATTATTCCGATTGCGATGTTTAATACCGACAAGATCCAGCCCACTGGAACTGTTATTCCAAAAATTATGCGAGTGGGAATTACCTTTGGCGAACCTATGTATTTTGAAGGCGACTCATCAGATCTGCTTTATTTGCGTGAAGTCACAGATCAGATCATGAAACGTATTCAGCAGTTATCTGGCCAAGAATATGTTGATACCTATGCCGTGAAGGCGAAGAAATCTGGACTCAACGTTGAAAACAATGAAGAGAGCGATTAATCAATCTTTAGCTCTGCACGTTTAATCAAATAATTACAGACATTACATTCAGGCCCTGAATCGGGCATACCACCTTCGATAGTGGTGATGAGCTCTTCAAGGATGGCACTAAAACGAGCAGTGTCACGTTCGACGGGAACATAGACCTTGTTAACGCCAAAGCCATGAGAATTACTTGCTAACTCACTCTGCTCAGTCTCGGTAACTCCTGCTAGTTTCCAAATGAGTAGACCCATGGATGAGACAGGGAAGGGTTTGCCTTTATCTGGATTCTCAAGTGCGTGGGCATATGCCTCAAGTTGAGGCGCATAGAAAGGGCCGTTGTCACGATCTGAATCAGAGACTTTGCAATCAATGATGCCTACAGAGCCATCTGTGTAATGGCCTAGGAGGTCATAGATTCCGAGTATTTTCCAGCGAGTTTCAAAACCGTTGATTTTGATAGGTGCGCTCTTTACCCATTGACCCCATTGCTTCACAACGCCGGGTTTAAGTGATGAGTCAATATCTTGCATAGAGGCTCTGCGAAAATGTTCTTCTTGTGAATCGGCAAGTGGCTTTACGAGAGGAAACTCTTTCTTGAGTTCAAATTTAAACCAATATTTGAGCCAGAGGCATCGCTTACAGGTGGAGAGCCCAAAGGTGAGATCGGATGGGGCAATGGTCTCGCGTGCTGGAACTTCAGGTTTTTGCATGGCTCATCTTCTCCTTACCCTGTGACAACTGCAGAGATTAAGACTGCGACACCAAGAATAATCATGATAACTCCACCGGTTGCGCGAAGTCGTTCAAGGCGCTTGTTATCAGTTGCAAGCCATGCACGAGCAGTTCCGGCGAGTAGTCCCCACGTTCCATCGGAGATAAATGCAAGCACACAGAAAACTAATCCAAGAAATACCAATTGGATGGTGACATGTCCACCATCGATATCTACGAATTGGGGGAGAACGGCTGCAAAGAAGACGATTGCCTTTGGATTAAGAACGCCCACCCAAAAACCATCACGAATAGATTGACGCGAAGTGGGTGCAACAGGTCCTTGATTGGTCATATCTGCGGCATGAATTTGACGTTTGCGAATTGCATCAACGCCGAGATACATCAAATACAAGCCACCAGCCCACTGCACTGCGATGTATGTGATATGCCACTTTTGCAATATTGGACCAACTCCGAGGGCCACAAGTGTCGATAGAACAAAGGAGCCCGCCACATTTCCTGCAACAGTCAGAACAGAGATCTTTCGCCCCCACGCAACAGCTCGAGCGATGACGAAGAGAACGCTGGGCCCTGGAGCGATAATGATGATGATCGCAGCCACCAAGTACTCAGGCAGGCGCGTAGGGATGACTCCGGAGAACATGAGGCAAAGGTAGCCAATAGGCGCGTCGATTTGCGCCGCCTGCCCCCATGGGCTTGAATAAGCACTCGATATATCGAATAGATATATCGTCTAGCCATAGCTTGCGAGGAGGACCGAAATGCGATCACGTTCAGAATCACTTGAATTCGCCCTCCTGGGCCTGCTCTCACAGGGTCCGCTGCATGGCTATGAGCTTCGAAAGCGCCTGATGGCAATCTTCGGTCCATTCCGTGCGCTCTCATTCTCAGTCCTCTATCCGCAGTTAAAGCGGATGGTGATCTCTGAAGTGATCGAAGCGAAGGAAATTGGCGTGACATCACGCCGCACTCGCATTGTCTACACGATCACGAAAAAGGGAATCAAGCGTTTTGAGCTGCTCAATAGCGCGGTGACATCAGATGCGTGGGAGGACGAAGGTTTTGGAGTCCGCTTTGCATTCTTTAGCCCAACTACTACTCCCAACAGAGTTCGAATTTTGGAGGGGCGCTTGCGCCGCCTGGAAGAGAAGGCAGGGGTACTGAAAAATGAATTAGCCAGCACTCCTGCAGCACTAGATAGATATCTCGAGGAGTGGCGCCGCTTCTCTCTCGAATCGCTAGAGCGAGAAATCGCATGGCTTAAAGAAATGATCATCACTGAGGAGAAAAGTAAATGAATATCACCACCGGTAAGGGCGACATCCGTGTTGCAATTGTTGGCGTAGGAAACTGTGCCAACTCACTCGTGCAGGGAGTCACCTACTACAAGGATGCAGCGATTGACCAAGAGATTCCAGGTCTCATGCATGCTGTAGTCGGGGAGTATCACATCAACAATGTGAAGTTCGTTGCTGCATTCGATGTTGATGCAAAAAAAGTTGGGTTAGATCTTTCAGAGGCAATTTGGGCATCAGAGAACAACACCATCAAGTTCTCAGATGTGGCAAAGACTGGTGTTCCAGTTCTGCGTGGTGTCACACTCGATGGCCTTGGTAAGTATTACAAGGAGACAATTCAAGAATCTCCAGCAGCGCCTGTCGATGTTGTGGCAACGCTGAAGGCAGAAGCGGTAGATGTTCTGATCTGTTACCTGCCAGTGGGCTCTGAAGAGGCTGCTAAGTACTACGCACAGTGCGCTATCGATGCAGGCTGCGCCTTCGTTAATGCACTGCCAGTCTTTATCGCATCCGATCCTGCGTGGGAGAAGAAGTTTAAGGATGCCGGCCTTCCTATTGTGGGCGATGACATCAAGAGCCAGGTGGGTGCAACTATTACTCACCGCATCATGGCTAAGTTGTTCCAAGACCGCGGTGTTCACCTCGATCGCACCTACCAGCTCAACGTAGGTGGAAATATGGACTTTAAGAATATGCTCGAGCGCGATCGCCTTGAGTCGAAGAAGATTTCAAAGACCAACTCTGTGACCTCTCAGCTAGAGCACGATTTGGGTGCAAAGAATGTTCACATTGGACCATCGGACTACATCCCATGGCTTGATGACCGTAAGTGGGCTTATGTCCGTCTTGAAGGTCGCGCATTTGGAGATGTTCCACTCAACCTTGAATACAAGCTGGAGGTATGGGATTCACCGAACTCCGCAGGAGTCATCATCGATGCACTTCGCTGCGCAAAGATTGGTCTTGATCGCAAGATTGGGGGTGCGCTGCTCTCACCATCGTCATACTTTATGAAGACTCCACCTGTTCAATACACAGATGAACAAGCTCATAACAAGGTGGAAGATTTCATCTCAGGAAAGCTTGAACGCTAAAACTAAGTAGTAGAAATGAGAAAACCCCGGTCCTGATTTCTCAGAGGCCGGGGTTCCTTCTTCCCTCAGTCTTCACGGAGAGTTAAAGAGTTGAGGGTTATATCGTCGCGCTATCTGGGGTGCGACGAATGTGTAGTAACCCTGCAAGAGATAGAAGCAACATCACTAGCCCTCCGACGAGTGCTGCAATAGCTCCATAACCTGCAATAACTCCCATAGTGCCGAATGCATATGCTTCAAGAAGCATTCCGCGCAAGGTGTTACCCATGAAAAGTGTTTGACGTAATTCACCGAGCTTGGCGATCTGCGCAGTATCAGTGCTTCCACCTCTTACTAGCCCCATATACATACCGGATACTTCTGAATATGTTGCTGGCTTTCCAACTGCAGCAATAGAAGACCCCTTCATATGTTCCCAGATGTAAAGGTCTGAGTAATCGCGGGCCATTTCTCCAGTAACTACCTGCATATTCGCCCACTTAGCGAGTTGATCCTTTGTTGCCTCTGGCATAGCTTCGGCTGCAGGGAATGCAATGTTCTGATTTTCGAGTTGGCTCTTGACTGAGTCTTGTGCAAAAGATGCTCCCCAGTTAAGCAATCCGGCAGCGACAAATAGAAATACTGTGAGCCCAAAACCTACGGCAGTTACGATCTTGTCAAAATTCTTGCGTTTCATTTAATTTCTCTCCCTTGTGTAGCACCTAGATATTTAAGTGCTATGCAAATTACATACCTGAGGTATGCGTTAAGAGAGTAATAAGCTGAGTGCTACCACCTTAGGAAAATGCGTGAGGGCTAGCACCAGCAATAATGTGACGTAGGTAATGTAAAGCGTTAGTGAACGTCGCGATTACAAATCGCTTGGCCTTCGCCGTTCAATTCCATATGAGAACACGGAAGGCCTAAACGATCAAATGCTGCATCGCCATAATGCGTGCGAAAAGCTAGAGCAAGCAGAACTCGAATATTTGTATCTCCATCAGAAGTAATCCCAAATGCTTTGGCTGAACGACTTACTGTATTTTCAACAACTTTTTCGGTGTGGTTTGTCTCACGCGCTATCGCGGAGTTTGTCTTACCGTCACAGAGCAGACCTAGAACCAACTGTTCAAATGGTGATAATTCTCTGGTGGTGATAGTTATATCTCTAGACATTACAGCGACCTCTCCGTTGCTATAGCCCTCAGTATGCTCCTGCAAGCATCCTTTGATTTACCTTTGCCGCCCTTTAAGATGCTCCAATGACGGAAATTACGACCTCGAACCAGGGACAGACCCTCGTACTACGCCTAAACCGTCCTGAGAAGATGAATGCGCTTACTCGGGATATGTATGCGGGCTTGGCTTCTCAACTCAATCAAGCAGCCGAAGACCCTGCCATTCGATGCGTTCTCATCACCAGCGAAGGCGATCACTTCACCGCTGGCAATGACATTCGAGATTTCATGTCTAATCCACCGACTGAGAAAGATTCTGTAGTCGCCAAATTCCTAGGCTCACTCTTGGAATTTCCTAAGCCTCTGCTTGCAGCAGTCAAAGGCAATGCGATCGGTGTTGGCACAACGATGCTGCTTCATTG
>JBDLSZ010000003.1:0-2507 GCA_039799305.1 Actinomycetota bacterium
ACAACAACAAGGTCAACAGCTAACTTCTGTGCGAGTGTAAGGATTGCGTTGTTATCTGTAATCGAAACAGGATGCAGAGTTGCAAGGGATGCAATACCTGGATTACCGGGTGCTGCATGAAGTTCTGTACAACTTTTATCTGCTCTCAGTCCTAGTGCGAGTGCGTGTTCGCGACCGCCGCTTCCAACTAGGAGGATTTTCATGGCTTAGATGAAATCCTTGACGACAATTGTCTGGGTGCGCCCGGGCCCAACGCCGATGGCGCTCATCGGAGCACCTGAAATCTTTTCAAGGAAGGTGATGTAATCCTGTGCGTTCTTTGGAAGATCGCTTAGCTTCTTAGCTCCAGAGATATCTTCTTTCCAACCTGGCAAGTACTCATAAATTGGCTTTGCATGATGAAAATCAGATTGTGAAGCAGGTAGCTCTTCAACGCGCTTTCCATCAATCTCATATGCAACACATACTGGAATCTGTTCCCAGCCTGTGAGCACATCAAGCTTTGTCAGGAAGAAATCTGTTAAACCATTTACGCGAACTGCATAACGTGCAATAGGTGCGTCATACCAACCGCAGCGACGAGCACGCCCTGTTGTTACGCCAACTTCTCCACCGATGGTGCGAAGCTTCTCGCCATCTTCATCAAAGAGCTCTGTTGGGAAAGGCCCTGAACCAACACGAGTTGTGTAGGCCTTAACAATTCCAATAACACGATCAATCTTTGTCGGTCCAATACCAGAGCCTGTGCAAGCACCGCCTGCAGTTGGGTTTGATGAGGTCACGAATGGATAGGTGCCGTGATCGACATCAAGGAGTGTTCCTTGTGAACCTTCAAGAAGTACACGCTTTCCAGCCTTTAGCGCGTTATCAAGTAAAAGCACAGTATCTGCAACGTAGGGGCGCAGGATTTCTGCATATCCAAGATATTCGGCAAGTACATCTTCTACTTCAATATCTTTACGGTTAAAGACCTTGATAAGTACTTGGTTCTTATCGCGTAGCGCGCCTTCAATCTTCTGACGCAAGATAGATGGATCAAAGAGATCTTGCACGCGGATTCCGATGCGGTTGATCTTGTCAGCATAGGCTGGACCGATTCCGCGACCTGTTGTGCCAATCTTTGATTTTCCAAGGAAGCGCTCTGACACTTTATCGATGGTGCGGTGATACGGCGTAATTAGGTGAGCATTAGTTGAGATAACTAACTTGCTGCAATCGATGCCGCGCTCTGTCAGCCCCTTAATTTCTTCCAGCAATACACCTGGGTCGATAACAACACCATTGGCGATTACTGGAATTACATTAGGAGAGAGAATTCCAGATGGAAGTAAGTGCAGTGCATACTTCTGATCTCCGATAACAACTGTGTGTCCTGCGTTATTGCCGCCTTGATAGCGAACTACATAATCAACGCGATCACCCAACAAATCGGTAGCTTTACCCTTGCCTTCGTCGCCCCACTGAGCTCCAAGAAGTACTAATGCGGGCATGGATAAAGCCTCTCCGACTCGTTGTTAATTACTTAAGTAGTGATGTGCCAGTTGAGCGAAGATCTTCGCAAGCAACGCCAACACGTGCAGCGATTCCTGCTTCGGCAGCCTTACCCCACGCGCGTGGATCGTAAGCCTTCTTATTTCCCACTTCGCCATCAATCTTGAGAACACCGTCGTAGTTCTTGAACATGTGCTCAACAACTGGACGAGTAAATGCGTACTGAGTATCGGTATCGATATTCATCTTGATAACACCGTAATCAAGTGATTCGCGGATCTCTGTAAGAAGTGAGCCTGAACCACCGTGGAATACGAGGTCCATTGGCTTGCTTCCTGCTGGAAGGCCAAGCTTTTTAGCAACTGCTTCTTGAAGAGTTGCAAGAATCTTTGGCTGAAGAACAACGTTTCCTGGCTTATAAACACCGTGAACGTTTCCGAATGTTGCTGCCACCATGTAGCGAGCATTTGCATCATGTCCAAGAGTTTCGATTGTAAGGAGTGCATCTTCAGGAGTTGAGTAGAGCTTCGCATCGTGCTTTGCCTCAATGCCATCTTCTTCTCCGCCGACAACGCCAATTTCGATTTCAAGAACTGTGCGAGCTGCAACTGACTTATCAAGAAGTTCACGTGCAACCTTCATGTTCTCAGGCATATCAACTGCTGATCCATCCCACATATGTGAGCTAAAGAGTGGTTGCTTGCCTTCCTTAACGCGCTGAGCACCGATTTCAAGAAGTGGACGCATGAAACCGTCGAGCTTCTCCTTGGGGCAGTGATCAGTGTGAATTCCGATATTGACGTTGTAATTCTTTGCAACAACGTGTGCAAACTCTGCGAGCGCAACTGCGCCATCAACCATGTGCTTAACAGTCGAACCTGATGCGTATTCAGCTCCGCCCCAAGAGAATTGAATGATTCCATCTGACTCAGCTTCTGCGAATCCACGGATTGCACCAATGATGGTCTGTGATGATGAAACGTTGATTGCTGGGTATGCGAATGCTCCGGCCTTAG
>JBDLSZ010000004.1:0-6903 GCA_039799305.1 Actinomycetota bacterium
GCAGGAGCATCGCTGATGCGCCATCTGACTGGGCCACGTATCAATCTTGGACCACGCGATATCGCAGCTCTTGGCCGCTTTGCTCGCTCACGCTCTGAATCGTTATCCGCTGATAGCCGTAGCATCGTGAAGAACATTGTTGCTGGTAATCCACAATCTGCCGAAGCTGATGATCAATTCATTGGAAGTGTCATTGATGCACTCGATGAGATTGAAAAGTGCGAGAAATCAAAGTTCAGCGCTGTGGGCTATGAACGGTTAACTTCCTTTGCATCTGACCTGCGTCGTCTTCGCTCTCGCGCATCTGCCCCCATCACAGATTTAGTTGTTGATATTGAGCGTTACTTGAATTTAGAGAGTGAAGTCATGCTTCGCGATGGTGGCACACATGGCCGTCGCCACCTCGATCGCTTTATGGATGAGGCTGCAAAGTTTGCTCGTAGCGGTGGAACTCTGGCTGCCTTCTTGCAATGGCTTGATGTTGCAAGTGAAGAAGAAGGTGGCTTGAAAGCTGGAACACCTGATGTTGATGCCAGTGTTGTTCAGATTCTGACTATCCATATGGCAAAGGGCGCTGAATGGGATGTTGTTGCAGTTCCAGGACTTGCCCAAGGAACTTTCCCAGGAGCAAATACAACAGATCCAGATAACTGGATTACCAATGAGCGCCATATTCCATTTGCACTTCGTGGTGATAGAGATATCTTGCCAGCTTTCTCATGGAACGCAGCGACAACCAATGCTGCGGCAAAGAAGGCTATTGATGCATTTGCAGCAGAGTGTGTTGACTTTAAGATGCGGGAAGAAATTCGTCTTGGTTATGTGGCGATGACTCGTGCTCGCACACATCTCTTCTGCTCCACATCCTTCTGGCGAGATGGAGCAAAACCTGTGGCACCTTCTCTTCTCTATGAAAAGGTGCAGGAGGTCGCAAGTGCTGTGGGCACAGTGCTTTCAGCACCTATTGCTCCAGCAAGTAGTGAGCGCAATCCTGCAAAAGATATTGAAGTAACTGCGCAGTGGCCGCGTGATCCACTCGGAGATCGCCGCGCAGACTTTGATCGCACACTGGCTTTGGTGGAATCTGCAGCGCCCATCAACCTTGAAGATGCAGTCGATGGCGCACTGCGCGACTTTGCAGATGATGCCCGCGCCATCATCGCTGAATTTAACGAATATAAGGCAGGTGCCTTTGATGTGGCACTGCCTCCACGCCTTTCCACATCATCGTTGATTGCACTGCATGAAGATCCAGCAGAGCTTGCGCGCACTATTCGCCGTCCGATGCCGCGTGCTATGGATGAGTACTCACATCGAGGAACCGCATTCCACTTATGGATTGAGAACCACTTCAATGCAAAGACTCTCTTTGATGATGAAGATTTTGATCTCTTGACTGCGCTGGAGGAAGATCAAAAGCTTGAAGACCTAAAAGCTAAGTGGCTTGCATCCAGTTGGGCGCAACTTCAACCACATGCAGTCGAAGTTCCTTTTGAGACAGTGATTGCTGGGATTCTGGTGCGAGGTCGTATCGATGCTGTCTATAAGACAGATGCTGGCTTTGAAGTTGTGGATTGGAAGACGGGCTCTAAGGTCTTAGGTGAATCCTCCGCCGTGCAGCTCGCTGTTTATCGCTTGGCGTGGGCGAAGTTGCAGGGAATTTCAGTAGATCAAGTCACTGCAGCATTTCATTACGTGCCCACAAATACAACAGATCGACGAGCAAACCTCTTATCTGAAGGTCAACTCATCGATCTGTTGAGTGTGAAGTAGTTACTTCTTTAGATCAAAGCGATCAAGTTCCATTACCTTGGTCCACGCAGCTACGAAATCCTTGATGAATTTCTTCTCAGCATCGTTACTTGCATAGACCTCAGCAAGGGCGCGTAGTTCAGAGTTTGAACCAATGACTAGGTCAGCACGGGTTGCACTCCACTTAACTTTTCCGCTCTTGCGATCATGTGCTTCAAAGAGGTTGCTATCACCTGACTTGGGAGCCCACTGGTATTTGATATCTAGGATATTGATGAAGAAATCAGTACTGAGAGTTTCTTTCTTATGGGTTAAGACACCCGTCTTTGAACCATCGTGATTTGCACCAAGTACGCGCATTCCACCCAGTAGGACTGTAACTTCAGGAGCGGTGAGCCCTAGGAGTGCTGCGCGATCGATGAGAAGCTCTTCAGCGCTCAGTGATTGTCCAGCACCTAGATAATTACGGAATCCATCAGCAGTTGGTTCAAGAACGGCGAAGGATGCAACATCGGTCTGTTCTTGCGTTGCATCTGTGCGACCTGGTGTGAAGGGCACCTTGATGTTAAATCCTGCATTATCAATAGCTTTTTCGATTGCAGCAGTTCCAGCAAGAACGATGAGATCTGCAAGTGAGATCTTCTTCTTCGCTCTCTTATTAAATGTTGTCTGAATCTTCTCAAGAACTTTTAGAACTTTTGCAAGTTCCTTAGGATTATTGACAGCCCAATTGCGTTGTGGCTCAAGGCGAATACGAGCACCATTTGCACCACCGCGCTTATCTGTTGCTCGGAAGGATGCAGCAGATGCCCATGCGGTAGTAACAAGCTGAGAGATGGTCAGATCACTCTTGAGAATCTTCTTCTTCAGTGATTCTGCATCTGCCTTTGAGATTGTTGATTTTGGAGCTGCTGGAAGTGGATCTTGCCAAATCAGCTGCTCTTTAGGAACAAGAGGTCCGAGGTAGCGAGCGATAGGTCCCATATCGCGGTGGGTGAGTTTGAACCATGCACGTGCAAAGGCATCGGCAAATGCATCAAGATCTTGTGCAAAGTGACGTGAAACCTTTTCATAAGCAGGATCCATGCGCATTGCAAGATCTGTTGTGAACATAACGGGAGCATGTGTGACGCCCTTGAGATGTGCATCAGGGACAGCTTTAGCTGCAGATTCATCTGTTGGAATCCACTGTGTTGCACCTGCTGGTGACTTTGTCTGCTTCCACTCATACTTAAAGAGAGTCTTAAAGTAGGTGTTATCCCACTTAGTTGGAGTCGGAGTCCAAGCACCTTCAAGGCCGCTAGAGATAGTTTCTGCGCCATTGCCTTTGCCATTGCTGTTCTTCCAGCCAAGGCCCATCTCCTCTATTGGTGCACCTTCTGGTTCTGCACCAACATACTTTCCAGGATCTGCAGCTCCATGTGCTTTGCCGAATGTGTGACCACCTGCAATGAGTGCAACTGTTTCTTCATCATTCATCGCCATGCGAGCAAAAGTTTCGCGGATATCTTTTGCAGAAGCTAAGACATCTGGATTTCCATCTGGACCTTCAGGGTTTACATAGATCAAACCCATTTGAACTGCAGCAAGAGGATTTTCAAGTTCACGATCTCCGCTATAGCGCTCGTTGGTAAGCCACTCTTGCTCTTTACCCCAATAAGTCTCATCTGGCTCCCAGACATCTGCACGTCCACCACCGAAACCAAAAGTCTTTAGCCCCATGGAATCAAGTGCGCAGTTACCTGCAAGAATCATGAGATCTGCCCATGACAAACTTTTTCCATACTTCTGCTTAATTGGCCATAAAAGTCTGCGTGCTTTATCAAGGTTGACGTTATCGGGCCAGCTATTAAGAGGTGCAAAGCGTTGCATTCCTGCGCCAGCACCGCCACGACCATCGTATGTGCGATAAGTACCTGCGCTGTGCCATGCCATGCGGATGAAGAATGGACCGTAATGTCCATAATCTGCTGGCCACCACTCTTGTGATGTTGTCATCAGCTTTTCAATATCTTTCTGCACAGATTTGATATTGAGTTTCTTAAATTCTGCTGCGTAATCAAAGTCTTTATCCATTGGATCAGATGCTGTTGTGTGGCTACGTAAGACTGTGAGGTCTAAGTGGTTTGGCCACCAATCAGTGTTGTAGGTGCCCTCTTTATTGAGCTTGCTACCTGTATATGGACACTGGGCTGCTGAAGTCTTTGATTCTGTAGTCATGCCCTAAGGCTAATGAATTTGGGGAAAATGGCTAACCGAAGATTTCAATACCGATAGGCAGGTGGTCACTCACCCCTGTGGGGGCGAAATTTCTCACGGAAAATTCACCAAAGGCGAGATCGGGTGAGAGGAGGTAATCGAATTGAATCTTGGCTCCCCAGCTCGGGTATGTGTTCTGGGTAACGAGTGATTTCCACTTGGAGGCCACAATGGGCAGATTCTTTGGCAAGTTGAGATCGCCAAGAACAATCGCACGCGTTCCCGTCGATTCTGCAATTTCGAGTGCCCACTTCTTCACGCGTCGCAGTTGGGCGAGATTAAATCCAGGAACGAATGAGAGATGGGTGTTGACGACTGTGTAACCATTTTCAAGTACTGCAGCCAGTGCAAGTCGCGGTTCATCTTTAACATAGATAAAACGTGGTCTTCCTTTTCCTGTTTCATCGCCTGGAACGATGAGAGGTAATCCAAGGGGTGAGTTACCTAAATCAAGTCGATGCCAACTTAAGACTGGAATCTTTGAAACGATTCCAATTCCATAAGTCTCATGCATTAATTCAGAGTGCGATGATGCATTGGTAATAATTTCAGGTTCGTGCTCGTGTTTCTTACGCCAACTCTCACCAGGGGTTCCGATAACACTCGGCCCCATCGCCCAATCACGGGCTGCAATACTTTCTGCAATATCGCGCATCTGTGGTCGCGAATTCGAACGAGGTAAGAAGTGATCAACTTCTTGAAAGGCGAAGACATCAGATTCAAGAGATTGGATGGCACGCTGTAGCGCCTCTGGATCTGCGCCGCCTTGCGGGGGAATGGCCATTCCATGCAGGAGATTCCACGAGGTGATGCGCACCCCCACAGACTAGTAACCTGCACCTGTGAGCGCGATATTTCAACACCCATCCCATATAGATCGCGCCGGAGAATTACGCACCAATCAAGGAACACTCGATACTTTGTGGCAGAAGGCAAAGATTGCTCATATTGCAGATGGCCGGATTGCATCCGTTGATGAAAAGCTCACCTTTATATCTGCGCAAGAGATTGCATCCCTTGCCCAATCGGGAAAATTTACAGAAGGCTCTCGCTACTTCTTAGGTTTGGACCTTAATGATCGCACCCCCTACTTCGTCTGGGATTCAGAGTGGGTTGGTGAGGTAACAGATGAGAAAAGAAGCGAAGGCTTCACAACCCTTCGCGAAGTTGGTGCACAACTTTCTCCCCTTGAATTTGAATTAGCCCTGCATGCAACAGCGCTCAGTAATTGGCACCGAGCCCATCCACGATGTGCGCGCTGTGGAGGGGCAACACGAGTCGATCTTGGGGGAGCTGCGCGTTATTGCGATGCAGATCAGAGCCAACATCATCCCCGCACAGATTCAGCAGTCATTGTTCTTATCAAAGATCGCGCAGATCGCATTCTGCTGGGACATCAACCAGTCTGGCCTGAAGGACGCTTCTCAACTTTTGCAGGCTTTCTTGAACCTGGTGAAACATTTGAACAATGTGTTTCTCGTGAAGTCTTTGAAGAATCAAATATCACTGTCAGTGAAATCAAATACTTAGGCTCTCAGCCATGGCCATTTCCAGCAAGCATCATGATTGCCTTTGAAGCAGTCACAGATAATCCAGGTGTTGCAAAGGGCGATGGCGAAGAAATTACTGAAGTGAAATGGTTTAGTCGAGAAGAACTTAAAGCTGCAGCTGCCGATGGTTCACTCCTGCTTCCACCAACGATTTCAGTTGCACGCAAGATGATTGAGGGCTGGCTTGGTGAAGTAGCACTTGGCGGCGAAACGTGGCGATAGAAGATGAGATTCTTGCAGCGCTAGATCCTGATCAGCGCGCTGTGGCACTGGCATCGCGTGGACCTGTCTGTGTTATTGCAGGAGCTGGTACTGGAAAGACTCGCGCTATTACTCATCGCATTGCATATGCGGCAGCTATCGGCACGATGGATCCGCAGAAAGTATTGGCGCTGACCTTTACAGCAAAGGCTGCAGGTGAGATGCGAGCACGACTTCGCTCACTGGGTGTTCCCACCGTTGCAGCGCGCACGATTCACTCAGCTGCTCTCAAACAACTTCTCTACTTTTGGCCTTCCGTCTTTGGTGGGCGCACACCAGATCTCATGACAACCAAGACCGGATTTCTTACTGAGGCGATTAATCGCGCAGGCTTAAGTGATTCTGTGCGGGCAACCAATCGCGAACTCATGCGAGATATCGCATCTGAAATTGAATGGGCAAAGGTTTCTCAAGTTGCCCCGAGTGATTACGTAGATGAAATCTCCAAGCGAATGCAGAAACCGCGCGTATTACCTGAGCAGATGGTGCAGATTTACACCGCATATGAATCCATTAAGAAGCAGGAGCTCGCGATCGACTTTGAAGATGTGCTTCTTCTGTGTGCTGCAATGCTGGAGGAAGAGCGTGAAGTGCGCGAGCGAGTGCAAGATCAGTATCGATACTTCACTATCGATGAGTATCAGGACGTCTCACCGATCCAGCAACGCTTGATTAATGCCTGGCTTGGAAAGCGCAACGATATTTGTGTTGTGGGAGATCCTGCACAAACCATTTACTCATTTGCGGGAGCTACTCCAGTCTTTCTCAATACCTTCACGCAACGATTCCCTGATGCTGAAGTGATTCGCCTGAGCACCGGATATCGATCCACTCCAGAAATTACCTTTGCAGCTAATGCACTGCTGCGCCATGGCGCGATGGGCCAGGAGCTCGTTGCCCAAAATGAGCATGGCACTCAACCAAGCGTCGTTGGCTACTCTGATGAGGCATCTGAAGTAAACGGTGTTCTCTCTGAGATCACAGACCTGTTAAGTGCTGGAACTCCACCCCATGAAGTGGCAATTCTTGCTCGTACAAATTCACAACTGAAAAGTGTTGAACGTGCGATGCAGAAAGTGAA
>JBDLSZ010000005.1:0-2907 GCA_039799305.1 Actinomycetota bacterium
TCAAGAGAACGCCATACATGATGATGATGCTTCCGATTTGAAATACTGGATATGGAATCAGCGTTAGGAAGAGAACGACAAAGATGATGGGCAAGAAGTATTCACCGATTGATTTACGAGAGTCGACGTAGTTACGAACAAATCTCTTGACTGGTCCCTTATCGCGAGCAGGTAGTGCGTTCTCATCTCCGCGCATATAGGCGGCGCGATTGGCAATACGGGCTGCGCGCGATGCATCCTTAGCGCGCTTCTTCTCAGCCTTTGTTGAGGCAGGAGCAAGAGATGAAACTTTACGAGCAGCAATGGCTTCATTGCGCTTAGGGGTCGGACGACCCTTCTTATCAGAAGCTGATTCAGTCATGGCGGTAACTATAGGGCGAGCATCTGCTCAAGAGCCAACTTAGAAAAGCGTGCAATGCGCTCATCGACCTTGATTTCATTGACGATGTGACCTGCAACGATTGATTCCATAGCCCAGACAAGATGGGGAAGATCAATGCGGTTCATGGTGGAGCAGTAGCAGACGCTCTTATCGAGAAAGACAATCTCTTTATCGGGATTATTCTGCGCAAGGCGTGAGACGAGATTGAGCTCAGTGCCAATTGCCCACTTACTTCCGGCGGGGGATGCGCTCACTGTCTGAATAATTTTCTCAGTACTGCCCACAACATCAGAATCGACAACAACTTCATGTTGGCACTCAGGATGAACGATGACTTTCACACCTGGAACGCGAGTGCGCACTTCTTGTATGGATTCGCGAGTAAAGCGACCGTGCACAGAGCAATGTCCGCGCCAGAGAATCATCTTGGCTCCGCGGATTTCATCCTCGGTCAGACCACCCATGGGTTTCCATGGATTCCAGAGAACGCAATCATCGAGTGAGAGACCAAGGGATAGGACTGCTGTGTTGCGTCCTAGGTGTTGATCAGGAAGGAAGAGAACTTTTTCAGCCTTAGCAAATGCCCACTCAAGTGTTTTCTGCGCATTCGATGATGTGCAGATGGTGCCGCCATGCTCTCCCGTAAAACTCTTAATGGCTGCAGATGAATTCATATAGGTGACAGGAACAGTTCTGGATGCAACACCGAGTTTTTCTAGATCTTGCCAACATTGATTTACTTGATTCGCTGTTGCCATATCTGCCATCGAACATCCTGCCGCTAAATCGGGCAGGATCACGCGTTGCTTAGAAGAGGTGAGAATGTCGGCGCTCTCTGCCATGAAGTGAACACCGCAGAAGAAGATAAATTCTGCAGTGCTTTGCTCAGCGGCAGATTGAGCCAATTTAAATGAGTCGCCAGTGATATCGGCAAATTGAATGACTTCATCACGTTGGTAGTGATGGCCCAGAATCAGCGCTCTACTACCGAGGGCTGCTCTGGCGGCGATAGCGCGTTCGACAAGGTGCGGGTCACTGGCAGGTGGAAGTTCGCCGGTGCAGGAGACTCCGCGCTCTGAAGCAAGATCTGAGCCTTGGCCCAGTACTAGAAGCTCGCTCAGGCTGATAGACATATGCGTATTGTCATGCGTTTGGGTTCGCCATCGCAACCTAAACGCGGGTATTCTTGCGCACATGACTACTGAAACAACATCAACTCCAGTCGAGATCACAACCGGCATCGCGCTCACAGATGTGGCAGCTGCAAAGGTTTCTGCTCTCCTTGCTCAAGAAGGTCGCGATGACCTCTACCTTCGTGTTGCTGTTCAGCCAGGTGGCTGCTCTGGTCTTCGCTACCAGCTCTACTTCGATGATCGCAATCAAGAAGGCGATATCACACGTGAATTTGGCGCAGTCAAAGTTGTTGTCGACAAGATGAGTGATCCATACCTAATGGGTGCAACAGTTGATTTCGTAGACACTATCGAGAAGCAGGGCTTTACTATCGATAATCCCAACGCAGGCGGTTCATGCGCATGCGGCGATTCATTTAACTAATTCAGCCGTAATACATAGCTGCTGTAGTTAGATGCGACCATGAAAATTGGCGTTGCAGGTTCAGTAGGTCTTGATCACTTGATGACTTTCCCCGGAAAGTTCACTGACTCACTTGTTGCCGGCTCTCTTGAAAAAGTATCTCTCTCATTCCTTGTCGATGGTCTTGATGTCCGTCGCGGAGGGTGCGCTGCCAATATTGCATTTGGCCTTGGCGTTCTAGGACTTAATCCGATTTTGATTGCTGCAGTAGGCAAAGACTTTGCAGATTACGATGCGTGGCTCACTCGCCACGGCGTTGATACATCACACGCACTTGTCTCCACAGAACAGCACACAGCCCACTTCACAGTGACGACAGATACTGAGCTCAATCAGATCGCATCCTTCTTTCCTGGTGCAATGTCTGAAGCTCGCAACATTGAACTCAAACCCATCATGGATAAGGTCGGAAAACTCGACATCCTTGTTATTTCACCTGATGATCCTGAAGCGATGCTTCGCCACACAGAGGTGGCTCTGGCTATGGGTATTGCAGTAGCGGCAGATCCTTCACAACAGATGGCACGTATGAGTGGCAATGAGATCAAGAAGTTAATTTCGGGAGCTACCTATCTCTTCATGAATGAGTACGAGCTAGCACTTGCAATCCAGAAGACTGGGTGGAGTGATCACGAAATTCTTGCACGAGTGAAATATCGCATCGTCACATTGGGCTCTGATGGTGCTCGCGTTGAAAGTACTGATGGAACATTTATTAAAGTTGGTTGCGCGCAAGAGAAGGCAAAAGTTGATCCAACAGGTGTGGGAGATTCATTCCGTTCTGGCTTTGTTGCAGGACTTGCATGGGGACTTTCACATGAGCGCTGTGCCCAGCTTGGTTCCATGATTGCAACCTATGTTATTGAAACAACGGGCACGCAGGAGTATCGCTTCACAAAAGATGAATTTGTAGCTCGATTTAGCGAAGC
>JBDLSZ010000006.1:0-2870 GCA_039799305.1 Actinomycetota bacterium
TCAATGCCCTTCTGCATTGCATCAGCGGTAAGTCTTCTCGGCTTCACCGTGGAGGAAGCAGTACGCGCTGCAACGCTGGGCGGAGCCCAAGCACTTCGAAGAACAGATATCGGGCGGTTAAATGTGGGAATGAGAGCAGACCTCGTTCTCTTGCAGACACCTTCCTACATACATCTGGCGTATCGCCCTGGTGTTAATCTCATTCACAGCACCTACAAATCAGGAAGAGCAGTGACATCATGGCAGAAGTAGTAATCTCAACATCGGGCATGACCTTCAGTGATCTCGTTGCCATCGCACGCAATGGCGCAACCGTCTCACTCTCACCACAATCACTTGCTGCAATGCAGAGCTCGCGCGACCATGTTGAAAAACTCGCAGCGTCTGAAACTCCTGTCTATGGAATCTCCACCGGCTTCGGTGCACTCGCTAATCGCCATGTTTCACAAGAGCTACGTACACAACTGCAGCGATCTCTGATTCGCTCTCATGCAGCTGGTGTTGGCGATCCCGTCGAAAGAGAAGTTGTGCGTGCTCTTATGGCACTGCGCTTAAAAACTCTCTCCTCAGGAAAGACTGGCGTAAGACCTCTCGTGGCTCAAACGATGGCAGCTCTTCTTAACGCTGGTATCACTCCCCTTGTTCGTGAATTTGGTTCTCTCGGATGCAGTGGAGATTTAGCACCTCTTGCTCACTGTGCACTCGTTCTTATGGGTGAAGGAGAAGCTTTTGATAGTAAGGGCGCTCAACGACCTGTTGCAGAACTTCTCAAGGAAGCAAAGATCACTCCTATTCAGTTAGCTGAAAAGGAAGGTCTTGCTCTGATCAATGGCACAGATGGCATGCTTGGAATGCTCATCCTTGCTATCGAAGATTTGAGAATGCTCGTCAATACTGCCGATGTTGTTGCAGCGATGAGCGTTGAAGGTTTACTCGGCACAGATCGTGTATTCATTCCTGAACTTCATCTTCCTCTGCGATCACATCCAGGACAGGCAGAAAGTGCTGCACGCATGCTTGCAACCTTGAAAGGCTCAGGAATCGTGGCATCACATTTAGAAAATGATGATCGCGTACAAGATGCGTACTCACTGCGCTGCGCCCCTCAAGTTGCTGGCGCTGTGCGCGACACTGTGGAGTATGCAGCAACTGTTGCCTTGCGTGAGCTTGCTGCAGTCATTGATAACCCGGTAGTTCTTGATGATGGGCGCATCTCATCGAATGGAAACTTCCACGGAGCACCTGTTGCCTATGTGCTGGACTTCCTCGCTATCGCTGTTGCAGATTTAGGAAGCATTGCAGAGCGCCGCACTGACCGAGCACTTGATAAGAATCGCAGCGCGGGATTGCCGCCGTTTCTAGCCGATGACCCTGGAGTTGATTCAGGCTTGATGATTGCTCAATACACCCAAGCAGCACTGGTCAGTGAGAATAAGAGACTCGCATCTCCTGCAAGCGTTGATTCGATTCCATCATCTGCCATGCAGGAAGATCATGTATCGATGGGTTGGTCTGCTGCACGTAAATTGCGCACATCCATTAAGAATCTCACTCGAATCATCGCCATCGAATTGGTAACAGCATCTCGTGCGATTGAACTACGCGCACCCCTTACCCCAAGCCCAGATTCAACCAAGGTCATCACAGCGCTTCGTAAGAGCGTTGCGGGCCCTGGTCCTGATCGATACCTGTCGCCTGAATTAGAAGCTGCGACGAAATTTGTCGCAGAAGGTTCAGTTATGAGTGCGATTCAATAAAGATTCGAGAATTCTCGAAGATGATCTCTTGGTCATAATCGAGAGTTGCAACGTGGTAACTATTGACGAGTTCGATTCGGCTCTTCTCGCGTGAGCCAACGCCCTTCATGATGATTTCCGTGTTTGACACTGGAAGCGTGTGATCATCAACGCTATGAAATAGCTGGAGTGGAACAGTCACATCGTGAAGTCGTTTGCGGGTATAAGAAAGCATCTTTAGCAGTTGATAGACGCCAACGGCCGGAAGCGAGTCATAACCGTATTCAGTAATCCCTGGACGTTTAATGTCATCACCGACAGAATCACGCATCTTTTGAACGCGAGAAATAACCCACGCTAATTGATGGGGTACGAGCTTCACGTGAATCATAGGATTGACAAGAATCATCCCTGCTAGCTGTTGTGAATAGCGAGTGGCAACGTTGAGCACAGTTCCACCGCCCATGGACAACCCACAGATAAAAACCTTCTCGCAGCTTTGCAGCAACACATTGAGATCGTTTTCGACCTTCGCTGGCCACTCTTGCCACTTCACTAAATTCAGATCTTCAGGTCGCGTTCCGTGTCCTGGAAGTAGCGGCACTGTGACGGTGTAGCCACGTTGATTGAGATATTCACCCCAGGGGCGCATCGATGCGGGAGATCCTGTAAATCCATGAACAAGTAAGACCCCAATGCCTTTATTGGCACCTTTACCTTCAGCATGCCAATCGCTGATCAATCCTGCAGGTGCTTCATCGACGCTCATGCGTTGAGAGTATTACGCAACCAATGTCATAGCAATCATCTACTGTTAACGAGTGGTTAACGATTCGGTGAATTCTTCATGGCAGAGCACCTTCCAAGAAATTGGTAGGCCTCTGCTGGAAACTACCTTTGTCGTCATTGACCTTGAGACAACAGGTGGAGCTCCTCATCTAGGCGCTGGAATTACTGAGATTGGCGCTGTAAAGATATGTAGAGGCGAGGTCATCGCAGAGTTTGAAACCTTTATTGATCCCCAACATCCCATCCCTGCATATATCACTGAGCTCACCAGCATCACCGATGAGATGGTCTTTCAATCCCCCACCATTGCTCAAATATTTCCTTCTCTTCTTGAATTTCTAGGTC
>JBDLSZ010000007.1:0-3283 GCA_039799305.1 Actinomycetota bacterium
TAATCACTTTCAGTTCATACCCACGTTCTATGGCGGCAGGAAAGAACCAATCACAGACCTCTTGTTGCCCAGCCCTATCCCCTAGCGCTCTGCGCTTCTCATCAGCTGCAGCCAAGGAGATACCTGTCATCACCGAGATAATCGAGATCACTTGTTCATGAAAGACAACAACGCCTTCGGTTTCAGACAAGATCGGCAGCAGATCAGGATGAATGATCTGCGCCGGGCGAAAGCCATGGCGTGCTTCAAGGAATGGGCGAATCATGTCGCTCTTAACCGGCCCTGGTCTAAAGAGTGAGATATCGATAATCAAATCGTTAAAGGTGCGAGGTTCGAGCTTTCCAACCAATTCACGTTGTCCAGGGCTTTCTACTTGGAAGATTCCGAGTGTGCGCGTTGATTGGATGAGTGCGTAGGTATCAGCATCATCGAGGGCTACCGCATCGATATCGAGTTCTTGATCTTCCACTCTCTTAATCTCATGCACGGCATGGGCAATCGCCGATTGCATCCTCACACCCAAGATATCGAGTTTAAGTAGACCGATATCTTCCACATCATCTTTATCAAATTCGACCATAGGAAAACCACCAGCATTAAATTGCACAGGTGCGCGATCAAGAAATGCTGCATCGGATAAGACCATGGCGCAGGGGTGCATCGCTAAATGTCGTGGCAAGCCATCAAGGCGAGCAGCCAGAGCAATAGTGGCGCGAGTAAGGGGCGCTGATGTATTGAAGTCCTTGAGTTCAGGTAGTGAGTTAAGGGCGGCATCGATATTGCCTGCGCGAATATGTGGCATTGATTTCGCAAGTAGATCAATCTCCATTGCGGGCATGCCAAGTGCTGCCCCTGCATCACGGATTGCATTACGCGCACGATAGGTGTCGACCATGGCAACGGTTGCACATCGTGAAATAAGTCCTGGTTGATCCCACGTAGCGGGGCCATACTTTTTAAAGACCATCTCATAGATCTCAAGGCGCCTAGCTGATTCCACATCGATATCGATATCAGGAAGTGCGCGCCTAAGTGGTGAGCAGAAACGCTCCATCAACAACCCATGTTGCATGGGGTCCACTCCTGATATTCCAAGTAAGTGACAGATGAGAGATCCTGCACCGCTGCCACGTGCTGCAACGCGAATGTCGGCGCCTCGCGCCATATCGGTAATGTCGGCAACCGTTAAGAAATAGGACTCATATCCCAGCGTTGCAACGATGGCGAGTTCATCATCAAGACGTGCTCGCGCTTTAGCAATGGTTGCGCCATCGTTATAGCGCCAATTGATTCCAGCTTCAGAGCGAGTGCGTAGCAAGGTGCGCATTGCAGCAGGAGACTCGGCGCCCACAACATGGGGTTCGGGTAGATGGATCCCACCTAAACCAATATCGCGATGGGCAGATAAGACTGCGCGCTCTGCCCACTGACGCGTTGTCTTAAGGAGTGCACGTGGTGTGCGCTCTCCCGCTGCTCGCGCAATCTCTGCAGCTAAGGAAATCATTTCATCACTGCTCTTTACATACGCTTCAGCATTGCGACGCTCCACATTACGTGGATGCAGTGGCACCAATTGACGAGCACAATCAAGGACATCAGCTAAGGGTCCATCGGTGCGATCTCGCATACGAGCGGCATTGGTAATGACTGCATCAATATCGTTATCACGAGCAAAGATCAGTGAACGCGCAGCATGGGCTGTTGAGCGCGGGCCACTGCCAGCAACTAAGTGCGATACACATTCCATAGCGTGGTCTGCAAAGAGATCACGGGTCTGATTAAAGATTTCCAGAGCCATATCAAAGCGGTGTGTGGCAAGTGCCTGTGAGACCGGTGATTCAGGGCCATGTAGCAGATGAAGATTGGATGTGTATTGACTAAATTTTTCTAGCAACTCAGGAGTTAACACGGCAGTGCGATTGGCGCTATTCATCTGCAGCCCTGTGTAGAGACGGACCAAACTGCGCCACCCACCATCGCCATGTGCCAAGACTGTGACGCGTGGAAGTGTGCCCGAGACATCACCGATTGCAATCGGAAGATTGATTCCAATAATCGGTGCAATCCCATGAGATACACATGCTTTGGTAAAACGGATTGCACCAGCTAGCCCATCGCGATCTGTGAGTGCGAGCGCCGGCATCTCAAGCTCTGATGCACGCGCCACTAAATCCCGTGGTTGCGTTGTTCCGTATTTGAGTGAATACGCACTTGCTGTGCGCAGATGGATAAAGCTCATTACTAGATAGCTCTCACAATCCATTGACCCGTTGCTTCATCGCGTTCGAGTTGGAATGTGGTGAGTGCGCCAATGGGAGCTGCCTCAACTGTCCAGAGCGCACGCGCTTGATCATCGGGGCGAAACTTGCCATCGCTAATACGGTTCCACCATCCACCTGCCTCACACCATCGCGATAAGACTGCATGGATACGAAAGCGCCGCCCCTTAAAGGTAAATTCGATAGGTGTAAGTCCCCCATCGGATATGACCTCGTGAGCCTTAATAACTTCTGCTGACATCTTCTCTTACTTCCCCTAGGTACCTGTTGATAATTCGAACAGATGTTCGAAAAGTAGTGGAGAGCTCTGACAAGGGCAAGTGGCGCTGGATTGAGCGTGGATCTACCCCTGCCGAGCCCGGCAAAGGGCGTGGCGTGGCGTGAGATAGTTGAAATTTCAACTACTATGGACTTGTACATATCCGCTAACTCTTAGGAGACACAATTGAACGCAGTACTACTCGTAGGCAGAATTCTCTTCGCCTTTATCTTCATCACATCAGGTATCGCTCACTTCGCAAAGCTTGAAGCGATGACAGGTTACGCACAGTACAAGAAGCTCCCTGCTGCAAAGCTCGGCGTTCTAGCCTCAGGTCTGTTCTTCCTTCTCGGTGGCGTCTATATCGCTATCGGTCTCTGGGTTGACCTTGGCGCACTTCTCTTGGCAATCACCCTCATCCTCGCTGCAGTCATCTTCCATAACTTCTGGAAAGAGACTGACCCAACAGCTAAGCAGAATGAAATGATCGCATTTAATAAGGACATCGCACTCGCAGGAGCTGCTCTGATCCTCTTTGCACTCATTGCATTTGGATCACTCACAGAGTTCGGTCCAAGCGTTGGAAGCCTGAACTTCTTCAACTTCTAATTTAAAGTTCGCTAAAAGCCCCTCGAGAAATCGGGGGGCTTTTACTTTTGACCTGCCAAGATAGAGACATGGAAATCCTTGGAGCGCTCATCGCTGGCTCCTTTATCGGAGCAGTCCTGGGCTTTGTCGGCGCAGG
>JBDLSZ010000008.1:0-5196 GCA_039799305.1 Actinomycetota bacterium
TTTTCACAGTTGAGTGAGCGCGCCATGATGCGAGCGCTAGAAGTTTTTCCGCAACCACGTGGGCCGCTAAAGAGATATGCGTGATGAGTTTTGCCGGATTCAAGCGCGTTAGATAAAGGAACGGTGACATGTTCTTGCCCGATGACATCTGCAAATACAGAGGGGCGATACTTTCGATATAACGCTAACGACATCTTTATCTACTCTCGTTAAGGTCGCGATTCAATTCACTTCTAATTGGCCGCGAAACTCTTTAATTCTTGGGACCTCCGGTGCACCCGCTAGAGCGTACCTACCCTTGCTGTATTCCTACCCTGGGGGAGTTCGGCACGATAACGTCGCACCGGAGATCTGAGCCAATCTTATGTGTCAGGGCTGACGCTATGCACCGCTACCCTTGGCTCGTTGAGGCTCGCGCCCCAGCGCTGGAGGATTCGCATAGCGGCCGAGTGCGCACGCTTGGAAAGCGTGTATAGGGAAACCTATCGAGGGTTCAAATCCCTCATCCTCCGCAAGATTGACTGTGGATAGCCCGATTCAGAATTCCTGCAATTTTGAAATTCTTGGGCATGGATAAATCACTTCGCACGCTAACAGCCTCGATTTCCTTAATCTCCGCTGTCTGCATGTCTTCTTCATTTCTAGCCGATGTTGCCGGAGCGGTTGTTACTCCGCCAAAAACAAAGTGTTTCATTGAAGTCCAAAATGCCCACATCTCAACTTCAATTCTTGAACAACAGGGCCGCCTAGCCGTAAAAGTTAATGCGACGTCGAGATGTAATGTTCCACAAAGTAATGTCACTTTGACAGTCAAAATATTCAAGGAAGGCCTCGGCGTAGCGCATCTCGTGGCCCAGCGAAGCACCAGAGCGGATAATCCTAAATCTCAAGGACTGGTGGTGAAAAATCAATTCACTTTTGCTTACTGCAAGAACACAACACGCTCTAAGTACTACGGGGTGGCTTCAGCCCGCGCGACAATTCGTGGAAAGGCTTATACAACCCCGCCAGTCTGGTCTGAGAAAACTCTTGAGCTCAACTGTGGCACCTGAGTTAGACTTCATTCATGAGTGAAATTCCAGATGACTTCCTTAGCGAAGAGGATTTGGCGTGGGAACGTACTTACTTTTCACTGATGATGGAATTAAAGAGAAGGAATTCCTCAAGGTACGAAGATCTTGCAGGTCGATTATCGATTGGTGGCGAAGAGATACTCGAATTATCAACTGGAACTTACAAAATTTCAGTAGACAACAACGGATGTGGTTACAGCTGTCGAGAAGCCGATGGGAAGAACTTTCAAAGATTGGGTTGGGTGAAACTCACCGAAGATCCCGCAGAAAGAATCAACGCCATTACAGATGCCTTAGCTGAGTGTGAAGCAAGAGCGCAGATAGACGCTTAGGTTTTAATCTAACTACGATGCGATATTTGTAATAGTTGGCAGCGTGAGATGCTTATTAGACATCAAGCTTGCGTACCCGCACTCGTCACAGAGAACGATTGGACCGTTCTCTGCATTCATTACGAGCTCGAGGTCTTGTGAACGACATAAGAAACACTCTGGCAGATTATTCATTTGTGACATGGCAACCCCTTTCCTTGCAAGTAATTGGCTGGGGAAGCAGTTCAATTTTCCGCCGGCGCTCTGCGCTACTCGCTAGTTGAGAGTGAATGTCTGGTAAATAACAGGCAAAGAATTTAGATCTCAACGCCGATGTATTTAGTCTGCAAGAACTCGTGGACTCCATCGAAGCCGCCTTCGCGACCAAGGCCTGATTGCTTCACGCCACCGAATGGCGCTGCAGGATCTGAGAGAAGTCCGCGGTTGATGCCAACCATGCCTGCCTCTAGACCTTCAGCAAAACGGATAGCGCGCTTGAGATCTTCTGAATACACATAACTAATAAGTCCGTATTCAGTGTCATTAGCAAGCTTCAAGGCTTCTTCATCTGTATCAAAGAGAACGACAGGAGCTACTGGACCAAAGACTTCTTCGGCCAAAATCGCATCATCTTTCTTCACTTCAAGAACTGTTGCAGGATAGAAAGCACCAGCGCCATCAGGAGTTGCTCCACCAAGGTGAACCTTGGCACCGCGTGCCTTTGATGCATCAACAAGTTCTGCAATCTTGTTACGTTCCTTCATAGAAACACTTGCGCCAAGTTGAATACCCGCTTCGCGCCCCACACCCATTTTCAGTGCAGCCATCGCTTTTGCAAACTCTGCAATGAACTTCTCACCAATAGAGCGAGCAACATAGATGCGATTGGCCGCCGTGCAAGCAGCGCCACCATTGCGCATCTTTGCCATCATCAAACCTTTGACTGCTTCTTCAATATTGGCATCGGAGAGAACAACGAATGGCGCATTGCCGCCAAGCTCCATAGAGCAGCGAATAACTTGATCTGCTGCTTCCTTAAGGAGCAGCTTTCCAACCTGTGTTGATCCAGTAAATGAAAGATTCTTTACTCGTGAATCATGAAGAATCTTGGCTATGGCAGGTCCTGTCTTTGCAGGAAGAATGACGTTAAGAACACCCTTAGGTAATCCGCAACGTTCAAGGATGTCCACGATTGCAAGAGCCGTTAGCGGTGTTTCACCTGCAGGTTTGAGAATCATTGTGCAGCCCGCTGCAACTGCTGGACCGATCTTGCGAGTGGCCATACCTGCAGGAAAGTTCCATGGAGTAATCAGAAGTGAGACGCCAATAGGTTGATGTGTAACCAGAATGCGCTTATCTCCTGATGGAGCCATGCGGAAATCACCGGAGATGCGCACTGTCTCTTCAGCAAACCAGCGGAAGAACTCGGCTGCGTAATTCACTTCAGCCTTTGCATCAGGAAGAGCCTTGCCATTTTCCTTAGAGATCAGCTCTGCTAAGTAATCAGCTTCGGCAATCATCATTTCAAATGCTTTGCGCAAGATTTCGCTACGAACGCGAGGTGCGGTCTTTGCCCAACCGGCTGCGGCGCGGTCAGCGGCATTGATGGCTGCGAGGTTCTGCTCATCGCTTGAGGTGGCAACTGTGGCGATAACTGAGCCATCGCTGGGATCGATTACCTCTAATGTCCCGCTTCCATCGACCCATTGACCATCTATATATAACTGTGTGCGCATAGGATTAGCATACTTACGAGAAATCATCGGGTCACCTAAAATGGTTACCTACGCAGCGGTGATGCTTTATACGCAACGCCTAGCTGCGAAACTAGAGGGAGTTAGTTGTGCCTAAGTCTTGGACTGATGATGCACCCCAGCCTGTGGCACTTCAGGATCACGCACACGTAAAAGATCCCCTCTCCTACAAGGTCAAGCGATTCTTTCTCGGTGGTGCACTCAACCGACACTCACTCGGTCACCAGAGACTGAGCAAGCGTTACGCCCTCGGAATTCTCTCCTCCGACTGTATTTCATCTTCTGCCTACGGTTCTGAACAGATTCTTATCGCACTCTTGCCGGCTTTCGGTCTTGCAGCCTTTGCAATCTTGATGCCGATGACAGCTGTCGTCTTGGCAATTCTTGTTCTTATTACCTTGTCTTATCGAAACGTCATCGATGTCTATACAAAGACGGGCGGTGCATACATAGTCTCTCGCGATAACTTCGGACCAGTAGTTGCGCAGATTGCAGCAGTTGCACTGATGCTTGATTACATCGTTACATTGGCAATTCAGTCAGCCGCAGGTGTTGCAGCAATTATTTCAACTTTTCCATCTCTTGAAGCATACAAAATGCCGATGATCTTTGCAGTCATCATCTTGTTAACCTATGGAAATCTCCGTGGAGTCAAAGAAGCTGGTAAAGCTTTTGCACTTCCTACCTACTTCTTCGTGGGCTGCATGTTCATCGTCTTTGGAATGGGTCTCTATCGCTTAGCTAATGGAACGCTTCCTGTGCTCGATACTGATCTGCCAGGAGCTGTTCCACTGGGGCAAGAACAAGGTCTGCTTACCTTTGCAGCAATCTTTATCCTGCTTCGCGCCTTTGCAAATGGTGGTTCATCACTGACCGGTCTTGAAGCAATCTCTGATGGTGTTGCACTCTTTAAGACACCAGAGCATGTCAACGCAAAGCGCACATTGGTCGTCATGAGCTGCTTACTGGGAACTCTTGTTCTTGGAGTTTCTTACTTCGCTCACCATATTCATGCGATGCCATATGAATCTGGCGTTCCAACGGTTATCTCTCAGATTGCAAAGGCAGCAGTGGGAACGGGCACTTTCGGCACGATCATGTTCATCATGGTTCAGCTCGCAACGATGCTAATTCTCTTTGCTGGTGCAAACACCACCTATAGCGCTTTCCCATTGCTCGTGAACTTTGTCGCACAAGATGGATATCTTCCACGCCAATTAACAAAGCGTGGCCACCGTTTAGCATTCTCCAACGGAATTCTTCTTCTTTCAGGTGGTGGGCTACTTCTTGTCATTATCACTGCAGGTTCTGTTGAACACCTTGTTGCTTTCTATGCACTCGGTGTCTTTACAGGATTTACCTTGGCTGGATTTGGTATGACTCGATATTACTTGCGAACCAAACCATCACAATGGAGAGTAAAAGTCTTTATCAACGCACTCGCTGGTTCAGTATCCCTTGCAATCGTCATCATCTTCTCGGTTGTGAAGTTCACTGAAGGTGCTTGGTTAGTACTTGTCACAGCACCTATCTTGGTTGCAACTTTCCTACGTCTGCGTCGTCAATACACTCGCGAACAAGAAGCGCTCTCTGTTAAGAGTTTTGAGGAGCGCGCAACATCGATGGCACGCCATGATGTCACTATCTTTGTCGATAGCGTTGATATTGCAACAGTGGGTGCTGTTCGTTATGCACGAAGCCTGAAGCCGCATAAGGTCAAAGCTGTTCACTTTGTTATCGATGATCGTCGCGCTGAAGCGATTCAAAAAGCTTGGGCAGAATCTGAAGCGTTGGAAGATGTGCAGTTAGAACTCATCGACTGCCCTGATCGTCGCATTGCAAACTCAGCACTCGACTATGCAATTCGTAAGACAGAAAAGCCTGACATTGAGCTCACCATTTTGCTTCCGCGTCGCTCATACTCCCGCTTCTTAGGTCGCCTACTGCATGATCAAACTGCAGAAGAAATTGCAGCACCAATTTCTCAATTACAGCGAGTAGTTGCAACGATTGTTCCTTTTGACGTCAATCGCATTACATCCCGTGGTGATTTACATA
>JBDLSZ010000009.1:0-3611 GCA_039799305.1 Actinomycetota bacterium
TAGCCCTCGATGATGTGTGGTCGAACTGTAATGGTCGATAGCGCTGTTCGGAAATATCCGACCGCCGTCCCGACATAGAGAGTAACGCCCCAGATGGCAAAGGCCCACCCGAAAATAAACGCCCCAGTTCCATACCAGGTATCACTTAAGGCAAGGAGCAGGAACGGAAATGCATAGAGCAGATTGAAAGTCGCAGCCTTACCCAGGTAGGTAACTTTCAGTGGGGCAAATCCCTTGAGCTGAAGGACTAGAGCAACAACTGCCATCACCACATCCCGCGCGACCAAGATTGCAATCAGCCACAGTGGAATCGCATCTCTGATGTAGAGAACGACCAGGGTTGCAGCGATATAGAGACGATCAATGGTCGGATCTGCTATTTCACCAAATTTAGTTTCTTGATTGAGAGCTCGTGCTAACTTGCCATCGAAGTAATCGGTCGCTCCCCCAACGGCCAATACAAAGATTGCCCAGCCATCGGCCTGCTTGTCTAAGGCGAGATAGATAAAGAGTGGAATACCAAGGAAGCGCAAGAAGGTAAGCGCATTCGGAATAGTCAGCACCTACTGCTCCTTATCTCGTTCCTTCACTCGGATAGCCACCTGGACCGGCGTGCCAGGGAATTTGAACTCCTCGCGCAGGCGCCGTTCGATAAATCTACGATAAGAAGCTTCGATCCAGCCCGATGAGAAGACGACAAACTTTGGTGGCGCAATGCCAGCCTGAGTCGCGTAGTAGACGCGAGGCTGCTTTCCACCACGAACCGGTGGTGGGGTTGCCCCGATGAGAGCTCCCAAGAATGAGTTGAGCTTTGATGTTGGAACTCGACGTTCCCATGAATCAATAGATGTGCGAAGTGCCGGTGCCAAGCGATCGCGGTGCCAGCCCGTCTTTGCTGCCACGTTAACAATCTGTGCCCACTCCACCTGATCCAGATGTCGTTCTACTTCCTTATCCAACTGGGTGCGGCGATCTTCATCGACTAGATCCCACTTATTCATGACAATGACCATCGCCTTGCCAGCTTCTTCCACCATGGTGATGATGCGCAGATCTTGTTCTGAGATTGGAACTGATGCATCGAGAACCACGACAGCACATTCACAGCGCTCCAAAGCAGTCTGGGTGCGAAGGGTTGCGTAATAGTCGGTGCCACTTGCCTGATTGGCTCTCTTTTTTAGTCCAGCCGTATCAACAAAGCGCCAGATACTTCCACCAAATTCAATGAGCTCATCGATCGGATCGCGCGTCGTTCCCGCAACATCATCGACGATAGATCGGCTCTCACCCGCTAGAGCGTTAAACAAACTTGATTTGCCCACATTCGGACGGCCGATGAGTGCAATACGACGGTAACCATCTTGAACTTGAGCTGCTCCAACTTCAGGCATCTCTTTCACAATCGCATCAAGTAAATCTCCACTACCGCGACCATGCAGAGCAGAGACAAAGTGCGGCTCGCCTAGTCCAATATTCCAAAGCGCATGAGCATCTGATTCATCGTTATCGCCATCGACTTTATTTGCAACGAGAATCGTTGGTTTCTTCGCTTTGCGAAGTTCCTGCACCAAAATGTCATCTTCATCCAGTGCTCCCACTTGAGCATCTACGACGAAGCAGAGAACATCTGCCTCTTCCATAGCAAGTTCGGCGCCCGCACTCACTTGCACAGAAATTCCATCAGGCTTTGATTCCCAACCACCTGTGTCCATAATGATAAATCGACGACCGCCCCATTCGCATTCATACTGAACGCGATCGCGAGTCACACCAGGTGTATCTTCCACAATTGCTTCACGTCGTCCAATAAAGCGGTTGATTAACGTTGATTTGCCCACGTTAGGTCGTCCCAAGATTGCAACGATCGGAAGACCTAGTAATGAGCGCTGTGACAAGAGCTCCCAGATGCGATCTGCGGTCTCCTCTAACGTAAGTTCTGTGGAATCAATATGGACGGCATCGGTTGCCATGGCTAAAGGTGAGACGGTGCGTGTTGAATCAATCTCATCGCGAGCTGCAAGTGATTGCGCCACAGCCTCCGTGCCTAGTGATTGATCGGCAAGTTCTGCATCACGACGGTCGGCACGGGCTGAAATATCTGCCGTTAAATAGATTTTCAGCGCTGCATCAGGACAGACAACTGTTCCGATATCGCGACCTTCAACAACGATTCCGCGTTCTGCCTTCTTAATGATTGCTCGCTGCAACGTCAAGAGTTCTGCACGTACTTCAGGAAGTGCGCTGATGACTGAAACCTTCTCCGTCACCTCATGTGAGCGGATCTCTTTCGAAATATCTTTACCGTCGAGAAATACTTTAGGTTCGCGCGGATCAGAAACAAAGGTAATCGGCTTATCAATAACCGCTGCAATAATATCTTTTGGATTTTCACTCTTTATCGATAAAGCAAGAAAGGTCATTGCGCGATAGAGCGCACCAGTATCTAAGTAATTCCATCCTGCGCGGATAGCAATTGCTTTAGATGTGCTGGATTTGCCAGAGCCACTGGGGCCATCTAGCGCGACAACAATCATTTTCACAGCCCATCTTTAGTTGGTTAATTCTATTGTGTAATCACTGCAGCGATTACCTACGAGCGTGGTGCGTGAACGCTCCAACCATTGCTCTTTAAGTGTTCTGAGAGAGTTGCAGCATCGCTATCAGAGAGTGCAAGAGTGATTAATCCAGTGAACTGCCCAGGACTGTGTTCGATTGTGAGATCTTCAACGTTGACCGATGCATCTGCACACTCATCAAAGAGCGCCGCCAATTGACCTGGTTTATCTTCAATAACAATCGGCAGATATGTATATGCACGAGCTTTGCCGCCATGCTTTCCAGGAATACGTGCGCGACCCTTCTGCCCTGCTTGAATCAGATCAGCTACAGCCTCTTGGTCTTCAAGGGATGCGATCAGAGAGTTGAGATCACTTTGCAGCGCCTTCAAAAGTGGAGATAGGGCCTGGCTATTTGCCGCGATGATCTCGCGCCAGAGCTTGGAATCTGAACCTGCAATACGCGTGGTATCGCGAAGACCGGCTCCGGCCAATTCCAGCCAGCCCTCTTCTCCCCCATTGAGCTGCTTAGCTAGTAGAGATGAGACCAGCTGAGGAAGGTGGGAGACCAGGGCAACTGCCTTGTCATGAGCTGCCGAATCAAGATTGACCTGATGGCCCCCCAAAAGATTGATGAGCTCTGATCCTGCAGCTAGGACATCGCTGTCCACACCTTCAGAATCGATGATCCATGCTCGCCCTTGGAAGAGATCGGCGCGAGCTGACTCCGCGCCTCCAACTTCTCGCCCAGCCATCGGGTGGGAGGGAAGGAAACGGTTCAATGGAACCTGAGATGATGAAACCTCAACCTTAACTTTAGACTTAACTGAGCCTATATCTATAAATCCAGCCTTTGGATTGGCCGCAAATTCATCATTGAGGACTGATGAGAGGGCTCCAATGGGTGTTGCAAAGATGACGAGGTCAATGGGAGCAGTTGATGGGCTCTTCACCAGATCTTCCGCCAAACCCTGCGCCCTGGAATCTGAGTCAGACATGGTGATGCCTACCCCTTTGAGCGCAAGACCGAGTCCAATGGAGGTTCCAATAAGCCCG
>JBDLSZ010000010.1:0-4693 GCA_039799305.1 Actinomycetota bacterium
TAAATCTTTGTTGTTGCACCAGAGTTGGCTGTGAATACTCCTTCAGTACCTAAGTGGTACTTAACATCGCCAGATCCTTGAACTTGATTGTCGGCATAGTGACCTTGGAACTCTTGGAAGATTTGCCCTGCAGATTTACCAGCGATATTGGCCAAGACGTTTAGACGACCACGGTGTGGCATTCCAATACAGACTTCATCCATCTTTACTTCTGCTGCAGATGAAATAACTGCATCAAGTAGTGGAATGACTGATTCTCCGCCTTCTAGTGAGAAACGCTTTTGTCCAACGAACTTAGTCTGTAAGAAGTTTTCAAAGGCTTCAGCGCTATTGAGCTTGTGCAGGATTCGAAGTTGTTCTTCACGTGGAAAACTCTGTACTCCCACTTCAACGCGTTCTTGAATCCATTTGCGCTCTGCTGGAGTTTCGATATACATGTACTCAACACCCACTGTGCGACAGTATGAATCACGCAAAATTCCAAGAATCTTTCGTAGCAACATAAACTTCTCGCCACCAAAGCCACCAGTTGCAAACTCACGGTCCAGATCCCACAGAGATAGTCCATGGCTTTGAACATCTAAATCTGGATGATTGCGCTGAACGTATTCCAGTGGATCAAAATCAGCCATTAAGTGACCGTTGGTGCGATATGCCTGAATTAGCTGCTGAATACGTGCAGTCTTATTAATCTCATCATCATGGCCAAACTCCTTATCGGCCGCCCATCGAATTGGCTCATATGGAATATGCAGAGCAGCAAAGATTTCATCATAGAAACCTTCAGCACCCAAGATGTATTCATGCATTCTGCGCAGGAAATCACCAGAAGTTGCGCCTTGAATAATGCGATGGTCGTATGTGCTTGTAAGGGTCACAATCTTGCTAATAGCCAAACGGGCCAGAGTTTCTTCGCTAGAACCGGCAAACTCTGCTGGGTAATCCAGCGCACCAACACCAAGAATTAATCCTTGTCCCTGAACTAGACGTGGCACTGAGTGCACTGTGCCAATTGTTCCTGGGTTAGTAATAGACATTGTTGTTCCTGCAAAATCATCAACAGTTAATGAACCATCACGTGCCTTCTTAACTACTGCTTCATAGGCGCTGCGGAACTGTGCAAAATCTAAAGACTCACAACCCTTAACTGAAGGCACTAATAGTTGACGTGAACCATCGGGTTTAGCTAAATCAATTGCAACTCCAAGATTTATATGTTCTGGTTTTCCTATAGCTGGCTTTCCATCAAGTTCGCCAAAGAAGGCGTTCATTTCTGGCATCGCGCGAACCGCTTTGATCATGGCATAAGCAATGATGTGAGTGAAAGAAACTTTTCCACCGCGAGCGCGCTTCATGTGATTGTTAATCACAATGCGGTTATCAATCATTAACTTGGCAGGAACTGCGCGCACTGATGTGGCCGTTGGAACTGAAAGTGAAGCTTCCATGCTTTGTACAACACGAGCAGAAACTCCACGGATAACTTCAAGAGTTGACGCACTTGGAGTACTTAAAACTGGTGCTGGTTTCACAACTGGATCAGCTGGCTTAGGTTGTGGCGCTGCACTCTCGCGAACAATTGGCTGCACATGTGGAACTGGCACAGAAGTTTCAACAGGTGGAACTGCTTGTGGCGCTGGAGCTTTTTGCGCAGCTTTTGGAACAGGTGGAACACCCTTGGAAACTGGAGTGGAAGATGAAGATGCAGTTGCAGGAGAACCTGGTTTATTGTTTTTAAAATACTCAACCCATGCAGGGTCTACAGATGAAGGATCCTGCAGATAGTGCTCGTACATTTCATCGACGAGCCAATCATTTGCACCAAAATCCTGTGCCGACACTGGCGAGCTCCTTCTTGGCGGTAATTAGGTTAAGCCTATAGCCATGCGGGGCTGGGTTAAACTAAAAAACTGCCACAGGAGCGCGAGATAGACCACAAAATCACTACTTTTAGCGCTGCCTTTAGATCTGCTGGAGGCTAGAGCCCTACGGCACGTTCAATCTCTGCCACGGCATCGGAAATATCTTGAACTACCGAGACATCTTTGCAATCGATATTGCTCCAGCCAGGTCCACCCAACACCACTCTGGGCATCGGTCTAATCGCTGGGATGTCATTGAAAAACTTAGGGTGTGCATTTTTAGGAAGCTGCGCCCATAAAAACACTGCAGGTGGCGCAGATCGCGTAATCATTGCCGACAATGCTTCAAGGGGGGTTCTAGATCCAAGAAAATATGTTTCGATCTTGCGCTCTGCCAAAGCTGCGGCTAGTGCGTGCAGAGCAAGTGAGTGCAGTTCTTCCCCAACGGATGCAAGTAAGACTGGATGAGCATTCACAGGCTTTCTAATGTCTACAACATGCTCTCTCAAAATCGCTTTGAGAACTTCAGTGAGCACATGCTCAACTTCAACACCCTCACCAGTTTCTTCCCAGTCACTTCCGACTAAGAAGAGCAATGGAACCATGACCTCAGACCATGATTGCTCAACACCAAATTCGGCTAGATCCTTGCGCAAGGCCGCTTCAATGAATTTCTTATCCAGAGCTTTGGCAGCTTTATGTAATGCGCCAACTAATTCTTCACGGACTACATAGTCCTCAACAATTGTTTCAACAGAGATGGTTCCTTTATGGTTTTTAGCTTGTTCAGCAGCATCTGCAGGTGCTACGCCACTTGTGATTAATCTGCGCATTAAGGTCAGACGGGCAAGATCGGCTGGGCAGTAGCGGCGGTGCTCACCGCTCTCATGGGCAGATGGGCCTAGGCCATAGCGGCGATCCCAGGTGCGAAGAGTGGCAGGGGCAACCCCTAGACGCCGCGCTACGGCAGCGACCGTCAGATGCTCTTCTTTAGTTGCCACTGGCCAATCGTGGCTTGAAGTGTGCCAACTCACCAGTCGAAACACTCAAATGAACAACTTCTGGAGCGTTGAGGCTTGAACAACCTATGGCGCGGTTGTACTGTGGCTACATGGCTGAGATATCGCGCTTACCCCGCCCCGTTGCCGATGAATGGGAATGGCAGTACCAGGGTTCATGCCGCGAGCTTCCAAGTGAGATGTTTTTCCATCCTGATGGCGAGCGAGGTCCGCGCCGTCGCAATCGCGAAAATACTGCCAAAGCTATTTGTGCAGCGTGCCCAGTCATTGCATCTTGTCGCAAACACGCACTTGCCGTGCAAGAGCCGTATGGAATTTGGGGCGGTCTTTCAGAAGATGATCGCTTAGTGATGATCGGCAAAGAAGTTAATGCCGATGTTTCACATGCATCCTAAGTTTTAACTCTCCTCCTGAGTTGAAAAGGTAAAGCCCCGCAGATTCTTCTGCGGGGCTTTACTTATAACTTCTTCTTTCTTAGTGGCTGTGTCCACCTGGGCCATGTGAATGTCCATGTCCGCCTGCAGCTTCAGCTGCTGCTTGCTCTGCTGGCTTTTCAAATACAACTGCTTCAGTTGTAATGAACATCGCTGCAATTGATGCAGCGTTAGCTAGAGCTGAACGAGTTACCTTCACTGGATCGATGACGCCATCTTTTGCAAGATCGCCATAGACATCAGTTGCAGCATTGAAGCCTTCATTAGGCTTCATAGCGCGAACCTTTGCAACTACTACGTAGCCTTCTAGTCCTGCGTTTTCTGCAATCCAACGAAGTGGCTCATCGCAAGCCTTGCGAACTAAACGCACTCCTACTGCCTTATCGCCAGTGAATCCAAGATCGCCTTCTAGAGCATCAGCTGCATGCACAAGTGCTGCGCCTCCGCCAACAACGATTCCTTCTTCAACTGCTGCGCGAGTTGCAGAGATTGCATCCTCAAGACGGTGCTTCTTTTCATTGAGTTCTACTTCGGTGTGTGCTCCAACTTTGATGACGCAAACGCCACCAGCAAGCTTTGCAACACGCTCTTGTAGCTTCTCTTTATCCCAAGAAGAATCTGAGTTTTCGATCTCTTTGCGAAGTTCGCTCACACGGGCAGCAACTGCGCCCTTGTCTCCAGCACCTTCAACAATTGTTGTTGCATCTTTTGAAACCACGATGCGACGTGCGCGACCGAGATCTTCTAAAGTCACAGCATCAAGCTTCATGCCAACTTCAGCAGAGATAACTTGTCCGCCAGTGAGCGTTGCGATGTCTTGCAACATTGCCTTGCGGCGATCACCAAAGCCTGGGGCTTTAACTGCAACTGAAGTGAAGACTCCACGCATGCGGTTAACCACTAGCGTTGATAGAGCTTCACCTTCGATGTCATCAGCGATGATCAAAAGTGGCTTAGATGTTGCAGATACCTTCTCAAGGATGGGAAGTAGTTCTGCAAGTGCAGAGACCTTTCCAGCTGAGATAAGCACGTATGCATCTTCAAGAATTGATTCCATACGATCTTGATCTGTAACGAAATATGGAGAGATATAGCCCTTATCGAACTGCATACCCTCTGTGAACTCTAGGTCTAGGCCAGTAGTAGAGGCCTCTTCCACAGTAATAACGCCATCTTTACCCACACGATCCATTGCCTCAGCGATTAAATCACCGATGGCACGATCTTGGGCAGAGATAGTTGCAACATCTGCAATCTGTGCTTTTCCACTTACTGGAGTTGCTTGCTTGCGAAGGTTTTCTGAGACTGCAGCAACTGCAGCTTCGATTCCTTGCTTAATATCCATTGGCTGTGCGCCAGCTGCAAGGTTACGTAGTCC
>JBDLSZ010000011.1:0-9529 GCA_039799305.1 Actinomycetota bacterium
ACTGCCTGCCAAAATTGGTGCGTTTCGCCCTTTGAGATCAATTCGATCTTAAGAGTCTTCTCTGCAGCTGTTACTGGAGTTGCTGTTCCAGTTACTAGCGCCAGTGCTGATAGTGCAGCAACTGTGATGAGACCTTTCTTCATGTATTACCCCTTTAAAAGCAGCGGAATTGCTGTGTTGAAATCCTAGGGGGGAGAGGCCATACCTTCAACGGGAAGCGATGAAATACCAGGCGGTTTAGACGATTGTTACAACTTCGTTATCTTGTAGGCGGATAGGGCGTTATTACGCCAGAAAAGCTCATTTTCACTTGCAGTAAATTGCGTAGTCAGCCCCTGGGCTAGGTGAACAACATCTGAATAAGAGGAAGCGGCCAAAAGCGCTACCGGCCAATCAGAGCCAAACATCAGCCGCTGCGGGGTAAAGCTTGTAATGATGTGATCCACATAGGGCGCAAAATCGCCAGACTGCCATGTATTCCATTGAGCTTCCGTCACCATTCCAGAAATCTTGCATGAAACATTCTCAAAGGCTGCAAGTTCTGTGATGAGAGATTTCCAAGGTTCAAATTCTTGCTTTGCAATATATGGCTTTGAAATATGGTCAAGAACAAATTGCACATTAGGACAAGCTCGCACCAATTCGATTGCAGCTTTGAGCTCTGGTGTCTTAGTCAAAATGTCATAGGTCAGACCCATCTTGCCCAGCTGTTGCACAGTTGCAATCGATTGCGACTTAGCTAAGTAGTTGGAGTCAGGTAAATCTTGTGCAACATCGCGAATGCCTTTGAGATAACTACCACCGGTTGCTTGAAGATATTTCTCGCATTCTGCGATTGCATCTGGTGAATCAATCTGCAGCCAGCCCACGACAGCAATCACTGTGGCATCTGTTTGCGCAATCTCAAGTAACTCATAAGTTTCATCATGTGTAGTCGTTGCATGAACCAATATCGTCTTTTCAATTCCAGTTCCAGCTATTGCACTGCGCAGGTCATCGGTGGTGAAGTTGCGAGCAACAGGCTCCATGCCATCGCCGACCATCCACTCTTGTGGGCGGATAGACAGGTCCCAGAGATGGTGGTGCGAATCAATTCTCACGATTGCAATTTAACCTTGCGCAACTACATGTTCAAGAGGAGAACCTGCAGCCAGTAATTTCAACTGGGATTCAACCAAAGCTCTGCCACGAGGTTCAAATGCATCTGAATTTCCACCTACATGGGGGACAAGGAGAAGATTCTTCGCACTCCACAAGGCATGGCCTGCTGGAAGTGGTTCAGGATCTGTGACATCAAGGGCTGCATAGATTCGCCCAGTATTGAGCTCTGCCACCAGCGCAGCGGTATCGACAACAGGGCCACGTGCCACATTAATAAGCAGCGCCCCATCCTTCATCGCAGCAAGGCGCTTGGCGTTAAAGAGATGTCGCGATGAATCTGAGAGCGGCAGAATTAAAATAACAATATCGAGCTGCGGTAGATGTGAATCTAGTTGATCAATAGTCAGTGAGCCATCGCGGCCTGACTGCGTAAATGCGGTGATAGATACTTCAAAGCCTGAGAGATTCTGAGCAATCTTCTTGCCGATAGATCCATATCCAATGATTCCGATCTTTGAATCACTCAGTGATGATGTGCGGTGATGGCTCCATCTGCCTGCAATCTGCTCACGCATAAATTCGGGAAATCCGCGGCGGGATGCAATAGCTAAACCAACAGCTAATTCAGCAGTGGATGCATCGTGCACACCACGTGCATTACAGAGCGTGAGCCCAGGTCGAAGATAGGCAAGTGCATCGTCATAGCCAGCGTTGAGCATCTGCAACGTTTTTAGGTTAGGCATCTTTGCTGCATAGGAGAGCGCTGCGGCACCCCCCATATAAAGAGGTACATAGAAATCTACTTGTGAAAGATCTGATGTATCGAGTGGAAAATTCTTTGGCGATAGCAGCGTGATTGCCGCAGGAGCCGTGAGGTCATCCCATTGCGTCCATACCTTGATTGAAGACATTCTTTACCGTTCTGGAATTACTTCAACTGTATTGGAAAGGGTTCCTACTCCTGCAACATTAATCTCAACAATATCGCCAGCAGCAAGTGCGATGTTCATGGGAGGAACAATTCCTGTGCCAGTGGAGAGAATCAGGCCGTGAGGGAAATCTTGGCAACGAAATACATAGTTGACTAAATCTTCAAGAGTTCTGTTGAGGGCCCCGAGAGAAGTCTCTGCCTCCCAGACCAGAGCTGAACCACGAAGGATCTTCGCCTTAATAGACATATCTACTGCAGCAGGTGCAAGCCATGCGGGAGTGATATCTGGGCCGATTGCTGTTGAGCCAATATAGATCTTTGCTTGTGAGAGATAGAGGGGATTTTCGCCCTCAATAGAACGAGCAGTCACATCATTACAGATCGCATAGCCAATAATTTCACGATGCTTATTTATATAGATGGCAACTTCTGGTTCAGGAACTGATGCATCGCTGTCATAGCGAATGCCGATAGGTGCGTTCGTTCCACGTGCACGAACTGCAGTTGATTTAAAGAAGAGTTCTGGGCGGTCTGCTTCATAGACGCGTTGATAGACATCAGGAACACCGCTTTCTTCCTTGCGAGCATCACGAGAGCGAAGATAGGTAACGCCAGCGCCCCATAACTCAATTTCAGAGGCGATAGGTGCTGTGAGCTCACCAGTTATTTGCCCACCTGGTTGCGTCGTGCGAGCTTTAAGTTCTGCAAGAGTTAAGTGCATCGCCTCAGTAAGAGTGGGAAGTCCTTCAACGCTGTGGTGAACGCCATCGATAGTGAGCGCAAATTGGTATTGCGCACTTGCAGTACGAAGGACTGAGAATTTCATGGAGTTCCTTAATTAGTCGAGGTAAAAGTTTTGGTGCAGTGTATGCCACCACTCGCCATCGCGAGCTTCGGGAACTTGCACCTGCATGGGAGCTGTGATCTTCCACCATTTCTGAGTTTCAGGATCTGCGGCAATGAGAGCCATATCTTTCTCAAAATCACTTCCCGTGTATTCCATATAGGCAAAGAGAAGATTTCCATAGCGAAAGATTGAATAGTTCTGGATATTTGCCTTCTTCAGAGTTGCAGCAACTGTTGGCCAGATGGCTTCATGGATGCGTTCATACTCTTCTATTTCCTCTGGCTTAATACCGATTACTTGACCGATGCGCTTGATGCTCATGCCTGTATCTTCTCAATCAGACCAGCATCTTCAAGCTCGCTCCAGATATGAGCAGGTATCACTCGATCAAAATCTTCTGCATTAGAGCGCAGTTCCGCTGCTGTGCGAGGACCAGTGAGAACTGATGTCACAGCAGGATGGCGCAATGGGAATTGGAGAGCTGCTGCAACAAGTGGAATGCCACGCTCTTTCAGGAAGTTGCCGATCTTTGCAGCGCGAGCAATGACTTCATCAGATGCTGGTAGATAGTTATATGTGGCACCTGCAACAGGATTAGCAAGTACTCCAGAGTTGAGCACTCCACCCATGGAGATATCAATCTTGTTGGCAAGTGCGTATGGGAAGAGATCATGCTGGGCTACTTGATCCAGCAGCGTGAAGCGACCTGCAATGAGTGCGATATCAAGATCGGTGTTCTTCATAATCTCAAGTGCTGGCCCGACATAGTTCATACCTAAACCAATAGCCTTGATCAGTCCTTGTGAGCGAAGATCTGCAAGAACAGGGAAAGCGTTGTTAATTGCTTCAGGGATGTAATCCTCAGCATCATGCATCAAGACAATATCTATGTGAGGAAGACCTAAACGCTCCAGGCTCTCTTCAAAAGATCTGCGAATACCTTCAGGTGAATAGTCATAGACAGGAACAATGTCGCGGGGTGCATCAGGGAACCACTTCTCAGGTTCAACGCCTTCAACGTGGCGCAGGACTCGGCCAACTTTTGTTTCAACCACAAATGGAGTCTTTACATTTCTCAAGGCCTTACCAACGCGGATTTCAGCAACTCCGTGCCCATATTGTGGAGCGGTATCGAAGTAATTGATTCCAAGATCGAGTGCAGTCTCAAAGAGTGCATCACCTTCTGCATCTGAGACAGATTTGAAGAGTCCACCAAGGGGCGCAGTACCAAGAGCGAAGCGCGTGACCTCAAGATTTGAACGCTTTAACTTAACCTTCTCGCTATACCGCGGCATAAATTCATCCTATATGATTTTGCAGGTCAAGCGAAGAGTCAGTTTTCACACAAGTAAAGGGATGTCATGCCTAAGGTAACCGGATTTAAAACTGTTGATGTTCGATTCCCAACCTCACGTGGACTCGATGGTTCTGATGCAATGAATAAGGAACCCGATTATTCGGCAGCTCTTCTCATCCTAGAAACTGATGACCCAACACTTGAAGGCCATGGCTTTGTCTTCACATGCGGCCGCGGAAATGATCTGCAGTGCGACATGATTGAACAGCTTGCACCATATGCAGTCGGTCGCGATGTCGCAGATCTTGCAACAAGCATGGGCGAGTTTGCTCGCAGCTTGGTGCGTGATTCACAGATTCGTTGGCTCGGACCTGAAAAAGGCGTGACACAGATGGCGGCCGGCGCAGTTGTCAACGCTGCATGGGATTTAGTGACAAAGCATGCAAAGAAGCCACTCTGGAAATTCCTTTCAGATCTGACACCAGAACAGATTGTTGAACTTGTAGATTTTAGATACATCACTGATGCGCTCACTCCTGCAGAAGCGCTCGAGATTCTTCGAAAGACCGAGCCACAGCGCGCCGCCAATGAAGCAAAGCTTCGTGCTGAAGGATTGCCTGCATACACAACTACTCCTGGCTGGCTTGGATATACCGATGAGAAGATGGTGCGCCTTGCAAAGGAAGCAGTTGCAGCTGGCTACACACTCATTAAATTAAAGTGCGGCGGCTCTCTTGAAGATGACAAGCGTCGTCTTCGCCTTGCTCGTGAAGCAGTAGGCCCAGATATCAGAATTGCAATTGATGCAAACCAGGTGTGGGATGTTAATCAAGCTATTGAATGGATTAAGGGCATTGGCGATGTCAACCTGTACTGGGTTGAAGAGCCAACAAATCCTGATGATGTTCTAGGACATGCAGCCATTGCTAAGGCGATTGCACCCGTGCGCGTTGCAACGGGTGAACATGGCATGAACCGCATCCTCTTTAAGCAGATGCTTCAGGCCAAGTCCTTCTCCTTCATGCAAATTGATGCAACACGCGTTGCAGGTGTGAATGAAAATATTGCCAACATCTTGATGGCTGCAAAGTTTGGTGTTCCAGTCTGCCCTCACGCAGGTGGCGTTGGACTGTGTGAGCTTGTGCAGCACCTTGCCATGTTTGATTCGGTTGCAGTTACTGGTCATCATCCTGGACGTGTTGTGGAATTCGTGGATCACCTGCACGAGCACTTTGTTGTTCCAACAAATATTCAAAATGCTCGCTACATGCCTCCTGTTGAACCTGGAGCTGGTGGAGAGATGTATGCGCAATCCATTGCTGACTTCACATTCCCACATGGAAAAGAATGGGCTAACTCTTAATGTCAGAATTTAAGGGGCTCACCGCTGCCGTCACAGGTGCTGGTTCTGGAATCGGACTTGCAACTGCCAAGATGCTTGCCGATGGTGGAGCAACTGTTTATGGATTAGATATTGCTGAAGGTGGACTTGCTGGCATTGGCCAGTGGCTTTCATGCGATGTCAGCGATGATGCATCCGTTGCTGCAGCATTTTCTAAGATTTCTCAGCTCGATATTCTGATCAATAGCGCTGCTATTAGCGCCACAGGCAATGTTGAAGCCAATCCATCAGATGAGTGGAATAAGGTCATGAATATCAATGTGGTGGGCATTGTGCGCACCTCGCGTTTTGCACTCCCACTTCTTCGCAAGAGCAAGTGTGCATCTATCGTCAATGTCTGCTCAGTTGCAGCAACTGCCGGTATTCCAAAGCGCGCTCTCTATAGCGCAACAAAGGGCGCAGTTCTCTCACTAACTATGGCGATGGCCAATGATTATGTTACTGAAGGAATTCGCGTGAACTGTGTGAATCCAGGAACTGCAGATACTCCGTGGGTTCAGAGATTGCTTGCACAAGCTGCAGATCCTGTGGCTGAGAGAAAAGCGTTAGAGGCTCGTCAACCATTAGGCCGACTTGTCAGCGCTGATGAAGTTGCACGTGCACTCTGTTATTTAGCAAGTCCTCTGCAGGGATCAACGACTGCAACATCTCTTGCAGTCGATGGTGGCATGCAAGGGCTGCGAATCCCGCGATAGGGATTACTCATCATGAGCACAATCAATGAAGATGAATTAAAAGCACGCCTCGATCCGCTTTCTTATTCGGTTCTGCGCGAAGGTGCAACAGAGCGTCCATTTACTGGCGAATACACCGATACAGATAAAGTCGGAAGCTATCGCTGCAAGGCATGTGGCAACGAGTTGTTTACATCCGAAACAAAGTTTCACTCTGGATGCGGATGGCCATCTTTTTATGCGCCCACTGCAGATGATGCCGTCACACTGATTGAAGATCGCTCACTGGCCCCACGGGTTCGAACCGAGGTTCGCTGCGCCAACTGTGACTCCCATCTGGGGCATGTATTTTCGGGCGAGGGTTATGACGTGCCCACAGATGAGCGCTGGTGCATCAACTCCGTGGCCCTGTATTTGGAAGAAAAGCCCGCCTAACCCTCACTCCACGCTTGAATCTTTACCATTTCGTTACCCCAACTTCCTAGGTAGAGCAGCCTCCACACCTCTAGATTGGCCCAGTCGAAGATTCACGCACCCTCATGAATCGAGGCTCGTTGAAATTTCAACCTTAGAGAAAAGGACGAAAATGTCAGAAGAGAAGAACATAGTTTCTCGTCGCTCAGTACTCAAAGGCGCAGCAGTCGGTGGAGCAGCACTTGCCGCCGGTAGCTCGCTTTCTGCAGGTACTGCAAGCGCAGCAACACGTTTAAAGGGCAGCACAGTCAAGTGGACAACACGTGGCGGCGGAGCAACAGGCGATGCAATTGCTAAGGCTGTCAACGATGCCTTCACAAAGAAGACTGGCGCTAAAGTAGTAGCTCAGCAAGTTAACTCAGATGACTTCCAGAATAACTTTGCGCAGATCATGCAAGGTTCACCTGATGATGCATTTGGTTGGATGGCTGGATATCGCTCAAACCACTTCGGTGAAATGGGTCTTCTTGCAGATCTCACACGTGAGATTGGCCACCTTAAGGGATCACTTCCTGCAGCAGCTATCAAGGGTGCAACAAGCCCAGTATCAAAGAAGCCTTACATCCTTCCAACAACTTATTACCCATGGGGCTTGCACTACCGCAAGTCAATGGTAAAAGACATTGGAATGAACCCAGAAAAGATTAACAACTGGGATGACTTCGTTAAGTTGATGACTCTTACACAGAAGAAGGGTCTTGTTGGATACTCACTCGGCGCAAAGGGCGGCTGGGAAGCAATGGGTACATTCGACATCCTTAACGCACGTATCAACGGCTACAAGTACCACATCGACCTTCTCAACGGTCGCGCAAAGTGGACTGATGCTCGCACAAAGGAAACATTTAAGTACTTCGCACAGCTCATCCCATTCATGAACGAAAACGTCATGGATATTTCATGGGATGGCATGCGCGACCTTCTTCTTCAGAAGAAGACAGGCGCAATGATGATGGGTTCATGGTTTGCAAATGACTTCAAGGCGAAGTCACAGGCAGATTACGACGATCTATGGGTCGTTCCATTCCCAGAAATCAACCCTAAGTTCGGTGTCGACACAATTGATGCACCACTTGATGGTATTTCAGTTGCTAAGAACGGTAAGAACGTTGATGGCGGTAAGGCTCTTGCAGAGTTCTGGGCATCTCCAGAAGGTATTGCACAAGCAGTCAAGGCTGGAGATACAAATATTTACGTATCGAAGTCATTTGATACTTCATCATACGATGCATTCAACAAGCAGAAGCTTGCAGTTCTTGCAGCAGCAAAGAACATCATGTTCTTCCTAGATCGTGATGCTCGTGGAGACTTTGCTGGTCCAATTGTTGGACCAGCTATTCAGAACTTCATTAAGAAGCCTTCTGATATCAACAAGATCCTCGAAAACGTGCAAGCACAATGGGATGCACTTCCTAAGCAATAGAAATTAGCAGTGTAAGTTGTTAATTGAATATATAGATAGTAAGTTAAAGGTATGAAGACGGCGGCTACGGTTCAAAAGAAGCGTAGCCGCCGCTCTCTTTCCAAAACAGATCGCTTTACTCTCGCAACATTCGTTGGAATTCCAACCCTGCTTCAGATTATTCTTCTCTGGGTTCCAGCGGTCGTCACAATTATTCTTTCTTTCACATATTGGAACGGTATTCGCCTAAAGGATATTCAGTGGGCAGGAATCCAAAACTATAAAAATATCTTTGTAAATAACCCACTTTTTTATCAGGCACTTAAGAACAACGCAATTTGGCTGGCATTCTTCGTTCTTATTGCAACACCTCTCGGAATTTTGCTGGCGTATCAGATTGACCGCGGCATTAAAGGCCATGCGTTCTTCGAATCTATCTACTACTTGCCTGTAGTTCTATCTCTGGCAGTAATCGGAATCATCTGGAACTTTATGTTGCAGCCTGGTGGTTTTGTTCAGGGGCTGATGGGTCGCGATATTGGAAATGCCATCTCAATTTGGGGTAATCCCAAGATCAATACCTGGGTTATTTTAGGTATCGCTTCGTGGCGACATATCGGTTACATCATGCTTCTCTACTTATCTGGCCTTAAATCAGTTGATCCAGCACTGAAAGAAGCAGCTGCAATCGATGGCGCAACAGATTGGCAGATCTTCCGCAAGATTATTCTTCCAACGATGCAGCCTGTAAATATCATCATTGTTGTTATCACTCTGATTGAATCGCTTCGAGCCTTCGACTTGGTTTACATCATCTACGGAAGCCCAACGATCTTCCCACTACTTAACCTTTTGGTATTCCAGAACTTTGCAGGACAAGGTATTTCCATGAAGGGCGCTGCCTATGCAGTCATCCTTCTCCTACTCTGTATCGTGCCAATCATCACCTATCTCCGAATCAGTTTTCAAGAGGACATCAAATGAGCACCGGAGTAGTTCAGAGTGCGGAATACCGCAACAACCAGAAGCGTAAAGACACATTCATCTCAATTTTTATTGGTATCTTTGCCTTTGTCTGGATCTTCCCAATTCTTTGGACTGTATGGACCTCACTTCGTCCATATAACGACATCATCTCTTATGGAATTTTCTCATGGCCGCGCCGTTTAACCTTAGATAACTACATCAACGCAATTCGAGAGATGAAGATCGGCGTATACCTACTCAACTCTTTAATCGTGACTGTTCCATCAGTTATTTTGACTCTCTTCTTTGGTTCACTCGTTGCATTCGTAGTTACTCGCTATCAGTACAAGTTCAATCTCTGGATTCTCTTGCTCTTCACAGCAGGAAATATGCTCCCAATCGTTCTTACATACATCCCGGTCTTCTGGATGTTTA
>JBDLSZ010000012.1:0-20858 GCA_039799305.1 Actinomycetota bacterium
GCAAATCCACTAATTGAAACTTGTCGCTCCATTGCATACCAAGGAAAGAGGAGAGTGACTTGGTCGTGTAGTTCGATTGCTTGACCTTTGCGAGATCCGTAATTAGTGAAGAAGGTGAAGCCACCTTGTGAGACATCTTTAAGGAGAACTGTTCGTGTGGTGATTGCATCTGCACCGTTCTCATCTGTGCCAAGGGTTGAAAGAACCATTGCATTTGCTTCAACGATAAAGGCGTTGGCCGCTGCTTCACTCAGCCATGAATGAAATGCTGCGAAGGGATCCTCGGGTAGCGATTCAAGGCCGACCTCGCCATAAGAGCGGCGCATTGCTCGGATGGCATCGCGTTCGAGTTGGCCGTCTTTTTCGCTCATGGATGTATCGAACCTCACTTTCGATAGGAGTGCATCCCCGCACCATGTGGTGGTCAGCACCCCTTTCTGAGGTGCAGAATTGCCCACAGGATTACAAGATTTTCTAAGGGGAGCTCACCGTGTCAGATGATTTCATGCCAGGTCTTGAAGGCGTCATTGCATTCGAATCAGAGATTGCAGAGCCAGATAAAGAAGGCAGCGCACTTCGTTACCGCGGTGTTGATATCGATGATCTTGTAGGTCGTGTTTCTTTCGGAAACGTATGGGGACTACTTGTTGATGATGAATTTAATCCAGGTCTACCTAATGCTGAGCCATTTCCACTGCCTGTTCACTCAGGTGATGTGCGCGTAGATATTCAATCTGCAATTGCAATGCTTGCACCAGCGTGGGGCTTTAAGCCAATTCTTGATATTTCAGATGAAGAAGCGCGCAGCAACCTTGCTCGTACTTCAGTCATGGTTCTTTCCTACCTTGCACAAGCTGCTCGTGGACTTTTCAATCCAATGATTCCTGAATCAGAAGTTGATAAGGCACATACAGTTGTTGAGCGCATGATGATTCGTTGGCGCGGAGAGCCAGATCCATTACACGTTCGCGCAATTGATGCCTACTTTGTATCTGCTGCAGAACACGGAATGAATGCATCAACATTTACCGGTCGCGTTATTGCATCAACTGGTGCTGATGTCTGTGCAGCTCTCTCTGGTGCAATCGGTGCGATGTCAGGTCCACTTCATGGTGGCGCACCATCTCGTGTATTGCACATGATTGAAGAAGTTGAAAAGACCGGAAACGCTGAGGCCTACGTCAAGGATCTTCTAGATCGCAAGGAACGTCTTATGGGATTTGGTCACCGCGTCTATCGCGCTGAAGATCCACGCGCTCGCACACTTCGTCGCACAGCGAAAGAACTTAACGCACCGCGTTACGCAGTTGCTGAAGCACTTGAGAAGGCTGCTCTTAAAGAACTTCACGAGCGTCAACCAGATCGTGTTCTTGAGACAAACGTTGAATTCTGGGCTGCAATTATTTTGGACTTCGCAGAAGTTCCAGCACCGCTCTTTACTTCGATGTTTACAGCTGCTCGTACAGCAGGTTGGTCAGCACACATCCTTGAGCAAAAGCGCACTGGTCGTTTGATTCGTCCATCTGCTCGCTACGTCGGAAAGGCTCCTCGTAAGCCTGAAGATGTACAGGGCTGGGATGCTTCTGTTGAGCAGCTTCATAAGTAACTAAGTACTCTCGCACCATGCGAAATATCGTCTGGTTCCGCCGAGATTTACGTATTGGCGATCATCCGGCGCTCATCGCTGCCATGGAAGGCGCCGATGAAATAGTTCCTGTCTTTATTCTTGATAAGCAGCAGATTTCTGAGGCAGGCAGCAAGTTACTTGCTTATATGAGCCAATCACTTCGCGCACTCGATGAATCACTTGGTAACCGTCTGCACATTATTGAAGGCGATCAAGTTGAAGTATTGAAAGAGTTGATTGCTCTTTATGGCGTCAAAGAAGTGCATATCTCAACAGAGTATGAACGCTATGGCGCACAGCGCGATGCACGAGTAGAAGCAGCCGGTATTCCGCTAGTTCGCACAGGATCTCCCTATGCAGTTGCACCGGGTCGCGTATTAAAGCCAAGTGATGCAACCCCATACAAGGTTTACACACCTTTCTATAAAGCATGGTGTGCTCATGGCTGGCGCGCTCCGGCAAAGATTCCGAAAGAGATTAAGGCGCCAAAGCCAACAGATAAATACAGAGCATTTCCTGACTTTGCAGTGCCAGCAGGAACAACAATTATTGAGGCGGGTGAAGCCGCAGCCCTTAAACGCTTTAAAGAATTTACTAAAAGTGGCTTAGATAGCTATGACGAGAACCGTAACTTTGCAGGAATAGATGGAACATCAAAGATGAGTAGTTATCTCAAGTTTGGTGAGATCCATCCGCGCACGCTGCTCTTAGGTCTTGGTGAGAGCAAGGCGCATGACACCTTCCGTAAAGAGATTGCATGGCGTGAGTTCTATGCAGATGTTCTCTTTAACAATCCCAACACAGATACTGAGTACTACGCACCGAGATTTAAAGAGATGCGCTATGACAAGCCTGGTAAGCAATTTGCAGCTTGGTGTGAGGGAAAGACTGGATATCCATTTGTGGATGCTGCGATGCGCCAACTCGTTGTTGAGGGATGGATGCATAACCGCACACGCATGGTTGTTGCATCCTTCTTAGTCAAAGATCTCCACCTTGAATGGCAGTTGGGGGAGCGATTCTTTGCAGAACATCTGACTGATTACGATCCAGCTTCCAATGCCCATGGTTGGCAGTGGACGGCAGGAACAGGCACTGATGCATCTCCGTATTACCGAGTCTTTAATCCCATTGAACAAGGACGCCGCTTTGATGAAAATGGCGATTACATCCGTAAATATGTTCCAGAGCTTGCCCATCTATCTGCTTCTGAAATTCATGAGCCGTGGCTATTCCTTGATGGATATTCACATGGATACCCAGAACGTATTGTCGATCACGCAGTAGAACGCATTGAATCTCTTGAACGCCTTAAGGAGATTAAGGCTGATAAGCCTGAACAACCCCCGCGCCACTCCTCTTAGCTTCATACATTGCAGCATCTGCGCGCTCAAGTAGCTCTCCTTTGCCATCGTTATGAACATGGCCAATGCTCACGCCAATTTTAATGGAGTGGCCTTCAATCAAAAATGGATAACTACACGTTGCTTGCAGCGCATAGGCAGCCTCTAACGTCTCTTCGTAACTGCCATTAATCAGCACACCAAATTCATCACCACCAAGGCGTGCAAGGACGGAACCTGTGGGAAGTGATCGCGTAAAGCGCTGTGCGACTTGTTGCAGCACGACATTTCCTACTTCATGACCGTAGGTGTCATTAACCGGTTTGAATGCATCCAGATCAAGAAGTAGCAGCGCACCTTCTGTCTTAGAAAAGGATGCCAGTTCTGCAATCAACCTGCGGCGATTGGGAAGACCTGTGATGTCATCTGTGCGGGCAAGAACTTTCTCTTCACCCAAATTCTTTGCCTGGCGAATCACAATCGTCATGCGAAAGAAGGCCATGAAGAGCGTTGCAACGGCAGGGGCGACGATATAGATGGGAAATATTCCAGGGCGCAGAGCGATGAGTGCGAGCAGTGTGGGGCTAATGAAAATTGAGAGTGCAAGAAATGCAGGATGAATTCCCACATCGTATTCACTCTTACTCTGAGGCAACCAGAATGATGATGCAATCAGAACTATTCCGATAAGCCATCCATCATCGGTGAGTTGACCGAATGTGTAGGTGCCATTGACTGTGAGCCAGAGATAGAGAAGATCAGATGCTGAGAAGGTAGCGATGCCGAAAAAGAGAAGAGTGGCTCTTATTTGAAGTCTGTGTGTAACAAGTGCGATCGAGGCAATAATTAGAAGCAGTAGGTCGCAGATGGGAAAGAGAAGTGAGAAGAATTGGTCCTGCACATTAATCAGTGATTGTGGAAATACACGAGTCAGAAAGAGTGCGGTTGCGATTGATGAAATACCAAGGCCAAAGATGGCTGCATCAAGTAATTCAATCGGGTTGAGTTTTCTCCCGCGCATCAGAGATCGTGGAATAGCAATGAGGGCAAGTGGATAAAAGAGCGTGTAACTGAGCTGGGCAAGTAGTCCTACACTTTCAGGCAGTGGATAGAAATTGTTATAGCTATTAAGCAGTGTGCCAAAGCCCCAGAATCCAATTGCCAGTGATGCTGCAGCCAGAGCAATCGGATCATTGCTCAGTGGTGATTGTGTAATAGCTGCGATGGCGCAGATCCAGATTGCGTTATAGAGAAAGAGATCGAGAAGTATGGAGCGATCAGTAAATATAGTTTTGCAGGCGATATGGATGAGCAGAAGCCAGAGCGGGGCCCATCGAAGTACTCGGTACACCCCTCACATTAAATAAGTAAGGCTCCCACCTATAAATAGGGGAAGCCTTACTTTCGGGGCTGGGAAAAAACTCTTCTAAATTAGAAGCCCTTGGCGCAGAGGAGATTTGCTGAAGCCTTTGCATCTGCTGCATTGGTCTTGAGCTGGCCAGGTGCGCCAAGTAGGAGCGCCTTCTTAGCCTCCAAGTCCTTTACCTGTGCTGAAAGTTTTGTCTTAGATGCACTCAGTACGAGCACTGCATTGGCAAGCTTGGAGATTGCTCCAGCAAGCTTCTGCTTATCTGCAGCGACTGTGGATGCATTCATCGTTGCTTGGAATTGAGTGACCTGAGTACGCGCTTTGTCATAGGCGGCTGTGGTGCTGGCAAGGGCAGCTGCTGCTGCGGTGTATTCAGCATCGAGAGTTGCAGTTTGTTCAGAGACATTTGCAAGATCTGCTTGAGCCTTTACTGCTGCCTGGAACTGACCGACTGCTATGAGGCACTCAGCTGAGAGCCATGTGAGCTTTGAATTCTTCACCAATGGGTTCTTCGCACACTTGTACTTATAGCCAGCAACTGTCGTCGTCGCATTGACCTTAGAGCAGGCGGCGCCGTTGCTGATCTTTGCAGCAGCTGATGCTGGAACTGCAGAGATACCGCTAGCGATGACAAATGCAGAAAGGAGAGTGATAGATACCTTGCGAAACATGAATTCCTCCATTAGATATGTCGCTATGGTATCTAGCCGATATTGAATTTTGAGCGTAACTCGGCGGTACGGCTATGGAATTTCATGTGAATTAGCACTGTCTAGCATCCTGTATGATTAACCCATCGAAGCATCCCGCATCGATGTACTTCCCCCCAAAGTGCGCCACATGGCCACTTACTTGCGAGTCTTATCAAGACCCTGATGGCGCTGGTTTTAACCAGTTTGAGACCATCTAACCGAGACGCGCTTGTCGTCTCGATTGGTGTTGAATTTTCTATGTCTCTACAAACCCGTACTGCTGCGCCCGGAAAAGCTCGTCGCGCTGCCAAAGGTAAACCCCGCCACACAACTGCCGAGAAGGCTGCCCGCAAGGCAGTCGTTGCAAAGCCAGCTGCTCGTGGAACTGCAAAGCGAAGCGCGCCTGTAAAGGACGCTGCATCTGCTGCTGCAAAGGCTTCTACCAAGCCAACAACTCGTTATTCAGATCGTGAGAGCTCTTCTAAGAAGGAAGTTCGTCTTGCAGATCGTTCCAAGCTTCGTGCGCAACGTTTCCAAGAGCGCACAGCATCAAAGTCAAAGAACGTCGAGGGTGCTCCTAAGGGAAATCCAAAGCAATCTCGCGAAGAGCGCTCATTTGAAAAGCCAAAGAGAGCATTTAAGCCAACTGGAGATCGTCCAGCAAAGACTTTCAAGCCAGCCGGAGAACGTCCAGCGACTAAGCCACAATCACGTGCTGCAAAGTTCATTGCAGATCGCGCTGAGCGCGCAGAGCGCCCTTTCCGTCCAGAGCGTTTAGAACGTCCAGCAAAGTCGGACGTTCGTCCAACAACTCGTCGCGAAGCAGTAAAGGCGAAGGTTGCTCACTCTGATGACGGCCGTCCAAACTTTGTTCCACAAAAGCGCGAAAAATATAATCCAGCAGCACCACAGTCAGCTGCGCAGCGTCGTGGAGATTCTCCACGCACATCTGCAAAGCCACCACGCGATCGCCGCAATGATTCACGTAATGAATCACCAGCGTATGCACGCGATGATTTCCGCGCATCAAAGACTCATAACAAGGCAGCTGTCGATTTCGGCGCTGACGATAATTACATTTCAGTCAACCTTGCAGATGCGAACCTCGTAGAAGCAACTCCACTAACTGAAGTGACAACATCATTTCGCGATCTCGGTATTGCACCGGCGCTCGCAAATGCACTGAACGCACAAGGAATCACACATCCATTCCCAATCCAGATCGCTACCTTGCCTGATGCACTTGCAGGTCATGACATCTTGGGTCGTGGACAGACTGGTTCAGGAAAGACTCTTGCATTCAGCCTTGCACTTCTTACAAATATTTCAGATAAGACAGCGCGCCCTCACAAGCCACTGGCACTTATCTTGACTCCTACACGCGAGCTCGCACAGCAGATCGATGAAGTTCTTCGTCCACTAGCACGCGCAGTAGGACATGAATCAGTCGTTATCGCAGGCGGAATGCCATATGCAAAGCAGATCACTGCAATGCGTAAGGCAACAGCAATCTTGGTGGCAACACCTGGTCGCCTCATTGATCTTCTTAATAAGAATGAAGTCCAGCTTGATCAACTACAGATCACTGTTCTTGATGAAGCAGATCAGATGGCAGATATGGGATTCCTTCCCGTTGTGAAGGAAATTCTTGATCAGGCTAATCTTGATGGTCAGCGTCTTCTCTTCTCAGCAACTCTCGATCGCGGTGTTGATTCACTCGTTCGTCAGTACTTGAAGAACCCAAAGACTCACTCATTGCAGAATGACCGTGCCTCAGTTTCAACAATGGAGCACCACGTTCTTCAGATGCACCCTGGCGATAAAGATGACATCACATCACAGATTGCAGCTCGTAATGGAAAGACAATTCTCTTCGTAAAGACTCAGCGCGGTGCAGATCGTCTAGCTGACAAGCTTGCTAACGCAGGTGTTCCAGTCGGCGCACTACACGGTGGAAAGTCACAGGCAGTTCGTACTCGCACACTTGCACTCTTTAAGGAGCAAGATAATTCAGCTCTCGTTGCAACAGATGTTGCAGCACGCGGAATCCACGTTGATGGAATCTCACTTGTTGTTCACGTTGATCTTCCACAAGATCACAAGGATTACTTGCACCGTTCCGGTCGTACAGCTCGTGCTGGCGAATCAGGAACTGTCGTTACCTTGTCATCTTCAAAGAATCAGCGCGCAGTATCTGGTCTTCTCGGTCGCGCAGGTGTGACTCCGAAGTTCCACGATGTGCGCCCTCTTGATGAAAAACTCATGGTGATCACTGGTGCTCAAGAGCCATCAGGTGTGCCATATGTTCCACCAGTAATGGAGCGAAAGAGCCCTGGCGGTTCACGTTCAGGTGGCGGTTCACGTCGCAGTGGAACAGGTGCAGGTAAGTCTGGTGGATACCGTGGTGGCAATAGCCGCCGTGGTCGCTAACTAACGCTGCTTCTTACGAACATTCATTCCGATCTGGCGTACAAATTTTCTTGGAATAGTTGAGATAACTCCTACAAGTAATTTGTATTGCCAGCCAGGAATGCTCACAGGCTTATTTGCCAGAGCATCTTTCCAAGATTGGGCAACCAAATAATCTGAGTTCAGCCACATAAACTTTGGTAGCCCACCCATCTTCATTCGCCCGCGCTCGTGAAATTCTGTGCGAGTAAATCCTGGGCAGAGCGCTGAGACTTTCACGCCGCTGCTTGCAAGTTCAGTATTCATGGATTCAGAGAGAACTGTCAGATATGACTTCGCAGCGCTATATGTGCCACCTGCAATAAAGCTTGCAACGGATGAGTTATTGATAATGATTCCAGATTTGCGCTCTTTCATTCCAGGAATGATGGTGTGCATAAGGCGCATTGGAGTGCGCACCAAGACATCCAATAACTGTTGTTCTGCATCCATCTGACTTGCACTAAATGCCTTATTGATTCCAAATCCAGCATTATTAATCAAGACTTCAATTTCGTATGTCTTGATGTAATCCTCAACGGCCGCACAACCTTCATTGGTGGAAAGATCTGCTGGCAGTACAAATGTCTGCACACCATATTTTTCACGAAGTCCCGCTGCACGTTCATGAAGACGTTCTTCATTACGTGCAACGAGTGCGACGTTATAACCCTTTGAAGCTAAGAGGCGCGTGAAGCTCTCGCCGATTCCGGCTGTTGCACCTGTAACGAGAGCCCACTGCGCCATCTACTTCACAATCCCCTTCGGTTCCTCTTCACGGATATGCCATGAAGATCCGTACTCGGAAATTAAATCAAGGAATGGTTGCGCTGGGAACCACTCAGGACCATTGATTCCTGCAGGCTTCCATGTGCCATTTGCAATCAGCTCCATTGCAATCAGTGGGTTGATGGCGGTCTGCCATACAACTGCTTGATTGCCATAGTTCTTCATTGACCATTCATTATCGACAACGTTATAGATATAGACAGCCTTTGGATTACCGTCTTTACCTAAGCCCTTAACGAGGGTTCCAGCACATGTCTTTCCGTGCATCTTGTCGCCAAGAGTTGCAGGATCTGGCAGTAGCGCTGCTAGAAGATCACGAGGTGAGACTTCAACACCCTGCACTGAAATCTTCTCCTTCTTATCCAGACCGAGTGTGTGAATAGTTTTCAAGGTTTCAATGAATTGCGCACCAAGTCCATACTTAAAGCGCACTTCCTTTGCCTTGACCTTCATGGGAATCAATACAACTTCTTCATGCTCAACATTGACGCACTCAACAGGTCCAATGCCATCTGGGAAGTCATAAGTTTCAAGTTCGCTAAATGGCTCTGTTGTATACCAACCACGACCTTCTTCGAAAATCAAAGGTGGATTCAGACACTCTTCAATAGTTGTCCAGATGGAAAACGATGGAGCAAAGTCATAACCATCGACTGTGAGGTTTGATCCATCCATTACGGCTAAGTAGTCGATGCGTGAGAAGAGTTCATCTTCTGCATAACGCGCAAAGACATCACTCATCCCGGGTTCGATTCCCATGCCAACAACTGCGTAGTTGCCATTCTTTGACCAAGTATCTGTGCGAGCAAATTGCTCATCACCTAACTTAATTCCTGGTGTGTTCATTGGATCTGTGGGATGGGCGATAGATAGAGACATCGCCATATCCATGTAATTAACTTTCTCTTCTTCGCATGCCAAAAAGATTGGCATCACAAAACGCGGATCTACCGCGTTCACGACAATATCGGGAGCTGCTTTTCGAATGAGAGCGCGAATATCGTTCACATCAGAGGCATCCACCTCCTGCGCAGAAAATCGAGGGTCGTTGACCTTTGTTACGGCTGCTTGAGCTCTAGACAGGCTGCGATCTGCAACGACCATGGATGAAATAAATGGTCTACGTGATGCGATATTTGCGATTGCACTGCCAACTCCGCCTGCGCCGATAACGAGCGCTTTCATGGGTGGCCTTTCATTCTTAGTTACACACGCTTGAAATAAGCGCGTTAAGGGAAGGCTATCTCTACCGATAACCTTTGCCAAGTAACTTCACTGTTGAAGTTCCCACGTCCCCGTAGCTCAGTGGATAGAGCAACCGCCTCCTAAGCGGTAGGTCGCAGGTTCAACTCCCGCCGGGGACACTCACCTAGAATGACAATATGAAATTACGCATTGCAATTGTTGTGTGCGTAATCACAGCTTTCGCAATTCTTGCAACACAACCTATATCGAGCCCATCAAAGGGCAATAAAAATAACGATGTCATTATCAATGTTGTTGGCGATATCCACGGTGAAGCAGCCATTGATCGCACCGCAATTCCAGCCTTGAAGAGATATTTTGCAGATGGCAATCTCAATATATTTAATCTTGAAACTGCAGTCACGAATGAGACGAAGAAAGAAGTGAAGGAATATAACTTCAAGACCGATGTGGAATTCCTGCAATCACTTAAATCTGTTGGATTTAATGTTGCATCGATTGCCAATAACCACAGCTATGACTATGGCGCACAAGGCTTCCTTGACACTATGCAGAACCTGACAGAAGCTGGAATCTCCTATGTTGGTGGTGGGGTCAATAGCGGTATTGCATATCAGGGTCAGATTTATAGGGTGAATGGCTTGAAGATCGGCGTCTTAGGCCTTGGCAAAGTCAATGGTGGCCCTGACTCCATTGCCAAATTAGATAAGGCTGGAGTTACAAACGGCTATGACGCACGTTCCACAGAGCAAGCAATCACAGCGATGAAGAAGGTCAGTGATGTCTTAATTATTCTGACTCACTGGGGTGAAGAAGGCTCCTTCTGTCCAAGAAATTATGAACTCTCCAGTGCGAAGAAGTGGGGTGAGCTGGGTGCTGACATCATTCTGGGAAGCCACACACATACCTTGCAGCCGATCACCCTTGAGAAAAACAAGCTTGTGGCCTACTCAATGGGTAACTTCATCTTCTACTCATCAATGATTGAGAATAGAAGTACTGGGATTTTAAAGATTCGAATCACGCCTAAGAAGCAGATTTCTTACACACTTGAACCATTTCTTATCAATAACCTGACTAAGGTTCCAGAAAAGAGCCCTGCTTTATATGCACCTAGTGTTGGGTGCGAGGATCAGGCAAAGACAACAGTGCGATGACCGACGATAAAGATTCGATCTTCTGCATAGAGCTTTACAGCGCGCGCTAGAACACGTCGTTCGATATCGCGACCGAGGGCAATCATTTCCTCAGGCGTTGCTGAGTGATTCACATGTGCAACATCTTGTTCGATGATCGGACCTTCATCTAAGTCAGCGGTCACAAAGTGAGCAGTTGCTCCGATGATCTTCACACCGCGCTCATGCGCTTGGTGATATGGCTTAGCACCCTTAAATCCTGGCAAGAATGAGTGATGGATATTAATAATCTTTCCAGGCATCGCAGCTGTAAATGTTGGAGAGAGAATCTGCATGAAGCGGGCTAGAACAACGAAATCAATTTTAAGCTCTGCAATCTTTGCCAGCGCTACCTTCTCTTGTTCACCCTTATTCTCTTTTGTCACTGGTAGGTAGAGAAATGGAATTCCATGGGATTCAACGAGTGATTTGAGTTCTTCACGATTTGAGATAACAAGAGGGATTTCAATAGGAAGTTCGCCGAGCTCGAGCAGATACATCAAATCGCGCAGGCAGTGACTCTCTTTAGTAACCAAGACAAGTGCACGAGGCTTCTGAGCTGCTGGGCGAATATGAAGTGCAGGGGAGAATTTACTCAAGCCATCATTCAGGCTCTTCTGTGCAGCATCTAATCCTTGTGTGGTCTCAAAACGAGTGCGCATCACGAAGGTATTGGTGGTGGTGTCGGTGAATTGCTGGTTCTCAATGATGTTGCCGCCGCAATTGAGCACAGCCGTAGTCATGGCATGAACGATGCCTGGCTGATCGGCACATTGCAGGGTAGCGATGAGATCCATGCCCTGAGTTTAAAGGGAACTAGTGAGTAATCGTAAATCGCTGCAAACTCTTAGGAGCCCACCAGTTGCGCTCACCAAAGAGGCGCATCAAGGCAGGAACCAAGAGACCGCGAACGATTGTTGCATCGAGAATGACTGCGAGTGCAACACCGAATCCCATTGATTTAACCGATGTGACACCACTAGTGATAAATGATGCAAAGACAACGGCGAGCAACAGTGCAGCTGCAGTAATAATTCTTGCAGATCGCTGAAGGCCAGTTGCGACTGCTTCGATATTGCTCTTACCTGCCAAGTGTTCTTCACGAATGCGTGAGAGCAAGAAGAGTTCGTAATCCATAGATAATCCAAAGACAACGACAGCAATCAAAATAACGATGGATGTATCAAGTGTTCCTGTTACCGTAAAGGAACCCACGAGCCATTGCAGATTGCCATCGATAAATACCCATGTGAGTACACCCATTGTTGCCGCAAGTGAAAGAACATTGAGGAGCACTGCCTTAATAGGCAAGATGATGGATCCGGTGAAGATAAAGATTAAGATAAAGACGCTGAGTGCAATCCACCCAAGAGCCCACGGAAGAGTGGATGAGATTCCATCTTGTGAATCTGTGTAGTCAGCTGCAACGCCTCCAACCAAAGTTCCTTCAGGAGATGTGATGTCACGAATATCGTGAATCATCTTCTGAGCCTCTGGTGTGCGCGGGAGCATAGATTCATAAGCAACGATGCGGATATCTTCACCGAAAGCTTGCGGTGGTGTTACAGCAACGATGCCTTCAACTTTTGCAAGATTGGCTGAGTAGGTAGCAATCTCTGCATCTTTGCCAACACCACCCAAAATAATGATTTCAACTGGGTTAGTAGTTTGACCCGAGAAGCGATCTGCCTGAACGGCTGTCGCAATTGCAGCAGGATTACCTGCAGGCAAAATACGGGAGTCTCCTTGAGAGAATGCAACGTTCTTCAGTGGTGCAGCAAATATTCCAAGGACAATGAGCGCCAATACAACAACTGCTACGGGACGACGCATCACAATGCGAGCGGTCTGAGCCCAACGACCTTCATCCTTTGGAGTGATCGCAGATTTGCGGACAACACCTTTATCTATCTTGCTACCAGCTAACGCCAAAATTGGTGGAAGTCCAAAGAGCGCTCCAGCAACTGCAAGTGCAACAACTGAAACTCCGGCATATCCAAATGATTTAAGGAACGGAAGTGGGAAGAAGGTGAGTGAAAGTAGTGTCACAAATACAGTCAGACCTGAATAGAAAACAGTTTTACCAGCAGTCTTTAACGTTGTGATGATTGATTCCTCAACACCCTTACCGTGATGAAGTTCCTCGCGGAAACGATTAACCATCAGAAGCGCGTAATCAATACCAAGTCCAAGGCCCATACCTGTTGTGAGGTTGAGTGCATAGATACTGACATCAGTGAAGAGAGTGAAGAGATAGAGAATAAAGAAGGCACCGAGAATTGCTGAGACACCAACGATAAGTGGCATTGCAGAGGCAACCATCGCACCAAAGACAAAGACCAAGAGGATAAATGTGGCCGGAATGGAGATCGCTTCTGCGATTGCTAGATCCTTTGAAATCTTCTTATTGATTGCATTACCAACAACGCCAACTCCGCCTGAATAAAGAGTAAATCCATCTACTTTGCCGTCGTAGTTATCTTGGAAGTATGCACCCATCTCTTCACTGGCTGGAGAAAATGCTTCAGCTGAGCTATAGACAAGTATGTAACCGGCTTTGCCGTCCTTAGATTTAAATGCTTGCTCGCCACCTGAGCTCCAGTAAGAAAGAGTTTTGCTCACACCTTTCTCTTTTGCCATCTTTGCTTCAAGAGCAAGAGCGCGCTGAGTTACCGCAGGGTCAGAGATATCGGTATCACCTGCATCAACAACAACGACAATCGTTGGGTCTGCAATCTTGAGAGTGTCATTGATGTAATTAAAGACCTTGTATGAGTCACTCTTTGGGTTTGAGTACCCACCTGAATCAAGTCGGCTAAAGACTGTTGACCCAACTCCACCTGCTGCGAGGATTCCAATGACAAAGATGATGACGGCGACCTTACGGCGGCGGTATGAAAAGTGACCTAGGCGTTCAAACATAGGTATAAGTATGTAGGATTACTTTGTTGGTCTCGAATCAAGAGAACAGGTGTTCCCGCATGAGCGATGTGTTTCCTGTAACACCTGATGATGAACGCGACCCTCGTGAAGATCAGAAAGAAGATAAGAAGCGAGAAGAAGAAATTAAAGGGGATAAACCCCCACACCACGGCTAGCTTTATTCAGAAGTAGCGGCGGGTTTTGCAACAGAATCAGTTTTATAAAAGCCTGATCCTTTAAAGACAACTCCGACTGTCGAATAGACCTTACGAACTTCACCCTTACATTCAGGGCATTCGGTAAGTGGTGATTCTGAGAATGTCTGGAAAGCCTCAAAAGCATGGTCACACGCGATGCATGCATATTGATAGGTAGGCAATGTGTGACCTTTCTCTTCTCGGGTATCTATGCCTAAGTCTAAAGAAGTGAGACGATAGGCGCGAATCCGCAGGGGTTCTGAGCACAATTGCCAATATTTAAGAGGAGTATGAAGCAATGAAGAAGGTCAGCGTTATTGCAATGGTTATAGGTGCAATTCTCTTCACACCTGTAGCTGCCTTCGCAAACTCTCTCGTTGCCACATCTCCCATGTCAGGTGCAACTCTTCAGAGCGCACCCAGTGCAATTACCGTCACCACTGAACTTGCGCTCATGGATGCGGGAAATGAAATCTCTGTAACTGATCCAACGGGCGTTCGCGTCGATGATGGGGCTCTTACTATCGATGGCGTCAATGCTGTCATTGGCTTGAAGCAGTTGGTCAAGACTGGTATTTATACAGTCAACTACTCATTGCTCGCTGAAAACGATGTGCCACTTGTTGGAAAATTCACCTTTAACTTCGCTGAGCCAACCGTTATTGCAACAACTGCCCCACAACCCACAAATGAGCCAACACCGTCAGGAAATAACCTTGGAACAACAATCTTTGTTCTTGGCCTTCTTGCAGCGGCAATTGTTGTAACAATTGCACTTTCTCTTTATGCGCGAAAGCTCTATCGCGACCGATGAACCTTCTGTCAGGAAATCTGACTGCTGTTGATCCTTTAGTAAGTGCCCTTGGCACACTGAACAAATCAATCTCATTCTTTGCAGCAATCAGCCTTGTGGGAGTCCTACTTTCACTCTCCTTCTTTCTACTTGAGCGCGAAGGCGAGTTACAAGAGAGCGCACTTCGACTTCGCAATATAGGTCGTCTCCTTGCCGGAGTCTGGTTTCTCACCAGCGCCTTTCACATCATTCTCACTCTCGCCAATATTTTAGGAACTTCGCTTGGTTCAGCACTTGATCCAACGACGTTGAGTTCATTTGTGCGCCAGATTGATCTCGGTCGATTCCTAGCATTTCAAACCCTTATTGCTGGCATTGTCTTTATCAGCCTTGGATTTATACGCAGAGTGTTGCCTGCAACGATTCTTCTTGGAATCTCATTGCTCGCACTTGTTGCACCTGTCTTCCAAAGCCACTCAGCATCAAGTGGATCGCACTCTTTAGCGATTGGATCACTTGTGGTTCACGTTGTTGCGCTCTCCTTGTGGGTCGGTGGAGTGTTTGCTCTTGTTCTGCTCAACGATTCAGATCGCACAGTAGCGCTGCCTCGCTTTAGCCAGCTAGCTCTCTGGGCTGCAATTGCAGTGGTGGCAAGTGGGCTCATTAATGCGTGGACACGACTTAACTTTGCATCGGCTTGGTCTTCTTCCTATGCACGTATTGTTATTGCAAAATCTCTTCTCACACTCATTCTTCTCATCATCGGCTTCCGCAACAGAAAAGCTCTTGCTAAAAGCGATAAGACAGGATGGAACCTTCTCTCACGAGTGATTCTGGTGGAAGCGCTGATTATGGGAGCAGTTGTTGCACTCGGTAGTTGGTTATCAGGAACTCGTCCACCTGTTGGTGGGGAGCAACCATTTAACGCAGCACTTGCCATTGTTGGCTATCCAACACCTGAGGCTCCTAATCTCGCCAGAATTCTGACTCTTTATAACCCTGATGCACTCATTATTGGAATTCTCATTACTCTCGTTGCTCTCTATATAAAAGGTGTTGTCATCTTGAAAAAGCGTGGCGACTCATGGCCTGTTGGCCGCACCATTTCATTTGCATTGGGAGTTGCAGTCTTAGATTTTGCAACCAGTGGTGGACTCGGTGTCTATGCACTCTTCTCATTTGAATATCACATGATTGCTCACATGGTCATTGGCATGGTTGCACCTATTGGATTAGTACTTGGAGCCCCAATCACTCTGGCACTTCGCACACTTCCACAGGGGCGAACACCTGAGGAGCGCGGAGTTCGTGGAATGCTGATTGCGCTCTTACATTCACGCTACTCCATCGTACTGACCAATCCGATAACAGCCCTTGCACTCTTTGATGGCTCACTCTTTGTTCTCTACTTCACCGATCTCTTCGGCAATTTGATGCAGTCTCATGTGGGCCATCTCTTTATGAATCTGCACTTTCTCTTAGCCGGCTACCTCTTCTTCTATGTAATCATTGGAATCGATCCCAATCCGAAAAAGATCCCACATTTATTTCGCATAGTTATTCTCTTTGCTGCAATGAGTATTCATGCATTCTTTGCGATCGCACTTCTTGCCACAACAACACTTATTGATAAAGGTTTCTACGGCTCTTTAAATACTCCGTGGCTCGGTGATTTATTAGCTGACCAACATGCAGCTGGCTCGATTGCCTGGGGGATGGGCGAGGTTCCGATCATCCTGGCTCTCATTGCAACTTTTATCCAATGGATGCGTGATGACTCACGCGAGGCTAAGCGCATTGATCGCAATGAAGCCCGCATGGCAGCCACGGGTGAACCTGATGAGCTTGCTCAATATAATGAGTACTTACGCCAGTTGCAGAGCCGAGATAAGAGAGAAGGTGGGTCATGAGTTTAGAGAACGTCTTCACTCTGCCATCTGAATATAACGATCTTCGCGACTCAGTCCGTTCTCTAGCTGAAAAAGAAATTGCACCTCATGCACATGCAGTTGATGAAGATCATCGCTACCCACAAGAAGCACACAACGCTTTAACAAAGGCAGGGCTCTTTGCAGCACATGTTCCCACTGAGTTTGGTGGCGATGGCGCTGATGCTCTAGCAGCATGCATCATTATTGAAGAGGTAGCACGTGTGTGTGCATCATCATCACTTATTCCTGCAGTCAATAAATTAGGTTCATTGCCACTTATTCTCGGTGGAAATAAAGAACAGAAAGAACGTTGGCTTCGCCCCTTGGCACAAGGAAAAGGTTTCTCCTACTGCCTCTCTGAATCCGAAGCAGGATCTGACGCATCAGCGCTGAAGACAAAGGCTGAACGCAAAGGCGATGGATGGGTTATTAATGGAAGTAAGAAGTGGATTTCAAATGCAGGAGAATCACATTTCTATACAGTGATTGCACAAACAGATCCAACACTTGGATCAAAGGGCATCACAGCATTTATTGTGGAGAAATCTGATCCAGGAGTTTCATTTGGAGCACCTGAGAAGAAGATGGGCTTTCGCGGATCTCCCACTCGTGAAGTTTATTTCGACAATGTAAGCATCGGTGATGACCGTCGCATCAGCGAGATTGGCAAAGGGTTTTCACTTGCTATGGATACTCTCGATCACACTCGCATCACCATTGCAGCGCAAGCTCTGGGAATTGCACAAGGAGCACTTGATACCGCCAAGAAGTATTCCCATGAACGTAAGCAATTTGGCAAAGAGATATTTGATTTCCAAGGTGTGCAATTTATGTTGGCAGATATGGCAATTGCTGTTGAGACTGCCCGTCAGATTACCTATGCAGCTGCCGCAAAGAGTGAGCGCGAAGATAAGGATCTCAAGTTCTTCTCGGCTGTGAGTAAGACCTATGCAACAGATGTGGCAATGAAAGTCACAACTGATGCCGTGCAGGTACTCGGTGGCTATGGATATGTCTCTGACTATCCCGTTGAGCGCATGATGCGTGATGCAAAACTTACTCAGATTTATGAGGGTACTAATCAGATTCAGCGCATTGTGATTGCGCGCAACCTTCCTTAATTACTACCTTCTAAAGCGCAGAACGAGATCTGGAGTTGCTGCGGCATCCAGTGGTTGATCCCATTCTTGGCGAGGCAAATCTTCACTCGATATTTCATCGGGGTGAATCAAACCAATGGACCAAGCAGAAAGTCTGGGAAGTGCGCGGTCGTAGTAGCCACCACCTTGACCTAATCGGTAGCCACTTCTATCAATACGCAGTGCAGGAACAATGACGACATCAATTGTGGCAAGGTCGTCAAAAGCATCTCCTGTCGGTTCCAGAATCTTTTTCTTATTAGCAACAAGGCTTGATTGCGATCCATCCCACTTCACCCAATCAAGTTGGTCCCCATTGATTCTAGGAAGAAGCAAAACCTTGCCTGCTGCGATGAGCGCTTTATTGAGAGCTGAGGTGTCAGGCTCATCGAGATGTGACATATAACTTGCGACGCACTGTGCATTGGCAATTTCGGGAGATGCAGCAAGATATTGAAAGCTGTGTTCTATGTAACGCTCCTTACGTTCGTGACGATATCGAGTGCGAAGTGCTGACTTTTCTTCGCCAAGACCCATGGAAATCCCCTAGTAGTAAGTGATGTACAAGTAAGGTTAGTGATTATGTCAGAACGTGTGCGTGTAGATGAAGTACTTACCTCTCTTCTAGATCTATGCCGTCCCCTTGAGCCCTTTGATATGCCTTTGCTCGATGCACACGATGGAACTCTGGCTGAAGATATTTATGCGGGTGAACGCCTTGTGATGAAGGCCGGTAGTCGAATCCGTTCGACTCAGATTGGTTTGGCTGCATCGATTGGCCTTGATCATCTTCCTACCCGCCCACACCCACGCGTCGTTGTGATTTCAGCAGGTCCTGACTTAGTTGAACCTGGCGTTCCACTTAAAACTGATGAAGAGTATGAAACTAATTCGTGGTTACTCACAACTGCAGTACGAGAAGTCGGCGCAGTTGCTTATCGCGTGCACTCTATTCCTGATGATGAATCACAATTGCAGAGCGTGATTGAAGATCAGCTCGTTCGCGCAGACCTGATCATTATTAGCGGTGAGCGTCACGATGATTCATTTGATCTCATTACTCGCACCTTAGAGAAGATGGGTGAAATCAAAACTGTTGAAATCTCTATTGAATCCAGCGGTCGACACAATTTTGGAACTATTGGTCCTGATAAGACCCCTGTTGTGACTCTTCCAGGAGATCCGATTGCTGCATATATCTCCTTTGAACTTCTGATTCGTCCGATGATTCGCACAATGCTTGGCACAGCAACTATTCACCGCCCTTCAGTGAAGGCAAAGCTTGAGAAGGCTCTGACTTCATCCGGTGGTTACCGTTCTTATGTGCGAGCAATTCTGAGTGAAGATGGAAAGTCTGTAGCTCCTCTTTCTTCACAAGATGAGCAAGCAACACTCTCTGATGCAAACTCATTTATCGCAGTTCCTGAAGGTGAAACAAGTTTGTCTGCGGGCGCGCAGGTCACTGTCGTAATTCTTGAACGCCGCTATCTCTAAGTAAGAGAGGTGATCTCATGTGGCCAGTAACGCTCTATGGTGATGAAATCACTCTTCGTCCCGCCCGTTTTCGAGATAGATCTGCATGGAATGAAGTTCGCGCAGAAAATAAGGAGTGGCTCACTCCATGGGAGGCAACACTTCCTCTCATCCCTCACGATTCACCGGCATATGAGAATCAGGCTCGCCCATCGTTCTATGAAATGGTCTATCTGCTTCATCGCGAAGCCCGCGCTGGGCGTTCTTACTCTTTCCTCATCTGGAACGGAGCTACTCTCATCGGCCAGATAACAATGGGCGGAGTTATGTTGGGCGCATTGCGCGGTGCCCATATCGGTTATTGGATTGATCGCAACTATGCCAGTCGTGGCTATACAACGCAGGCGGTAAAGCTGGTCACTGCTTTTGGATTCTCTCAATTAGGGCTACATCGCATCGAGATCAATGTGCGCCCTGAAAATGCTGCCTCATGCAGAGTTGCCGAGAAAGCTGGGTATGTTCTTGAAGGCCAGAGAAAGGCCTTCTTACATATCGATGGCGCATGGAGAGACCATCTTTCCTATGTAAAGAGCAATGAATTAATTCAGTAAACCCCCCTTGAAATCCACAGAGTTACGCACAGTCGCCTCTAACCTTGACCCATCATGGCTTCAGGAATTATCTATCTAGCAATTATTGGCATGTGGGTTGCCTATTTTCTGCCACGCTGGGTACATAACAAGAATGAATTCTCAGGAAAGAGCGTCGAACGTTATAAGAGCGCACTGCGAGTAGTTGCAAGTGCTACACCGGGTGCACAGATTGGCTCCGGAGCAATTTATACAGATGTAGATCGTGCAGGACGCGTCGCACAGCAACTCATGCGCCGCAGAATTATCTTTTCACTAATTACTACAACACTTATCCTCACAACGGCAGGTGCAATCATGCAGACATTCACATATATCGCAATCGCTATTCCAGTCACGGGCTTACTTCTCTATATCGCCCATGTCCGACGTCAAGAAAATAGCGAACGCATCACGCGCCGACGTGTCAATCAACTGCATCGCACCACTGAAGGTGTTTCACATACCAATCTTGCAGATGTGCTCTCATCTAACTCTCAGAGTGAAATCAAAATTAATCAGGATCACTGGGTTCCATTATCAGAGCGCGAACTCACTGGCGTGACACTTCTTCCTAAGGGAACAGCGCAATCTCGTGCGCAGTGGCAACCTAACGAGATTCCAGTTCCAACATATGTCAATGCTCCTAAGGCAGTGCAATCAAAGCGCGTCCTTGATCTGACCGAACCTGGTAGATGGACTGAAGAGCAAGAGCGTCTAGAACGCGAAGCACTTGCTGCAGCTGCTCCTTCACGCGATGAAGTATTTGATCAACAGCTTGCAGATGAAGCAGTGCAGAAGCTTCGCGAAATGCGCGCTGCTAACGAATAATTAAATCCAGCTCGCAAACCACATGCGTGCATGCCATGCGTCATAGGTGATGAGATCGCCCATATAGAGCGGCAAGAAGTATAAGAAGTTAAAGAAGAGCACGATATATACCCCTGCCACAACAATCTCTCCTGTGCGCCCGTAATTAGTCAGTATGGAACGGGCGCAATAGACAAGTGCAAGAATGAGAAAAGGTTCAAAGACAATGGCATAGAAGGAAAATACTGTGCGATCTTGGAAGAAGAACCACGGCAGATAACCTGCAGTAATTCCCGTAACTATGACTGTGAGAGC
>JBDLSZ010000013.1:0-16446 GCA_039799305.1 Actinomycetota bacterium
GGTTCCACTCGTGCAAGTTTTTGTCCAGAAGAGATTGCAGCAATCTGGGAGATGGATTTCTCTGTCTCAGCAGTCGGAGCACCTGTAATGGCTACCGTTGAAACTGCAAAGATTGAAGACCAGGCAAAGAGATAGACAAGTCCTGCAAAGAGTGCGGCAATGAAGGCACCGACTAAAGGAGCCTTGGAAAAATTACGCAAAGCGACGTTGCAACCCTTCGGCAATGATCGGAGCAAGAGAGTTCACATCTCCTGCCCCAAGAGTGATGATCACATCTCCAGGTTTTGCCATATCAATAACGCGTTCAGAGGCTGCTACAAAATTGGGGATGAAGTGGCCCTTACTCATCTTCTCAGCAATCAGCTCTGAGGTAATTCCATGTATTGGTTTTTCACTGGCTGCATAGATTTCAAGCAGAGTGACATCATCTGCAAGATCTAATGATGTAGCAAATTCATTCATAAATGCTTGCGTGCGTGAATAACGATGTGGCTGGAAGATCACAAGTACTCGACCATCTCCTGCATAGCGCCGCGCTGCTTGAAGCGTCACTGTAATTTCAGTGGGATGGTGGCCATAATCATCGATGATGCGAATGCCGTGTTCTGTCGCCTTTAACTCAAAGCGACGACCAGCGCCACGGAAGTTATGTAAGCCTTCCAGAAGTTGATGGATAGGCATTTCTAGCAAGAGGCCCATCGCAATACAGCCTGCTGCATTGAGAAGATTGTGATGGCCTGGAATTTGCATCTCCAGATGCCCCACTGCTCGTCCTCGCCACATCACGCGAGCAGATGATGAAGCAGCTTTAAGCTCAATCTGATCAATGCGAAGGTCGGCACCTTCTGCCTCACCGTAGGAGACAGCTGTGCACTTCACGCCTGATGTGCCAAGACGTGCAGAGCCTGCATCATCTGCGCAATAGACCAAGAAACCATCCGGTGAGATGGTTGCGGCAAATGAGTCAAAGGCTGCAGTGACAGCCTCTGGGGTGTGAAAGAAGTCCACGTGATCATGTTCAACGTTGGTCACTATTGCAGCAAGTGGCTTGTATTCAACAAAGGAGCCATCTGATTCATCGGCTTCTGCCACAAAGAAATTTCCAGTTCCACGGTGTGCATTAGAGCCAGATGCATTCAGGGTTCCACCGATGGCAAATGATGGATCCACACCACATGCTTGTAGCGCCACAGTCATCATCGAAGATGTCGTTGTCTTTCCATGTGTTCCGGCAACAGCAATGCTGGTGGAGCCCTTCATTAAGAGCGCGAGTGCCTGTGCGCGAGTAAGAATGGGAATGGAACGTTCAACTGCATAGGCCATTTCAGGGTTCGATGCCGCAATAGCAGTGGAGTAAATAACAACATCTGCGCCATGAACATGTGCTGCCTCATGGGATGAATAGACCTGCGCACCGAGTGCGCGAAGGGCTAAGAGGACAGATGAATCTTTTGCATCAGAGCCTGTTACTGAGATTCCGTCAGAGAGTGCAATGCGAGCAAGACCACTCATGCCAGATCCGCCAATGCCAATAAAGTGAATCTTCTTGCCTTTCAGCGAATCCACTTACTTACCTCCGTGCAGCGCGTGTTCCATGAGTGAGACCATCTTAGATGCAGCGTTGATATCGACATCTGAACCTGCGATAGGCGCGCTCTGACTTTGTGACAGCAGCTCCTTGATATGCGCGCTCAACCACGATGGCGTGAAATCACTCTGCGCAAGGATGCGTGCACGTGATTGCAACACGAGAGATCGAGCATTGAGCTCCTGCTCTCCATTGCCAATCGGAAGAGGAATAAAGAGAGCAAATCGTCCCAAGGTATTGACCTCAGCGCATGTCACAGCGCCACTGCGAGAGATAACAAGATCTGCAGCTAAATAGGCAGTTGCCATATCGGCGATATATCCATGGCCTTGATATCCAGCCATGGCAGAAGGAGATGCATTGCGAGCACCTAATCCATGAAGAATCTGAATGCCACCAGCACATAACTCTGAACGAGCCTCTGTGATGACCGCATTTAAGGCAACCGATCCTTGTGATCCACCAAAGATAAAGATCAGCGGCTTTGCAGAATCAAAACCAAGTGCACTCTTGGCAGAAGTGCGAGCCTGCTCCCAATTGCCAGATGCTAAGCGATAGGCGCTCACAACATCTTCACGCAGCGGAAGCCCCGCAAGCAGTGCATGTGAGAGTTTTCCTGAATCTATGGGATGGGCAATAGCTGTGTGCGCTGTGAAGAGTGCGCCAAGTCGATTGGCAATACCTGCTCGAGCATTTGCTTCGTGAATAACGATGGGTGTGCGAGTCAGTGCAGCTGCAAGATAAGCAGGTGCCGATACATATCCCCCGAAACCAATGACAAGGTCTGCCTTGCGCATCAGCGCAACTGATTGTGCAACAGAGCGAAGGAGTGCAAAGGGAGCAATCAGTAGTGAGGGAGAGATACGACGGGCGATGCGAACCTTCGTAATGAAGCGAAGATCAAAACCTGCAGCAGGAACTAACCGTGCCTCAAGTCCTTCGCGTGTGCCGACAAATGTGATTTTGGAATCCGGATGTTGCGCTCTCCATTGACGAGCAACGGCAAGAGCTGGCTCCACATGGCCTGCTGTGCCACCGCCTGCAAAAAGTACTCGTGTCATGCTGTGCGCTTCTTCACTATCTCTTTTCGCACTGCAGGATCACGCAAAGCTGCCCCTGCAACAAAGCCGAGAGCGCAGAGCGTTGCCACCAGTGCTGAACCACCGTATGAGACTAAGGGAAGAGTCACGCCCACAACTGGAAGAACACTTGTGGCAGAACCAATATTAAGAAATGACTGCACTGTGATCCAGCAACCAATACCAGCGCATGCATAGCGAACCATCGGCTCTTCGGCACGTAGTGCAATGCGGAAGATGGAGTAGATCAGAGTTGCCAGCAAGATAAGAACGCTTAATGTTCCAACAAGTCCAAGTTCTTCACCGATGACAGAGAAGATAAAGTCGGTGTGAGCCTCAGCGAGGTTGCCCCACTTCTGTCTGCTTCCACCAAGACCCACTCCAAAGAGACCACCGCTTGCAAGTCCGAGCAAGCTATGGGCTGGTTGCCATCCCGCATATTTGTAATCTTCGGGAGCAAAAGGATCAAGAAAGACTAAGAAACGTTGTGCGCGATATCCGGATGTTGCAATCAGCCCAGCGAGTGCCAGTGCACCCGCTGCTGTAAGCCATCCAAAGAGGCGAAGCTGAATACCAGAGACAAAGAGTAGGCCTGCAAGAATCGCAGCAACGACGGAAGCTGTTCCTAAATCGCGGCCATACATAATCATCGCCATAATTAAGAGAAAGCCTGGGCCAATGAGTGCAAAGACATTGACGGTGTGACGTCCTGCCTTCTCCTTACGAGCAAGCAGATAGCTGGCCCATAAAATCATCAAGAACTTAGCAAGCTCACTGGGTTGCACATCGATAAATCTCAGGTTGATCCAGTTTGTATTTCCATTGACGGTTTTACCTAGGCCAGGAATTAATAGGAGTCCAAGCAGACCTATAGAGAGAATAAGACCCAAGCGCGCAAGAATCTCCCACTTTGCAAGTGAGAGTTTGGATAGATATCCAGCAAGTGGAATCGAAATTGCAACAAAGAGGAGCTGGCGAAGCACGATAGAGATCGCACTACCTTGTGTATCGATCGCGCGAATAGATGAGGCAGAGAAGACCATAATTAAACCAATAAAGGTCAGTGCACCGGCGCTGACAAGCAACATATAGAGATGGTTGACCGGCTTTGCGAGAAAACGCTCTTGTGTCTTACTTGCCATCACGAACAACCTTTTCTACTGCTGCGCTGAAGCGATCGCCGCGATCGCCATAAGAATTGAATTGATCCATCGATGCGCACGCTGGCGCGAGAAGCACAGTGTCACCGGACTTGGCGTGCTCATGTGCTGTGCGGATAACGCTCTCCATCAAGGCGTTGCTATCGCCACCCTTGCTATATCCAGCAGGTGTATCAATACGAATAACTTCAATGTGAGGTGCGTGTGCGCTCAGTTCCCTTGCAATGAGCTCACGATCTTCTCCAATAAGAATTGCTATGCGAACGCGAGTTTTGATGCGCTCAACAAGTTCACCCATTTCAGCGCCCTTAGCAAGACCGCCTGCAATCCAGATAACGGAGAGCGCCGACATAATCGCTGCAGATGCTGCATGGGGATTAGTTGCCTTGGAATCATTAATCCATGTAACTCCATTGAGTTCTAGAACTTTCTCAATGCGATGGCGCCCGGGAATGAACTCAGTAATAGCGCTGCGGATTGCCTCGTGGCTAACGCCCACTGTGCGGGCAAGGCCTGCAGCAGCCAGTGCGTTAGAAACATTGTGAGGAACTGTGGGTGTGACTTCAATGAGTTCAGAGATCATCGCAGCCTCTTGTGGGTCTGCCACAAATGCGCGATCAACAAGGAGTTCTTCCACCACTCCAATCTCACCAGGTGCTGGCGTATCGAGTGAGAAGAAGACTTTGCGCCCCTGCCAATGTGTAGTGCGCAGAACTATTTCGCCATCATCGCTATTGAGAATTGCGGTGGCTGATTTATCAAGAATAGATAATTTATCTTTGGCATAGGCATCAAAACTTCCATGCCAATCAAGATGGTCTTGGGCGATATTTAGGACTGCGCACGAGACAAATTCAGCATCTTCCAACCAGTGAAGTTGAAAGGAGGAGAGTTCAAGAACGAGGTAGTCATACTTTTCTGCTGATTCAACGACCTCAATGACTGTCGTGCCGACATTGCCACACGCAATGGCAGATAACCCACCACTTCGCAGCATTGCAGCTGCGAGCTCAACTGTCGTTGTCTTGCCATTAGTTCCGGTCAGTGCAAGCCACTTCTGTCCTGGCGCCTTCAAGCTCCATGCAAGGTCTACTTCATTGATCAGAGCAATACGAGCGGCGCGAGCTGCCACAACAACGGGGTGATCTTCTTTCCATCCAGGTGAAACCAGTAAGAGATCGAAGTTTGAAAACTTCACACGCTCTGGAGTAATGACGGTGAAATCATCAAGTTCGGTTACCTTCTCATCAACGATGGTGACAAGTGAGCCACGTTTTGCCAGTGCCCGCGCACATGCAGCACCCGTTACACCTGCACCGGCAACGAGAATCCGCTTGCCATCTAGATGTGTATAGAGTGCATGAGCCATGGTGCTTTAACTTGCAACCCATTGCGTATAGAAGAGTCCAAGACCGAGCGCCACGCTTAGCCCCGCAATAATCCAGAAGCGAAGCACGATGGTGACTTGGTCCCAACCCAAAAGTTCGAAGTGGTGTTGAAGAGGCGCCATCTTAAAGAGACGTTTTCCGCCTGTGAGTTTGAAGTAGATGATCTGCATTGCGACAGAGAGTGTGATGATGACGAAGAGTCCACCAAGAGGAATAAGTAGTAACTGCACGCGCAGAGATGCGGCAAGTCCTGCAAGTGCGCCACCGAGTGCAAGAGAGCCGGTATCTCCCATAAAGATTTTGGCAGGAGATGCATTCCACCAGAGGAATCCAGTACATGCTCCGGCAAAGGCTGCTGCAAGAACTGCAAGGTCGAGTGGATCGCGCACGTTATAGCAATTACTTGAAGCTGAAATCGCACAGCTCTGGCCAAACTCCCACACACCAATAAGAACAAAGGCGAGGAATGTCATCACAGACGCACCTGTTGCAAGTCCATCAAGTCCGTCCGTGAGATTAACTCCATTACTTGTAGCAGTGACCATCAGCGCAATCCAGATAACAACAAGAACGACACCTAGGGTGATGCTTGTATCGCGAAGTGTGGAGAGATTCTGTGAAATCGGAGTCAATCCATCTCCGTCAGGAAAGCGTGTACCGAGATAACCAAAGATGGAGGCAAAGAGAACTTGCCCGAAGATCTTCTGCTTACCGCTAATTCCGCGTGAATTCTGTCGAGAGACCTTCATGTAGTCATCGAGAAATCCAACTAATCCCAGTGAAATAACAAGGCCAAGAATAAGAATTGCTGAAACGGTGACAGAACTTTGAGTCAGAAGGTGCGAAAGAAGATAGCCAACGAGTGCTGCGAAGATAATGATGATCCCGCCCATAGTGGGAGTTCCGCGCTTTGTGTGGTGCGTTGATGGACCGTCATCGCGAATGATCTGTCCATAGCCACGACGTGCTAGAACTTTAATCAGAGCTGGGGTTCCAAAGAGTGTAATGAATAGTGCGAGTGCTCCAGCAATCAAAATCAGCTTCATGCCTTCTCCTCACTCTCATCTACTCGTGCCATCCACTGCGCAGATATTGCATCCGCAAGTTCTTCTAACTTCTCTGATCGCGATGCCTTCACCAGAGCAACATCACCTGGGTTGATATGTGATGCAACAACGAGCGCTGCAGCTTTATCGACACAGAGATGAACTGAGGTAGCACTGCCTGCTGCAATCGCGGCTCCATACTGAGGAGCCCCAACGCAGACCAGGTGATCGATTCCAAGTTCTGAGGCAAGGGTGCCAATACCTGCATGATCGGCATCTGATGACTCGCCGAGTTCATGCATTTTTCCTAAGAAGGCCCACGATTCTCCCCCGCGCTCCTGCGCAAAGAGAACCAATGTCTGCATCGCTGCCTCCATCGCTTCAGGGCTAGCGTTATATGCATCATTGATAAGTACCAGGGATGGAAGTTCAATAATCTCCATACGCCACTTCGCATGAGATTCTGCAGTCGATAGACCGCTTGCGATTTGATCAAGTGAGAAACCTAGAACAGTTGCCACAGATGCAACGGCAAGAGCATTTGCTACCTGATGTAATCCAACAATGCGAAGTCCCACAGCGCTGCGTCCTTCTGGAGTAACAAGATCAAAATGTGCTCTGCCTTCACGCACTTCTATATCTGTTGCACGAATATCACACTCAGGACCTTCACCGAAGGTGAGGTTCTTTCCCTTATGCAGCGCTGCCATCTTCGGTGTAAATGAATCATATGTGCCCAAGATTCCGATTGCTTCAGCGCTCAATGAACTCATCAGTTCTGACTTAGTCTGCGCAATTGCCTCAATCGAACCGAATTCGCCAACGTGCGCAGTGCCGACTTTCAGTACGAGACCGATATTGGGTTGGGCAATGGTGCACAGGTGAGCGATATCGCCCTTATGGCGCGCTCCCATTTCAACGATGCAGTACTTCGTCTCTTCTGTGCAGTGAAGCAGTGAAAGAGGTGCACCAATCTCATTATTGTAATTTCCATGCGGTGCCACAGTCGGCGCTGCTGCTGAAAGTATGGCAAGCAGTAATTCCTTTGACGTGGTCTTTCCTTGCGATCCGGTAATACCAATGACTGTCAGGTTAAGGAGATTGCTTCGCACATGCTGAGCAAGCTTGCCCAGTGCAAGAACAACATCTGCAACAACAATATGAGGACCTTCAACGCTCTTCGTTGCAAGAGTGAGAACTGCCCCATGTGATCGGGCATCTGCAACAAAGTCATGGCCATCTACTCGCTCACCCTTAATCGCTAAGAAGAGTGAACCTGGTGTGGCATCCGATGAGTTAATGACCGCAGCTTCAGTCACGGTGACATCATCGCCATGCAATGCGCCCTGAACAACGGATGCAATCTCCGATGCCTTCATAGCGATCATGGTTTTGCCTCAATTGCTTGAGCTAAGACAAGGCGATCATCAAAGGCGGTAACTACTCCAGCAATCTCTTGCCCACTCTCATGGCCCTTACCCAGCACTAATACCGTGTCATCATCTGTGGCCAGAGCAATCGCTGCACGGATTGCATCTGTGCGATCTTCAATAATTTGTGAGGGTTCCTTGAAATTTAGCGATGAAGTCATCTGCTTGAGGATCTCACTCGGCTTTTCAGAGCGCGGATTATCACTTGTGAAGATTGCAACGTCAGCGCCTTCAACAAGTGCGCGACCCATGAGAGGGCGCTTACCTGCATCGCGGTCTCCCCCACACCCTAAGACAGCAATAATCTTTCCAGGGGTAAATTCTCGCGCAGCTGCAAGAACATTACTGACTGCATCAGGTGAATGCGCATAGTCAACGAAGGCTCTATAGCGCTGGCCCAATGAAACTGCTTCAAGTCGACCAGGAGCTCCTGTTAAGGATGGCGTGATTGCCGCAAGTTCAATCGGATCAATTCCACACTCCACTGCGATAGCCAAAGCAAGTAAGAGATTATCAAGGTTAAAACCACCGCAGAGTTGGGTATGAGAATCAATCAAGATTCCACCAGCACCACGAGCACTAAATTCAACACCACGTGCAACGTTATGAGTCTCAGTAAAGTGCCAGGTAGCTGACTTATTGGAGCGAGAGAGCGTCGTCATCGGAATCTTTACTTCATCGGCTAAGCGCTGACCGTATGACGAATCAATATTGATAAATGCTTGCTGCGCATACTCTGATGTAAAGAGCGCGGCCTTAGCTGCAAAGTAAGAATCCATATCCTGATGGAAATCAAGGTGATCTTGAGTCAGATTGGTAAAGGCAGCTATTGCAAAGTGTGAGCCCTTCATACGCTTCAGCGTGAGTGCATGGCTAGAAACTTCCATCACAAGATGGCGCATGTGCCGCTCACGCATCACAGCTGCAAGTGCTTGGAGTTCAGCTGCCTCAGGTGTCGTGCGCGAACTCTTCATGACCTCAGCACCAATACGTGTCTCCACTGTGCCAATGAGCCCCGTATCGCGCCCTACAGCTGTAAAGATTTGATAGAGAAGTGTGGACACTGTTGTCTTGCCATTAGTGCCCGTGATTCCAATACTTGCAATATCTCTGGTTGGATTTTGATAGAGCGAAGCTGAGATTAGCGCACCTGCCGTGCGCACATCGCTCACAACGAGTGCAGGAATTGATGTGCAATACGCAAGACCTGCTTCATCAGTGAGCACCGCAACCGCCCCACGCTTTACTGCCTTATCAATAAAAGTTGCCCCGTGCACGTGAGCCCCTGCAACAGCAATAAAGAGATCGCCTACTTCTACTTCAGAGTCCACATGAGTGATGCCTGTAAAGGAGAGATCAGCACCATGAAGGGAAGCACCCACTAACTGCGCCGCGTTCTCGAGGGTCGCAGTAAACGGTGCGAGTGGGCGAATCATTGCTTCTTAGCGCTTACCTGTGTGGCGCGAGCTCGAGTGAGCTCTGATTGAGTAAGTGCAACAGGAAGAATCTTTGTGCCCGTTGGAGCAACATGTTCTGATTGAAGAACAAAGGTCATTACCTTCTTAAACACTGGCCCACCAAGGGATCCGCCATAGTGACCATTCTTAGGATCTTGAAGCGTCACGCTGATGACATAACGTGGCGCATCTGCTGGTGCAAAACCAATAAAGGATGCGGTGTATCCGCTATAGCGACCTGTGTTCTGGTCATAACGCATCGCAGTACCCGTCTTACCTGCAACGCGATAACCAGGAATTGCAGCGCTAGGCGCAGTTCCTTGGCCAGATACGACGCTCTCCATCATAAGACGTAATTTAATCGCTGTATCTTCGCTGACAACTCGAACGCTGCTGCGGTTAGCCGTTGGCGTGAAGTGTCCTGATGCATCACTGGTTCCTGCAATCACCGTTGGTGACACACGCACTCCATTGTTGGCAATCGTTGCAAAGACACTCGTTGCCTGCATCGCAGTTACTGAATATCCCTGGCCGAAGGCAACTGTTGGCGCTGTAGTTCCAGACCAATCTGAGACAACACGTAAGAGCCCTGCTGATTCACCCGGTAAGCCTGAACCTGTCTTCGTTCCAATTCCAAACTTAGCCAGATAATTATATAAAGTGTCGTGGCTGAGAGTCTCACCCACCTTGATAGTTCCTGTATTACTTGAGACTGCAAGGATTCCTGATGTAGTCAAATGTTGTGTTGCATGGCGTTCGTGATCGTGGAATGTGGAACCACCGCGCTTTAGCATGTAGGGCACTGAAAATACTGTTGTCGGTGTAATGGTCTTCTCTTCAAGAGCTGCAGCCATGGTCATGACTTTGCCCGTTGAGCCTGGTTCATACACATCTTGCACCGATGGATTGCGCATCAAGGAGAGTGCAACGTTCTTCGTGTTATTCGGATTAAATGTTGGAGCAGTTGCATGAGCCACGATTGCACCCGTCTTTGGATCCATCACAATCACAGTTCCACTGGTAGCAGCTGAGGATTTCACAGCATCAGCAATCGCCTTTGCAGCAACCCACTGCACATCGCGATCGATAGTTAGTCGAATATTTGTGCCCGCACTTGCTGCAATGATCTCGCGCTGAGAGCCAGGAATTTCAGCTCCATACCCGCGTGCAAAGGAGTACTTACCTGCTGTGCCTGTAATCGTTGAGTTCAGACTTGATTCAAGGCCAGTTGCGCCGATTCCATCTGCGCGAACAAAGCCAACAAGAGATGAAATCAACTGTCCTGATGGATATTCGCGAATATAGGAGCGCTCAGGGAAGAAGCCGATGATGCGCTTATCAAAGTGCTTATCATCAAGGGTCTTGTTGTATTCATAAATTGCTTCAGTCAACTTATCCCATAAAGCGGGGCGACCATTTTTCAAGACGATGGAGTATTTGCGAGTACCCGTGATGTTCTCTTGAACATCTGCCACAGATAGCCCAAGGATTGGCGCAACAAAGTTAGCCACTCGCGCTGCATCGGTAATCTGTGTTTGATCGACGACGACAGTGATTGCAGAAACGCTTCGAGCAAAGGCGATTCCATTGACATCGGTGATATCTCCGCGAGGAGCAGGAATGGTGCGAGTGGACTGCATCTCATTAGCAGCCTTGCGCTGATAGTTACTGGCCTGCACTACCTGAACGCGAAAGAGCTGACAGGCAAGAAGTGTGAAGAGAAGAAAGATTCCAATGACCAAGATATTGATACGTGATTTAGCAAGGAGCAAATTACCCATTGGTCACACCGCTCTCAAGGGGTGTGAGATCAAGAAATACGGGAGTCTCTGAAGGGCGCATGCCTAGCGCTGTGGCAGCTGCTGCCAATCGTTCCGGCGCTGCATAAGAATCGATACTGCGATTGATCGCATCGCGCTGATCAGCGACAGCCTTAGCTTCAATCTTAAGATTAGAGAGCGTGAATGCATCTTGGGCAAGGAGGGTATTGATTCCAAGTAGTGTGAGGAATCCAAGTGCGCTCACAACGGTAAGAAATGTTGCAAAGTGCTTATGCGTTGCGCGAGCACCTGATGACATCTCAGGAAAGAGACCGGAAATGATTTCTGCGGTGCGCTCTGCAACCTGCTTCTTCGCCTTGACTGCTGGCTTCTTGGCCGCAGGACGCGCAGCTGAAATTTTACGGGCGCTAGCTATCGACATTACGCAGCCACCCTCTCAATTGCACGAAGGCGCACAGATGCCGAACGTGGATTGGATTCAAGTTCTTGCGCTGTTGGGGTCTCACTCGAGCGAAAGACCAGTGAGAACTTCGCTGCGTATTCAGGAAGTTCAACGGGAAGATTGCGAGGAGATTTAGAAGTGGATGCTTCTGCAAAGATTTCTTTGACGATGCGATCTTCAAGAGATTGGAAGGACATCACCACAAGGCGACCGCCGACCATCAAGAGTTCTAGAGCATCAGGAAGTGCGCGAGTAATCGCGCCGAGTTCATCATTTGCCTCAATGCGCAGTGCCTGGAAAGTTCTCTTTGCGGGATTGCCACCTGTGCGACGAGTAGCAGCTGGGATGCTCTCCTTCACAAGAGTTGCAAGCTCTGTCGTTGAATTCAGTGGCGCCTTCGCGCGGGCTTTAACGATATTTTCAACGATGCGCGTTGCAAACTTCTCTTCACCATAGGTGCGAAGAATCTGAACAAGCTTGCCTGGTTCGTATGTATTAAGGATCTCTGAGGCTGTTATTCCACGGCTGCGATCCATGCGCATATCAAGGGGGGCATCTTGTGAGTACGAGAAGCCACGTTCGCTCTCATCGAGCTGAATCGATGAGACACCTAAGTCAAAGAGCGCACCATTGATGTGGCTATACCCAAAGCCTTCAACAACGCTTTCAATCTGATCAAAGACGCAATGTGCTGTTTTAAGGCGATCTGCGAAAGGTGCCAGGCGCTTAGTTGCGCGCTCGAGTGCAATCTCATCGCGATCAATGCCAATAACTGTGAGGTTTTCAAAACGTTGTAGGAGGGCTTCTGTGTGACCACCAAGGCCGAGAGTTCCATCAACGATAACTGGGTTACTGGAGGTGAGAATTGCGGGAGCGAGAAGGTCGACGCAGCGATCGCGCATTACAGATATATGTTGCAACTTCTCCCCCGTTCTCTTAACTACCTACTACTGCAAAAACTTTCGAGCGCTCATCTCTGGTCACCGCCGGCCGACGGATCTTTTTTCAGTAGCGACGCCGGGGAAGGGGCGCCGCTGCCGGCCTAACATGCTTGGAAAGGTCGGCGGTGGCCACAAATGAGCGCTCTATGTAGTTGTGTTCTGCTGTCTTACTTTTTTCTATTCAGTAGTGCTATTAAGTTGTCTTAAATGTTTTTTGCTGATGTTCTAAAAAAGTCCCGGAAAAACTTCTTCAGAGACATCAGCAAAACTTTTTTCGCGATCTGCGAGGTATGCACTCCATGCAGCGCTATCCCAGATTTCAACGCGAGTATTTGCACCGATTACGACGCACTCTCTTTCAAGGCCCGCATATGTGCGTAGGCCTTGCGGAATAGTCACGCGACCTTGGCGATCAGGAATTTCATCGTGGGCGCCTGCAAACATCACGCGCTGGTAATCGCGAGCGCTCTTTGCAGTCACTGGTGCTTGGCGCAACGTCTCAGTGATCGTTGCGAATTCTGATGATGGGAAGACATAGAGGCATCGCTCTTGTCCCTTAGTAATTACCAATCCAGCTGAGAGATCCTCACGGAATTTGGCGGGAAGGATCAGGCGACCTTTCTCATCAAGGCGTGGTTCATGTGTGCCGAGAAACATCGTTTTCACCACCTTCCCCAAGTTGGTCTGAGCGTGAATTCAGCGCTCAATTCCCCACTTTACACCACTTTCCCCCTTTTTACACCACTCTTACCCATTATTTTCCCTATCCCGCCCCACCTCTCCCCACCGATTTCGGGCCTGATTTTGGACGTAAAAAAGCCCCGACCATCTGGCCAGGGCTTAAGGAGTAAGGGCTTACTTACTGGAAGTTACGACGATCCCAACGCTCCTCAAGGCGAGCGCTTAAGGATTTACGGGCTCCCTTGGGAGTTGATGTGCGGGTAGTAGAGATTGAGCCGATGGAGCGTATGAGCATGAGAACGCCCACCAGCGCCACCAGGAAGCCGATAACTCCCACAAGAGTGGTCTTTGAGATCAACCCACCGAAGATGATGGCGATACCGATAAAGCTCAAGCTCACTCCGAGAAGGATCCGCGGACGAGAAGCAGTCATCGTTGTGGCAGCTAAACGTGATTGAAGGCGTGGGTCATCTGTGGCGAGAGCTTCTTCCATCTCAGCCAGCAGGCGCCGTTCGCGATCAGATAAAGGCATATAGCCAAAATACAACAGTTCCTAAATACGCGCTACTTACTCGCTCTCCTGCCCCTTTTCGGGCTCAATTAAGCGTCCTGGGCGCACACTGGCGCTTCCAAATCGGGCAGTTGCCTTATCTATAGCGCTATCTGCCTCTCGCCACCCACGTTCACGGGCCCCTAGTTCAAGTTGGACCGGCACATCCTGCTGCAAGTTACTTAAGGAGACCCCCACTAAGCGAATGCGAGCACCGTCATTGCGCAGAGCAAGATATAACTTCTTCACCACTTCATATGTCTCATGGGTGCTATCGATAGCAAGTGGCAGAGTCTTAGAACGCGTAATCGATGTGAAATCTGCAAATTTAATCTTGATGGTGATCGTCTTTGCAAAGAGCCCCGCATCGCGCAAACGCGCAGTAGCTTTCTCGCTCATCCGTAAGAATTCACGCAAGATCTCCTCCGGTGAATCTATATCGCGCGAGAATGTCTCTTCATTGCCAATACTTTTCTCTGGTTCATTGACCACCACATCGCGATAATCACGCCCCCATGCAAGTTCATAGAGTGATTCACCTGTTGCATCCCCCAGTGCGCGAATGAGTGTGGAGCGCGCAGTATTGGCGATATCGGCAACGGTATGTAGCCCTAAGCGATCTAGGGATTCAGCTGTCTTTGGTCCCACTCCCCAAATGGCGCGCACAGGAAGTGGATGAAGAAATTCAAGGATGCGATCAGATTTAATTTCAAGCATGCCATTAGGTTTGCAATGTTGGGATGCAAGCTTTGCGATGAACTTAGAAGGTGCGATACCGACTGAGCAGGTAATGCCCTCCTCTTTCTCCACCTGCGCACGAATCAACGCTGCTATCTCACGTCCTGTGCCAAATAGCTTCTTAGAACCTGTGACATCGAGAAATGCTTCATCGAGAGATATTGGCTCCACCAGTGGTGTGTAGGAGTTAAAGATTGTCATTACGCGCTCTGAGATTTCAGAGTATCTATGGTGTTCAGGTGGGATAAAGATTGCATGTGGTGCCATCCGCTTTGCACGTCCCACGGGCATTGCAGCTCTAATTCCAAATTTGCGAGCTTCGTAATTTGCTGACAGAACTACTCCGCGCACACCAGCTCCGACAACAAGTGCCTTGCCTTTATATTGCGGGTTATCGAGTTCGGCGACAGATGCATAGAAGGCATCCATATCGACATGCAAGATGGTGGGCTCTTGCGCCTCTTGCATACTCATATCGCCACACTATCTGCTTGGCTACGCCATTTTTCGTAAGCAAGCCTTAAGTCCCACACTGCTGTTGCGCGGATAGAGATGCCTCGGGCGCCTGTGCGACGGGTCTGCCCGCGCACCAAGAGAAGTGATGTCGAATAAAGAGTTGATGCGTGATCGACTTGTGCATCAGGAAAGAATGTTGAATCACTGCACCCATAACCATCATCGAGAGTTAAGAAGATGACGCGGCGACCCGAGCGCACCGGCGGGGTTTGCAGCGCCACTTTCACTCCTGCAACAAGGACTGATGAATTAGAGCGATGAGAAAGTAAATCTGAGGATTTCACAGCACCTATCGCATTGAGAAATGGCGCATAGAAGCTGAGCATATGTTGGGTGACATCCATGCCGAGTCTTTCAACTTCACTGCGCACCTTCTCAGCCACATTCAGCGGCTGCAGGCCACTGCTTTCAAGTGCAGGAGCTGCAAAACCAAAGGTGAGTTGTGATCCTGGAATATGTGCAACTGGTGATTTCTGTAGGTCGCTAAAGTGCAACAAGAGATCACGCTGATTGGTATGCACCGAATCAAAGGCGCCAGTCATAATCAGATTCTCAATCACCGGTGTTGATGCACCAGATCTGCGATAGAAGTCGGCCAGGTCGATATAGGGCTGGCCGGTAATAATCGATGCAATCTCTTTCTCTGATATCCCTGCAACGCTAGAGAATGCAATACGCACAGCATCGCCATCGAGTGTGCGCTCAATACGATAATCAGCAGATGATGTATTGATATCAAGGGGCGCGATTCCCACACCAATCTGGCGCGCTTCATCAAGTAGTAACCGCTTGGGATACATGCCAGGGTCGTGGGTCAATATCCCTGCGATAAATGCTGCAGGGTGATGAGTTTTTAGCCATGCCGATTGATAGGTGGGCAGAGCGAAAGCTGCAGCATGTGCTTTACAGAAACCAAAGGATGCGAAGGCGCGCAGAACATCCCAGATTTCAGTAATCACTTTCAGTTCATAGCCACGTTCTGTGGCGGCAGGAAAGAACCAATCACAGACCTCTTGTTGCCCAGCCCTATCCCCCAGCGCTCTGCGCTTCTCATCAGCTGCAGCCAAGGAGATACCTGTCATCACCGAGATAATCGAGATCACTTGTTCGTGAAAGACAACAACGCCTTCGGTTTCAGACAAGATCGGCAAGAGATCAGGATGAATAATCTGCGCCGGGCGAAAGCCATGGCGTGCTTCAAGGAATGGGCGAATCATGTCGCTCTTAACCGGCCCTGGTCTAAAGAGTGAGATATCGATAATCAAATCGTTAAAGGTGCGCGGCTCAAGTTTTCCAACAAGTTCGCGTTGTCCTGGGCTTTCCACTTGGAAGATTCCGAGTGTGCGCGTTGATTGGATGAGTGCGTAGGTATCAGCATCATCGAGTGCTACCGCATCGATATCGAGCTCTTGATCTTCTACTCTTTTAATCTCATGCACGGCATGGGCAATTGCAGATTGCATCCTCACACCCAAGATATCGAGTTTAAGTAGACCGATATCTTCCACATCATCTTTATCAAATTCGACCATAGGAAAACCACCAGCGTTGAATTGCACAGGTGCGCGATCAAGAAAAGATGCATCTGATAAGACCATGGCGCAGGGGTGCATCGCTAGATGTCGTGGCAAGCCATCAAGGCGAGCAGC
>JBDLSZ010000014.1:0-8672 GCA_039799305.1 Actinomycetota bacterium
TATGGAGGTAGCAGCTAATGGCTGATCCAAAAGGATTTATGACAACTCCTCGCGAGACTCCTCAGCGACGTCCCGTGGATGTGCGTATCCAAGATTGGCGCGAAGTCTATGAACCACAATCTTTTGAACACCTGCAGAAACAAGCAGGTCGTTGTATGGATTGCGGGATTCCTTTCTGTCATAACGGTTGCCCACTGGGCAATCTCATTCCAGAATGGAATGACCTCATCTTCCGTGGAGATAAAGAGGAGGCAATCGATCGCCTTCATGCGACCAATAACTTCCCTGAATTCACCGGTCGCCTCTGCCCAGCTCCATGTGAAACAGCGTGTGTTGTGGGCATTAACCGCGATGCCGTCACTATTAAGCAGATTGAACTTCGCACTATTGAAGAGGCATTTGATGCTAACAATGTGAAGCCACTTGCTCCAGATCGTTTATCAGGCAAGACAGTTGCTGTGATTGGTTCAGGTCCAGCAGGACTTGCTGCCGCGCAGCAGTTAACGCGAGCTGGACACACTGTTGCTGTCTATGAGCGCGCTGAAAAGATTGGCGGACTTCTTCGCTACGGAATTCCAGAGTTTAAGATGGAGAAGCACATCGTTGATCGCCGTCTTGCTCAGATGGAGCAAGAAGGAACGCGTTTTCGTCCAGGCGTCAATGTTGGCGTTGAACTCACAGGTTCTGATCTTCGCGCTAAGTACGATGCCGTAGTTCTGGCAATGGGTGCAACACAGTGGCGCGATCTACCAATTCCTGGGCGCGAGAATATTGGTGTCTATCAAGCGATGGAATTCTTGCCATGGGGCAATAAGCAAGCTCTCGGTGAGGTAGAAGTTGCAGGAATTAATGTCGCAGGAAAGCACGTCATCATCCTTGGTGGCGGAGATACTGGTGCAGATTGCCTTGGAACTTCCGTGCGCCAAGGTGCTGCAAGTGTTACTCAACTTGAGATTATGCCTCGTCCAACGGATGAGCGTCCATCATCACAACCATGGCCAACATACCCAATGATCTATCGCGTCTCTAGTGCACATGAAGAGCTGGATAACCGTATGTTCTCAGTCAGCACGCAAGAATTTGTGGGCGATGGAAATGGAAATTTGAAAGCTCTGAAGATTGTTGAAACTCGATTTGAAAATGGAAAGTTCGAACCAGTTCCTGGAACTGAGAAGGAATTGCCTGCTGATTTCGTCTTTCTTGCAATGGGCTTTACTGGTGCTGAAAAATCTGCACTGATTAGCCAACTCGAGGTCGAACTCGATGATCGAGGCAACATCAAACGTGATGAGAACTTCCAGAGCACCGAAGAGGGAATCTTCGTTGCAGGCGATGTTGGTCGCGGACAATCTCTGATTGTCTGGGCAATTGCAGAGGGTCGCTCTGCAGCAGCTGCTGTGGATAGATATTTATCAGGGGAGACACAACTACATTCACCGATCGAGCCAACAACTCGTTCGCTCATGGTGTGAGATACATCGATTCCAAACTCGCAAGTACACATCAACCAGAGATAAGGTAGTTCTATGCGTCGCGCCAAAATTGTTTGCACTATGGGTCCAGCTGTTGAATCTCCAGAGAAGGTCAAGGAGCTCATTGCAGCCGGAATGAATATGGCGCGCCTGAATCTCTCACATGGCGGATATGAAGAGCACCAAGCTCGCTTAGATTCTGTGAGATCTGCTGCCAAAGCTGCAGGTAAAGCAGTAGCGATTCTTGTAGATCTTCAAGGGCCAAAGATTCGTCTTGGTCGCTTTGAAAATGGTCCTCACGATCTCGTGCGTGGAGATATCTTCACTATTACAACCGATGAAATCTCTGGAACCAAAGAGCGCGTTGGCACGACATATAAAGGTCTTCCAGGTGATTGCAAAGCTGGAGATCGCATTCTTATCGATGATGGAAAAGTGACCGTTGAAGTCATTGAAGTAAAGGGCAACGATGTCATCACCAAGTGCATCCAGCCAGGAGCAGTGAGCAACAACAAGGGAATTAATCTTCCAGGTGTTGCTGTCTCAGTTCCTGCAATGTCTAAGAAAGATGAAGATGATCTTCGTTGGGGGTTGCGTGCAGGAGCTGATTTCATTGCGCTCTCATTTGTGCGAAATGCCGCAGATGTGAAAGATGTTCACGCCATTATGGATGAAGTGGGAATTCGCGTTCCCGTCATCGCAAAGATTGAAAAACCTCAAGCTGTTGAAAACCTAGTTGAGATCGTTGCTGCCTTCGATGGCATCATGGTTGCCCGTGGTGATCTCGGAGTTGAATTGCCGATTGAAGATGTTCCGATGGTGCAAAAGCGCTGTATTGAACTCTCTCGCGATGCAGCAAAGCCCGTCATTGTTGCAACACAGATGCTGGATTCCATGATTACCAATTCATCGCCTACGCGAGCTGAAGCAACGGATTGTGCCAATGCTGTTCTTGATGGCGCCGATGCACTCATGCTCTCTGGTGAGACATCAGTCGGAGAGTTTGCTATTCAGGCGGTAGAGACAATGGCTCGCATCATTGAGCGCACGGAAGAGCTTGGCCTTGATCGCATTCGCCCACTGATGACTAACCCACGTACTAAAGGTGGAGCAATCACTAAGGCTGCGGCCGAAGTAGGCCTTATTGTCGGAGCGAAGTTCCTTGTTACCTTTACACAATCTGGTGATTCAGCTCGACGTATTTCTCGCTTGCGTTCACCTATTCCTATCCTTGCAATTACTCCTGAAGAGGGCACCTATAACCGCTTAGCTCTCTCATGGGGAGTCACACCGCTGATTACACCGATGGTCAAGCACACAGACGAAATGGTGTTGCAGGCTGACAAGATGCTTATTGAAGGCAAGCGCGCAGAGATCGGTGAACTCGTGATGATCGTTGCCGGCTCACCTCCTGGAATTCCTGGCTCAACCAATGCGATGCGCGTTCACAAGGTTGGCGATGCCGTTAATGGCGTCGTTGCTGCATACCGTTAATCCACAGCCTCTCTCGTTTCGCCTAACTGCTCTCTTCTAATACGATAGGGGAGTACGCCTCGGTACTCCAACGGTAGAGAGGGCAGTCTCAAACACTGCATAGTGTCGGTTCGAATCCGACTCGAGGCACATGAGCAAAGAATCCACAAAGAGCGCACCTGTGCGAATTCTCGTTGCCGAGGATGAAGCCCTGATTCGCATGGATCTTGTTGAGATGTTGCAAGAGGCTGGATATGACGTAGTTGCACAGGCCACCAATGGTGAAGAAGCAATTGCACTTGCAACAGAGCATCAACCAGATTTAGCAATCCTCGATGTGAAGATGCCTGTGCTGGATGGAATCTCTGCGGCTGAGAAAATCATCTCTATCGCTCCAGTTCTGATGCTGACTGCATTTAGTCAGAAAGAACTTATTGATCGTGCCCGTGATGCAGGTGTGATGGCATATGTCGTCAAGCCATTTACTATCGGAGATTTAGTACCTGCAATTGAAATTGCAATTAGCCGCCATACGCAGATGAAATCACTTGCCGAAGAAGTTGCAGATTTACATGAACGTCTTGAGACTCGCAAAATGATTGATAGGGCCAAGGGCATCTTGATGAAAGCCCTCAACCTTTCAGAGCCCGAAGCATTTTCATGGATCCAAAGGGCGGCTATGGACCGCCGCCTGACGATGAAAGAGGTCGCAAACGCAGTCATTTCCCCTGAGGCCGCCCTGGATAAGTAGCTCGTCCTGGCATATCTGCTGGCACAGGAATATCACCAAATATCGTGATGAAAAAGTAACCTCCCACGCCGAAATACGGGCAATTACGCCTTGTCTCAACTAGGGGTTGAGCATTACTCTTCTCACCTCCCTGTCCCGGGACACAAGCATGAAAAAACAGGAAGGCAATACATGAATAAGAAGATCATAAGCGGTCTCGCTATTGCTGCTGCAGCAACACTCGCCCTTGGCGTAGTTGCTACATCACCAGCTTCAGCTGCTGCTAAGAAATCAGTAACACTCGCATTCCAAGGCCCACTTACAGGTGGAGATGCACAGCTCGGCCAGGATCAACTTCCAGGCGCGATCTATGCAATCGCTCTTTACAATGCAAAGAACCCAGCTGTGAAGGTTGAACTCATCAAGGCTGACTCACAGTGCGACGGAACAGTTGCTGCAAACATCGCTCCTGGTGTTGCTGCTAACAAGGCAGTTATCGGCGTTATCGGAACATCATGTTCTGGTGAAGCACGTAACTCATTCCCTGCATACAAGGCTGCTGGCCTCACAATGGTCGCTCCTTCAGCATCTGCTGTTTCACTCACAGATCCAAAGGCACCAGACCGTGGATTCCCAATCTTCCACCGCGTCGTTGCACACGATGGATTCCAGGCACCAGCTCTTGCACGTTACGCAGCTAAGGGTGTTACTAACCCTAAGTACTACGTAATCGATGACATGACAACATACGGCGGACCTCTTGCTAAGGGAACACTCCCAACAGCTAAGAAGCTCGGAACAGTTGTTGGAACAGATTCTGTTGCAAAGGGAACAGCTGACTACACATCAGTAGCAGCAAAGGTAAAGGCTTCAGGCGCTAACGTTGTTATCTACGGTGGTTACACCACAGATGCAGCGAAGCTCTTCAAGGCACTTCGCGATGGCGGATACACAGGCATCTTGGCTTCAGGTGATGGAACAAACACATCTGATTTCCCAGGTCTTGCAGGTAAGGCAGCAGAAGGCGTTCGTCTAACAGCTGCTGACGTCCCATTCGACTCAATCCTCACAAAGGCACAGCTTGCTGATTTCACAAAGATCACAGGAGTTAAGGTTCCTGGTCTTTACTCAACAACTGCGTACAACGCTACAAACGTCTTCCTTCAATGCATCACTGAAGGCAAGTTGACACGCCCAGCTATCCAGCTCTGCGTTAACTCAGGTACATTCAAGGGTGCTGGCGGAGACGTCATCAAGTTCAACCGTTATGGCGACATCATCGGTGGAGCTCCAGTTGGTGGATACCTCGTTAAAGATGGCGTAATTAACTACGACTCAGTTGCTTAATTAGCACTGGATCTAAAAGAAACGCTGCAAAACAGTAGTAAAGGTGTGGCCACTTCCCAGGTAAAACTGGGCAGTGGCCACACTTCATAACACTCATCGCCTGAAACAGATCGGTAGATATGAATTTCTCAGTAATCACGAGCCAGTTCTGGAGCCTTGCACTGCAAGGGCTCGCTCTGGGTCTTATTTATGCTCTCGTCTCGCTCGGGTACACCATGGTGTACGGAGTTTTGAGACTCATTAACTTTGCAAACTCTGAAGTCTTTATGTTTGGAACATTTGCCACCCTTTACATTGAGGTGCATTTCTTTGGATATGACATCGGGGCTCCATCACTGCATGGATTTAGGTTGGTCTACACCCTGGCCTTCGCACTCCTTGCATCCATGCTCGCTTGCGCAATTCTTGCCATAATCGTTGAGTTCGTTGCCTACCGTCGCCTTCGCGCACGCGGTGCTAACCGACTGGCATCTCTGATCTCAGCGATCGGCGTGTCCATCTTCCTTCTTGAAGGAATGCGAATCATCACAATTTCACGTCCTATGACGACCCCACGCCTTCTGGATAAGTGGAGCTTCGGTGAATTCCATGGGGCTAACTTCCGCATTGACACCGTGATCACAATCATTGCGCCGATTATCATCTTCGTAGTCCTTGATCAATTTGTAAATCGCTCACGTCTTGGAAAGTCGATCCGCGCAGTATCAATGTCTGAAGAGAACTCAAAGTTGATGGGTATCAATATCAACCGAGTCATCACATTGACATTCTGCATTGGTGGTCTTACAACCGGAGCTGCAGCATTCCTTTATACAACAGTCTATGAAAATACGATCTTTAACGTCGGCTTCAATATGGGAATCGCAGCCTTTACCGCAGCCGTTCTCGGTGGAATCGGAAACCTTCGAGGAGCCTTCTATGGCGGTATTGCACTAGGAATGCTTGAGCAATTCGCATCAGCGATGCTTGGTTCTCAGTGGAAGGCAGTAACTGTCTTTACCGTTCTTGTAGTCGTACTCCTATTCAAACCAAATGGCCTCTTCGGTGAAGCCGTACAGCAGACGAGGACATGATGGCTAACTTAACTCGGTTTAATCTTCGCGATAAGGGTGCAGAAATCTGGGCCGGCTGGTCACGACCAGTTCGCACAATCTTTGTTCTCTTGATGATTTTTCTTGTTGGCCTTCTCCCATTTGCTGCATCATGGGGACCAACGAGCTTTCTTAATACTCCTATTACCTCTTTCCAGAACGTATTGGTCTATCCAGTTGGCATGTTTATTCTCATGGCGTTGGGTCTAAACATCGTTGTTGGTAAGTCTGGCCTTCTCGACCTTGGTTACGTTGCATTCTTTGCAATCGGTGCCTACACGCAAGGAATTCTTTCTACTCTTTACGGATGGAATACCTGGGAGATCATGCCCTTCGGTATTGGCTTTGCGATGGTTGCAGGAGTAATTCTTGGTCTACCTGCTCTGCGCCTCCGCGGTGATTACCTTGCAATTATCACTCTTGGTTTCGGTGAGATTGTGCGTCTGGTTGCAATCAACATGTCAGTCACCGGCGGACCTAACGGAATTCCTGGAATTCCAAATCCTCCAAGCATCTTTGGTCTGAAGTTCGATCTGATGCACCCACAGATCTATTTCTGGTTGGTTGTAGTAATGATTCTCCTCGTGGTCTGGATGGTCCGCCGCTTTACTGTGCGCCGCCCAGGACGAGCATGGGAGGCAATCCGCCAAGATGAGGATGTTGCAGCTCTTATGGGAGTCAACACTCTTATCTACAAGCTCTGGTCATTCGTGATTGGTGCTGCAGTCGGTGGAGCAGCAGGAGTTCTCTATGCATCAAAGGTCGCAGTGATTTCACCGGATATGTTTAAGTTCGATGTCTCCATCTTGATTCTCGCCTGCGTTGTCTTCGGTGGAATTGGAAATATCTGGGGCGTGATCATGGGAGCAGCGATTTTGGCTTATCTGCCAGAGCGCATCCGATTCATCTCTGAATCTCGTCAACTAGTCTTCGGCGCAGTGCTCATTCTTATGATGAATTTGCGTCCTGATGGACTTCTGCCTCGCAAGAAACGTGAAAAAATTGCAGAGAAGAGAGCGATCTAATGTCAGAGAAACTTCTCGAACTCAAGAACGTAACCATCAAGTTCGGTGGTGTGACAGCGCTCAATGAAGTTAACTTCCATGTTAACAAGGGTGAAATCTGCGCACTCATTGGACCAAACGGCGCTGGAAAGACAACAGTCTTTAACGTTGTGACCGGTGTTTATCCTGTTACTTCAGGCGATATTCTCTTTAAAGGCAAGAACCTTTCAGGACTAAAGCGCCATCAGGTGACTAAGGCAGGCCTAGCTCGCACATTCCAGAACGTTCGTCTCTTTGGAGATATGACCGCTCTTGAAAATGTTATTACAGCAACAGATGTCCATAAGAAGACTGGTCTCGTGCGCGCTTTACTAGGCACCCCACTTAATCGCCGTGAAGAGAAGGAGAGCAAAGAACGAGCACATGAGCTCTTAGCTCTCATGGGCATCGATCATCGCTCAGATCAGCTGGCAAAGAATCTTCCTTATGGAGATCAACGTCGTCTTGAAATCGCTCGCGCACTGGGAACAGAGCCAGAGCTCTTACTTCTGGATGAACCAGCTGCAGGTTTTAACCCTGCTGAAAAGGTTGAGCTTGCAAATCTCATTAAGAAGATTCGCGATAGGGGATACACAGTGCTTCTCATTGAGCACGATATGTCGCTCATCATGGGTATTTCTGATCGCGTTGCAGTTCTGGACTTCGGTTCAAAGATTGCAGATGATCTTCCATCAGTTGTCCAAAACGACCCTCGTGTTATCGAGGCTTACCTAGGAGTGCCAGCAGATGCGTCTTGAAATTAAAGATCTTCGCGTTCACTACGGCAAGATTGAAGCCATTAAGGGCGTATCAGTCGTTGTTAACCAAGGTGAGATCGTCACACTTATCGGCGCTAATGGTGCGGGTAAGACAACAATTCTTAAGACCATCTCAGGTCTTCGCCCAGTATCAAGTGGGGATATCACATTTGATGGCACGAGCATCAAGAAGATTCCAGCGCATCATCGTGTGGATCTTGGTATCTCACAAGTTCCTGAAGGCCGCGGAATCTTCCCTGGTATGACAGTTCTTGAAAACCTTGAGATGGGTAAGTTCAACCGTAAGGATCGTAAATCTGAGATGCATGAAGATCTCGATCGCGTCTATACCTTGTTCCCACGTTTGAAAGAACGAACAACACAAGCAGGTGGAACTCTCTCAGGTGGCGAGCAGCAGATGCTTGCAATGGGTCGCGCACTCATGGCACGTCCAAAGGTCTTGCTCCTTGATGAGCCATCGATGGGTCTTGCACCACAGATGATTGCAAATATCTTCCGCATCATCACTGAGATCAATAAGCAGGGTGTGACAATTCTTTTGGTTGAGCAGAATGCACAGCAGGCGCTACAGCGCGCACACCGTGCCTATATTCTCGAAACTGGAAATGTTACAAAGGAAGCAGCAGCTTCTGACCTACTCAATGATCCAGCAGTCCGCGAGGCATACCTCGGAACAGGCGCTCATTAAGTACTGATTAATCCTTATTTAAAATGAGGCAGGTTATGCGAGCTGTACA
>JBDLSZ010000015.1:0-2670 GCA_039799305.1 Actinomycetota bacterium
TTAACCGCCCGATATCTGTTCTTCGAAGTGCTTGGGCTCCGCCCAGCGTTGCAGCGCGTACTGCTTCCTCCACGGTGAAGCCGAGAAGACTTACCGCTGATGCAATGCAGAAGGGCATTGAAGTTGTGTAACTCGAGCCAGGATTGCAATCAGATGCAATGGCAACGGTGGCACCGGCATCGAGAAAACGTCGACCAAGTCCTGCTTGTGCATGCGTAGAAAATTCAGCACCAGGCAGAAGGGTTGCCACAGTATTACTCGATGCTAGCAACTCAATATCTGCACTCGTTGATTTACTGACGTGATCTGCCGATGCGGCATCGATTGCAACGGCGATAGCAACACCCTTACCTACTTCAAGTTGATTGGCATGAATACGCGCTCCCATGCCACGTGCGGTACCTGCGCGCAATATTGCCTCTGATTGCTCCGGGTTAAATGCACCGAGATCACAGAAGGCATCAATCCATTTTGCTGAAGACTTTGGGATTATTGAATTGATGATGAGGTCTACATAGCCATCAGGATTGTTATGAAATTCCTCTGGAATGACATGTGCTGCAAGGAGAGTTGTCTCATCGGTGAACTCGCTCGCGATAGTAAGGCTGCGAAGTTCATCCTTTTCTGTCAGGCCATATCCGGATTTAATTTCAATCGTTGTTGTGCCCGATGCAAGTGCTTCATTGAGGAGGCGCTGAGCGTTCTCACGTAGTTGGGCATCAGATGCTTGTCTTGTCGCCTTCACAGTCGATGCGATTCCGCCCGCTGTGTATTTCTGGCCGTGAGCGCGCGCTGCAAATTCCTCGGCGCGATCTCCCGCAAAGATCAGGTGTGAGTGGGAATCAACAAAACCTGGAAGAAGCGTTTTACCTGTGCAATCAACTTCACTATCTACACCAGATGGAGAACCCTGAGATATTTCAGTAATCAATCCATCTTCTACGACAAGAGATGCATTGCGCAGGATGCCGAGATCGCCTTCTCCAACTGATGGATCATTTGTGACAAGCGTTGCAATGTTGGTAAATGCAATGGAGCTCACTAGCTAGGTGCACCATTCATCATGGGAACGTGAACACCCTTTTCAATAGCCACTTCCTTTGCATGTTCATACCCAGCATCCGCATGTCGAATAACACCCATACCTGGATCATTGGTGAGTACGCGCTCTAACTTCTGCGCGGCAAGTGGAGTTCCATCTGCAACGCTGACTTGTCCTGCATGGATGGAGCGACCAATGCCGACTCCGCCACCATGGTGAATAGAGACCCATGAAGCGCCGGATGAAATGTTGATCATTGCATTCAGTAGTGGCCAGTCGGCGATGGCATCTGAGCCATCGAGCATTGCTTCAGATTCACGGTATGGGGATGCAACGCTTCCACAATCCAGGTGATCGCGACCAATGACAATAGGTGCGCTGACTTCACCACTTGCAACAAGATCATTAAATTTCAACCCAGCCTTATCGCGTTCTCCATAACCAAGCCAACAGATACGTGCTGGAAGTCCTTCAAATTCAACGCGATCTTGCGCCATCTTTATCCAGCGATGTAGATGCTTATTCTCAGGAAAGAGTTCCAGAACCGCTTGATCGGTACGCGCAATATCTTTGGGATCTCCGGAGAGTGCAACCCATCGAAATGGCCCTTTTCCTTCACAGAAAAGCGGTCGAATGTATTCTGGAATAAAGCCTGGGAATTCAAATGCTCGTTGATATCCGCCTTGCCGCGCTTCATCGCGGATCGAGTTTCCATAGTCAAAGACGACTGCACCCTTATCCTGGAAGTTAACCATTGCTTCAACATGCTTTGCCATTGATTCTTTAGCGCGCTTGGCAAAGTCAACAGGGTCGCGATCTGCACTATCTCGCGCATCATTGATATCGATGCCTTCGGGAATATAGAAGAGAGGATCATGTGCTGACGTTTGATCTGTGACGATATCAATTGGCACGCCCATCGCTAAGAGCTGGGGGAGAACGGTCGCGCTATTTCCAACAAGTCCGATTGAAATGGCCTTCTTCTCATTCTTGGCTTTCACAGCCATAGAGATGGCATCTTCGAGATTATCTGCAATCACATCGAGATAGCGCTTGGTTACGCGGCGCTTGAGTCTGGAACCATCGATATCGATGATCAAACATGTTCCCTCATTCATAGTGATTGCTAGTGGCTGCGCTCCACCCATGCCGCCACATCCACCAGTGACGGTCAGAGTTCCAGCGAGTGTGCCACCAAAATGCTTTTCAGCAACGGCTGCGAATGTTTCATATGTTCCCTGCAAGATTCCTTGGGTGCCGATATAGATCCAGGAGCCTGCCGTCATCTGGCCATACATCGTTAAACCTAAATTTTCGAGTCTACGAAATTCTGGCCAGGTTGCCCAGTCTCCGACAAGGTTGGAGTTGGCAAGGAGGACGCGTGGTGCCCATTCATGTGTTTGAAATACTCCAACAGGCTTTCCAGATTGCACCAACATCGTCTCATCGTTCTTGAGGTTGGTCAGCGTCTTTATCAGAGCATCAAAGGAATCCCAATTGCGTGCAGCTTTACCCGTTCCACCATAGACAACCAATTTATCCGGATGTTCGGCAACTTCTGGATCGAGGTTGTTCTGCAACATTCGTAGCGCTGCTTCTTGGCCCCAACCGTGCGCGGTCTTTGTTGT
>JBDLSZ010000016.1:0-5895 GCA_039799305.1 Actinomycetota bacterium
AGCTTTTCTAATTCGGCGCGAGACTTCTTGTTATAGGTCAGGCTGGCATCGCGGTTTCGCACCTGATCCCAGTGCAGGGCGGCAACCTTGGTCTCGAGTTCAAAGACTTCGCGAGCTTTGGTTGCACCATCTGCGATTCCAAGAAGGGTAAACATCTTCTCCATATGCGCCACAAAAGCAACGCGAATATTTTCGTACTGCTCTTCCTTGTAGTAACTCTCATCAGGAAGTGAAAGCCCGCCCTGATGGATATATAAAATGTTGGCAGATGAATCCATCATGTCGGGATAGATCGCAGTTTCGGTAATGCCACTTGCGCCACGGGCTTCTAGCCATGACATGGTGGAGATGAAGTCATCGAGTGAATCAATGGCATCTACTTTGGCAAGGTCAGCGGCGATTGGGGATGCGCCCAACTTTTCAATCTGCGCCTCATTCATAAAGGAGGCGAACAAGTCGGTGATCTTCTGTGCCTCGGCGCTGCCGGATGCGCTCTCGATAATTGCGCGAACCTGGCCTTCCGCCTCATTGCGCAGAACCATAAATGCACCATCACTTGAGCGATCTTCCGGGATCACAGTTTCTTTGAGCCACTTGCCATTGAAGTGGCGGAAGAGATCATCCTGAAGGCGCACTGTTGGGTCGATCGAAGAGGTGTCGATACCGCTCTTGAGGTCAGACATATATGACTAGCTCCTTGGATCCTAAGTAGTTGAAAGTTCAACTGTAGGCGTATCATCGCCTTATGGCACGAGAAAACGCTACCCCACCACGTTGGTTAAACCCAATGGAGATGGCTGCTTGGCGCAGATACATTGTTGCCAGTCGCCGGTTGCTTGAAGCCCTCGATGCCGACTTGGCAGATCACGAATTATCTATGCCTGATTATGAAATTTTGGCCCAACTCAGCGATGCCCCAGATCGTCGAATGAGAATGAGTGAGTTGGCAGATGTTGCCATGCTCTCGCGCTCGCGACTTTCTCATCGTATGAAGGTGATGGAGAAAGCGGGCTGGGTCCGCCGAGAGGCATGCCCTGTCGATAAGCGAGGCTTCTTTGCCGTCATGACCCCAAAGGGGTGGAAGGCAATTGTTGCTGCCGCGCCAGATCATGTGGAAAGTGTGCGCGGGCGATTTGTTGATCACTTAAGTAAAGAGGATCAGAAAGTTTTAGTAGAGATTTTTTCTCGCGTTGAAGATGGGCTGCGAACTAATCCGATTGATTAAATATCTGGCTAAATAAAAAACCCCCGACCTTGCGGTCGGGGGTTTTTTATAAGTAATGAATTACTTAGCTGCTGCCTTCTTACGACGGCGCTTCTTTGGAGCAGCTGCTGGAGCTGCTGCCTTCTTCTTACGACGCTTTGGAGCAGCCTTCTTAGCTGCTGCCTTCTTGCGACGCTTTGGAGCTGCCTTCTTTGCAGCTGCCTTCTTGCGACGCTTTGGAGCAGCCTTCTTAGCTGCTGCCTTCTTACGACGCTTTGGAGCAGCCTTCTTAGCTGCTGCCTTCTTACGACGCTTTGGAGCAGCCTTCTTAGCAGCTGCCTTCTTGCGACGCTTCTTTGGAGCTGCTGTTACAGCAGCCTTCTTACGACGCTTCTTAGGTGCTGCTGGTGCAGCTGCCTTCTTGCGCTTCTTTGGAGCAGATTTCTTAGCTGCAGCCATGTGTTTATCTCCTAATCGGAAGGGTTCGGATCCGTCACCCAAACCTGTTTCGTGGATAAGTGTGACTGAATATGGAAAGAATTACCACTACATTGTGAGAAAAATTGCACTGCGTGTCGCTAATTATTTATTTAATTTTTCTATGCTCTTTCGCAATTTCCTTAACTATTTCTGCACCGAATTTCGGCGAATTGTGCCGAAAAAGTTAAATATTTGATGCAGGAGTTAAGAAATCTCCCGATTTTTACGAATTTCCCGCTCTCGAACGGCGAATTCGTTCGTTTGGACGTCGTATTTCCACATTTTCGGTAAGAAAATCGCCAAAAGAGCGACCACAACGACACACATCAGCCCTCCAGAAGTTACCGAGATCGACAAGGTAGTAGCGGCGGCCATAGAGGCTGCGCGAAGTTGTCCGGCTAGTGGACCTACTGAATAGGAAAGTAATTCGATTCCTGCAAGACGCCCTCGGAAATTATCGGGGATGGTCTGGTTCCAAATGTTTCCTCGGAAGAGGGCGCTGACCATATCCGATGCCCCGGCGATGGTGAGAAAGAGCAGGACGAGAATCAATGAGTTGCTCAAGCCCGCTGCTGCAATGGCAAGCCCCCATCCCATCGCAGCCAAGATAACGGCGCGACCATGGAAGCGATAGGTGCGAGTCCATCCCGATGTCAAAGTAACGATGACAGAGCCCACCGTGATTGCTGCATAGAAAAATCCGAGAGCCCAGGGAGCATTTAACTCATCGGCCCAGAATGGATAGAGCGCCATCGGCATTGCAAGTGTCATTGCAGCAAGATCGATGATGTATGTACCTAATAAATCTTGACGTCTCAATGCATATTTAACACCATCTAATAACGCTGCCAGAGATGGCTTTTCAGCCTCCTTTGAAGGAGGGATAGAGCGCACTCGTGCAAGAAAGAGGAGTGAGAGAATGTATGTTGCAATATCAACGACATAACCTGCACTGACCGACATCGTTGAGAAGATAATTCCGCCGATAGTCGGCCCGACGATGACTCCCAACTGCCAACGCAAACTTAAGAGAGCACTTGCTGCCGGCAAATCTTCGTGGCTGACAAGCCGAGGCAACATCGCATCCATCGAAGGGCGTTGCAGTCCATCGACGACAGCAAAGAGGGCTGCGACAAGATAGATGGCAAGAGTTGTCGGGCTGCCAAGGAGAGAGTTGCCAAGAAGAACAAGGACCAAGATGAGGGCGCCGGCCTCGGTTGCCCAGACCATCTTCTTGCGATCGACTGAGTCTGCAAGGACTCCGCCGTAGAGACCAAAGATGATCAGTGGAACGATCTCAACAACACCCAGAAGTCCTACTGCTAGGTAGGAACCGGTGAGCTCTTTGAGTTGAAAGGGCAGCGCGACATAGGTGATCATCGATCCAAAGTAGGAAATCAGCCCTGCAGTCCAGAGATTACGAAAATCTGGGTACTTTTTTAGGGGAGTAAGGTCGATTGCATACTTAGCCACCTGAGAAGACTAGTGAAATGTTTGCTTTTCGGAAGGAAATGAACCCGAGCGAACCTCGAGAGCAAACTCTTGGCTAGCATCAAAGAGCTCCTTGCGCAGATTGCGATATGCCTTGGCAAGCTTCGGAGGATTGGCAGTAAGGCCTGCCATATCTGTCCAGACAAGTACTTGGGCATCGCACGCACTTCCTGCACCGATTCCAATGGTGGGAATAGAAAGTGCTGCAGTAATACGGGCGGCAAGTTCTGCTGGAACGAGTTCAAGAACAATGGCAAAAGCGCCAGCTTTTTCTAGGGCGAGCGCCGCATCGAAGATCACATCTGCATCATCTCTGCCCTGCACGCGATAGCCACCTAATTGGTGAAGTGATTGCGGGGTAAGGCCCAGATGGCCCATCACTGGAATGCCGACGGATGTGAGTTTTTCAACGGTAGCAAGGTGAGCACCTTCTAGCTTGACCGCCATCGCACCTGCCTCTTTAAAAAATCGTGTTGATGTTGCAAGGGCAAGTTCTGGCGATGCTTCATAGGAACCAAAGGGAAGATCTGCCACAACAAGGGCTCGCCTTGATCCGCGAACAACGGCGCGAGTAAGAGGTATCAAGTCATCGACTGTGACGGGGATTGTGTTCTCTTCCCCGAGAAAATTATTGCCTGCGCTATCGCCCACAAGAAGGACGGGGATGCCTGCCTCATCAAAGATCGATGCCGTCATCTGCTCATAGCTAGTGAGCATCGCCCATTTCTCACCGCGCTCTTTGGCAGAGCGCAGGTCAAGGATGGTGATGCGACGATGGGATGCACCGCCATAGAGGGTCGTTGATGTGCTCATGTAAATCTCCTTGCCTCGAAGCCTCATGCGAGGTCCCCGGGTCTTCCAGCCAATGCTACTCCCGATACTCTTGAACTATGAAGTTGCGTTTGGCGCTGGCTCAAGTGAACCCCACGGTCGCAGACCTTGCGGGTAACGCTGCGCTCATTAAGCAATCAGTCGATCAAGCAGTAGCTGCAGGTGCGCATATCGCGATATTTCCCGAGATGGTGCTCACCGGTTATCCGGTGGAGGATTTAGCCCTGCGCCCCTCATTTCAGGTGGCGAGTAAGAGCGCACTGACATCACTCGCATCCACATTAGATAAGAAGATCGTCTCCATCGTGGGCTACCTCGATCAGGTCGATGGCAAGCCACAGAATATGGTGGCAGTCATTGCAGGAGGTGAGGTCAAGGCCCGTTATGCAAAGTGCCACCTACCTAATTACGGAGTCTTCGATGAGTATCGCAATTTCGTGGCAGGAGATTCCACCCTTGTCGTTCGCATCCACGGCGTTGATGTCGGTATCGCAATCTGTGAAGACCTCTGGATTGATGGGGGAATCACTGCGCAGCTCGCAGAGCGCACACCAGGACTTGTGATTGTTCCCAATGGTTCTCCCTATGAGAGAGCAAAAGATGATGTGCGCCTTGCCTTGGTTACCAAGCGCGCTCGCGAAGCTAAAGCACCACTTGCCTATGTCAATATGACAGGTGGCCAAGATGATCTGGTCTTTGATGGTGACAGCATTGTTGTTGATCGTGACGGCGCAGTCATTGCACGCGCTCCTCAATTTGAAGATGGCGTGATGATTGTCGATGTTGATGTGAAAGCCGGAACATCAACTCCCGATGTCATCATCTCTGAAGACGCTGTTGAAATAGCTAAGCCTTCTATTCCTGGAATTGCCCATCGCCTGGGTGATGAAGAAGAGATGTGGAAGGCGATCGTTGTGGGCCTTCGCGATTATGTAACCAAGAATGGATTCACATCTGTTCTCGTTGGCCTCTCAGGCGGCATTGATTCAGCGCTCGTTGCAGCACTTGCTATCGATGCACTGGGTCCAGATAAAGTGCATGGGGTTGGTATGCCCAGCAAGTATTCATCCGATCATTCGGTTGAAGATGCACAACTGATGGCTGCCAACACCGGCCTTGGATTTCGCATCGTTGAGATCCAGAAGATGGTCGATGCATTCGGCGGACAGATGGAGCTCACAGGTCTTGCCGAAGAGAATCTGCAAGCTCGCGTGCGAGGAACAACGCTGATGGGCCTTTCTAATCAGCATGGCCACTTAGTACTTGCCACAGGAAATAAATCAGAGCTTGCCTGCGGGTACTCCACGCTCTATGGAGATGCTGTCGGTGGCTATGCACCGATTAAAGATATTTATAAGACAGATGTGTGGGCACTTGCTCGCTGGCGCAATCAGGTAGCAAAGGATGCAGGTGACGTTCCACCGATTCCTGAGCGCTCTATTACAAAGGAGCCATCTGCTGAATTACGTCCTGGCCAAAAGGATTCTGACTCACTTCCAGAATATGAAGTGTTGGATAAAGTATTGAAGGCCTATGTTGATGATGATTTAGGGCGCGATGCCCTGATTGCTGCAGGCTTTGATAAAGAACTTGTGATGCGCGTAATTGCGATGGTCGATCGGGCTGAATATAAGCGCCGCCAATATCCACCTGGCACCAAGGTCTCTAAGCGTGCCTTCGGTAAGGATCGACGCCTGCCTATGACAAGTAAGTGGCGCGAGCTCTAATTTTGTAACACTGCCGTAACTTGCCTTTGGCACGATGGCCCACATGTCCCCAAGTGAGAACATCAGCAAGCAGCAAGAGTTCGTCCTTCGCACTATCGAAGAGCGCGATATTCGCTTTATCCGTCTGTGGTTTACCGACATTCTGGGAACTTTGAAATCTGT
>JBDLSZ010000017.1:0-8407 GCA_039799305.1 Actinomycetota bacterium
GATTGTGGTTCATAGACTTCGCGCCAATCTTGGATACGCACATCCACGGGACGTCGCTGAGGAGTCTCGCGAGGAGTTGTCATAAATCCTTTTGGATCAGCCATTAGCTGCTACCTCCATAATGTATTCATCGACGGGCAAACCTTCTCTGGTTGCTCGCTCAATCGCGCCTAAGACCTTTGCGTAATCACGCGGCATAATAAGTGAGAATCGAGAGATCTCGTTATCCCAATCTGCAAGCAGAGCTGCTGCAATCTCTGAACCAGTCTCAACATGGAATGAAGAGACAATCGCTTTGAGATTTTCGCGCTGATCTGCAGGAACAGCCAAAATGTCCACCATCTCAGTGTTCACAACTGCAGTATTAAGATCGAGAACAAATGCGCGACCACCTGACATACCCGCTGCAATGTTGCGACCTGTTGATCCGAGAATGACAACGGTTCCACCAGTCATATATTCAAGAGCGTGATCGCCCACACCTTCAACGACTGCAATAGCGCCAGAGTTTCGAACACAGAAGCGCTCTCCTGCAAGACCTCGAATAAAGATATCTCCCGATGTTGCGCCATAACCAATGACGTTTCCAGCAATCACATTCAGCTCTGACTTAAATTTTGCCTTCTCATCAGGGCGAACAACAACGCGTCCACCAGAGATTCCCTTACCGACATAATCATTAGAGTCCCCGTAGAGGCGGATAGTCACACCTTGTGGCAAGAATGCACCGAGTGATTGACCTGCAGAACCATGAAGAGTCACATCAATAGTTCCGGCAGGAAGTCCCTCTGCGCCATAGCGACGAGTTACTTCTGCCCCCAACATAGTTCCGACTGTGCGGTTGACGTTACGAACAGGAAGATCGATACGAACAGATTCCTTCTTATCTAGCGCTGCCTTAGAAAGTTCTATCAGAGTGTTATCCAGGGCTGCAGCAAGACCATGATCCTGCTGTGTGGTGTTATGCAAAGGTGAATCTACATCTGGGCGCACAAGAAGAGGAGAGAGATCTAGTCCGCTTGCCTTCCAGTGATTGACAGCATCGCGAGTATCGAGATATTCAACATGGCCAATTGCTTCAAGGAGTGTGCGGAAGCCAAGAGATGCCAAGATTTCACGTACTTCTTCAGCAATATATTCAAAGAATGTTTCAACAAACTCTGGTTTTCCAGTGAACTTCTTACGTAGCTCTGGATTCTGTGTTGCAACTCCCACAGGGCATGTATCTAAGTGACAGACGCGCATCATGATGCAGCCTGAGACAACTAGTGGCGCAGTTGCAAAGCCATATTCCTCAGCGCCAAGAAGAGCTGCAATAACAACATCGCGACCTGTCTTGAGCTGACCATCTGCTTGAACCACAATGCGATCACGCAAGTTGTTCAACAGCAATGTTTGTTGAGTCTCTGCAAGACCAAGCTCCCATGGTGCGCCAGCATGCTTTAGTGATGTCAAAGGTGATGCACCTGTTCCACCATCGTGGCCAGAAATCAGAACGACATCAGCGTGTGCCTTAGAGACACCGGCAGCAACTGTTCCAACACCCACTTCTGCAACAAGTTTGACGTGAACACGCGCTTCTCTATTTGCATTCTTGAGATCGTGGATCAGCTGTGCAAGATCTTCAATCGAGTAAATATCGTGGTGAGGTGGTGGTGAAATAAGACCCACACCTGGTGTTGAGTAACGAGCCTTTGCAATCCATGGATAGACCTTGTATCCAGGAAGTTGTCCACCTTCTCCTGGCTTAGCTCCTTGTGCAATCTTGATCTGAATATCAGTGGCATTAATAAGGTAGTTGCTCGTGACTCCGAAACGACCTGATGCAACCTGCTTGATCGCACTCTTCTTTGAATCACCATTTGCCATCGGGAGATAACGAGACTCATCTTCTCCACCTTCACCGGTGTTGGACTTTGCACCCAATCGGTTCATGGCAATTGCAAGAGTCTCATGCACTTCTTGTGAGACAGAGCCATATGACATCGCACCTGTTGAGAAGCGCTTCACAATCTCAGAAATTGGCTCGACTTCATCGATAGAGATTGCAGCGCGTTCGCCTTCCTTAAATTGGAAGAGACCGCGAAGAGTCATCAGAGTCTTGCTTTGATCATTGACTAAGTCGGTATAGCGCTTAAAGATGTCATAACGCTTAGTGCGCGTTGAGTGCTGCAGCGCAAAGACAGTCTCAGGGTTGAAAAGGTGAGGCTCTCCATCGCGCCGCCATTGATATTCGCCACCAACAGCTAGACGCTTTGCACCAGGAATTTCGCCGCCGACAGGATATGCAAAGTGATGGCGCTTAATTGTCTCTTCAGCAATGACATCAAGGTCAACGCCACCAAGACGCGATGTTGTTCCCACAAAGAATTCATCAACGACTTCTTGAGCAATACCGATTGCTTCAAAGACCTGAGCGCCCGTATAGGAAGCAATTGTTGAGATGCCCATCTTTGACATCACCTTTAGAACACCCTTGCCGAGAGCCTTAATGACGTTGCGGACAGCTTTTTCAGGAGCAATTCCTGTAATGACACCTTGGTTAACGAGATCTTCCGCAGTTTCCATAACGAGGTATGGGTTTACTGCTGCTGCGCCAAAACCAATAAGGAGTGCAACATGGTGCACTTCGCGAACATCGCCTGCCTCAACAACAAGACCAACCTTCGTACGAGTCTTCTCGCGAATGAGGTGATGGTGAACAGCTGCTGTAAGAAGCAGTGATGGAATTGGGCAATCTTCTGCATCACCATCACGGTCAGAGAGAACAATGATGTGTGCACCCTTGGCGATTGCATCAGAGACTTCACGTTTAATCTCTTCAAGGCGAGCACGTAGCGTGTTTCCATCACCTGTGACAGGGAAGAGTCCGCGGACAACATGCGCCTCAAGTTCTGGATAGTCATCATCGGCATTGACGTGAATAATCTTTGCAAGCTCATCATTATCGATAACTGGGAAGGCAAGTGAAATCTGCTTACACGATTCAGGGCCAGGATCAAGCAAGTTATGCTCTGGACCAAGAGAGCCACCGAGGCTAGTAACAAGCTCTTCACGAATTGCATCCAGTGGTGGGTTTGTTACTTGTGCAAAAAGTTGTGAGAAGTAATCAAAGAGCAGACGCGGTTTACCAGAGAGCGCTGCAATAGGAGTGTCAGTTCCCATAGAACCGAGCGCTTCTCCCCCACCTTTAGCCATAGGAGTCACAATGATCTTGATTTCTTCTTCTGTGTAACCAAAAGCCTTCTGGCGACGCATCACAGATTTGTGTGGGTAGACAATGTGCTCACGTGAAGGAAGATCAGAGAGTTTGATCATTCCATCTTTAAGCCATGTGCCATAAGGGGCAGCATCTGCAAGAGAATCCTTGATCTCATCATCTTCAATAATGCGTCCTGCTTCGATATCAACAAGGAACATCTTTCCTGGTTGCAGTCTTCCTTTTCGAACAATCTTTTCAGCAGGTACATCAAGCACGCCGACCTCTGATGCAAGAACAACAATGCCATCATCTGTCACCCAAAAACGTGATGGACGAAGTCCATTGCGATCAAGAACGGCGCCTACTTGATGACCATCAGTAAATGTCACACAGGCAGGACCATCCCATGGCTCCATAAGAGATGCGTGGAAAGCATAAAAGTCACGACGCTTCTGTGACATCGTTGCGTGGTTCTCCCATGCTTCAGGAATCATCATCAACACTGCGTGTGGCAGCGAACGTCCACCGAGATAGAGAAGCTCAAGAACCTCATCAAAGGATGCAGAATCGGAGCCAGACATTTCAACAATCGGGAAGAGGCGCTTTAAATCTCCACCGATGACATCACTTTCAAGAAGTGATTCACGAGCGCTCATCCAGTTACGGTTTCCCTTGACTGTATTGATCTCACCGTTGTGAGCGATGAAACGATAAGGGTGAGCAAGCGGCCATGATGGGAATGTGTTCGTTGAAAAGCGTGAGTGCACGAGTGCGAGAGGTGAGACAACTCGCTCATCACTTAAATCTGGGAAGAATTCTTCTAACTGACCTGTCGTGAGCATTCCCTTATAGACAATTGTCTGTGAGGAAAGTGAAGGGAAGTAGAGATCGAGTGAATGCTCTGCGCGCTTGCGCAGTGCAAAGGCAAGACGATCGAGTGCAATTCCAGATTCTTTCTTTACTCCTGCTACGAAGAGTTGCTTGAACTGTGGCATGACAGAGAGCGCAGTTTTACCAAGAGAAGTTGAGTTCACTGGGAGATCGCGCCATCCAAGGACAGTGAGTCCCTCCTCCGTTGCAATCTTTGCAATCTCTGCAGTGACAGTTACGCCTTGGGCAATAAATGCAATACCCGTTGCATAAGAGCCTTCTGCAGGTAATTCAAACCCAGCTTCGGCCTGATAAAAAGCGTGGGGAACGCGAATAAGGATTCCTGCACCATCGCCTGAATCAGGTTCAGCACCTGATGCGCCGCGGTGTTCAAGATTACGAAGTGCAGTGAGTGCTTTCTCTACAATTTCATGTGTTGCAATTTTGTTTAGGGTAGCAACCATCGCGACGCCGCAAGCATCATGTTCGTTTGCAGGATCATAGAGACCCTGTGCTGCGGGATAGTTCGATGAGAGTGCCATTACCCGTTGTCCTTTTTCTTAATTCTTGATTTTGCAATTAAGGGGACAACCTTGGCCCGGTGTAGCTGGTGAAACGATAAATCAGTGTTGAAAGGGTAGCAAGGGGGCGGGTTAGATGCCACTCACATGTAAGAGCTGACCGATTCCAGCGGTGATTGCCATACCAAGGCAGCCGCCTGCGATAACGCGCAAGGTAGGGATTAAGAGCTTTGAGCCGGCAGTTTTGGCGCTAATCAATCCTGTGAAGACCAACCCAACGACAGTGAAGGCGACGATCGTCCACGCCGCTTTCGCATCAGAGGTGGCAAATGCTCCAATGAATGGAATGAGCCCACCTGCTGTGAAGGCACAAGCAGATGCAACCGCTGCTTGCACAGGGCGCGCCTTGGTGTGTGGATGCTGACCGAGTTCATCACGCAGATGCGCTTCAAGCGGATCCTTAGCATGCATAGTTGTTGCAACCTGTGTTGCTAATTCGCGAGATAAACCACGGTGAATATAAATCTCAATCAACTCTTCAAGCTCGCCATCTGGATCAATTGCGAGGTGTTCCATCTCAAGGAGTCGATCAGATTCTTCAATATCATTTTGTGAACGCACTGACACGTACTCGCCAACAGCCATCGACATCGCACCTGCTGCGATTCCTGCAGCACCTGCTGTAACCAAGAATCCATGATCACCAGTCTTTGCAGCAGCAACGCCAATCATCAAACTTGCTGTTGAGACAAGACCATCGTTTGCTCCAAGGACTGCAGCGCGCAGCCAACCAGCACGATGAGTGCGGTGGTGCTGATTGCGACGGTAAACATCTTCGAGAGCCATATTTATAGCCTACCTCTTTGACCGAGAAAATCGGCTGAAGGCGAGCACCCCTGCTGCAACAAGTACGAGTGAGACATACTGATTGAGACGCAAAGCACCAAATGTATGGGCCTGATCGATACGCAGTCCTTCTATAAAGAAGCGACCTGCGCTATAGCCTGCAACATAGAGAGCGAATATCGCTCCCCCGGATAACTTTGGCGTCATATAAATCAAGGCGACAGCTATGACGATGCACCATATTGATTCGTAGAGAAATGTAGGATGAAAAGTTTCAAACTCTTCATAGCCAGCAGGTCGCAGGCCTGCAGGAATTGAAAGTGCCCACGACACATCCAGTGGCTTGCCAAAGAGTTCGCCGTTAAACCAATTTCCCCATCGCCCTATCGCTTGAGCAAGAGCAAGCCCTGGCGCCAGTGCACCAACAAAAGCTGAGAAAGGTGGAAGTGGTCTTTCTTTACTCATCCTCTTATAAGAAAGGAAAGCACCAAAGGTACCTAAAGCGATTGCACCCCAAATTCCTAGGCCGCCATTCCAAATCTTAAAGATGTCAAAGAAATTAGCACCACTACCGAAATACTGTTCCGGCGATGTAAGCACGTGATAGATCCGCCCGCCGATAACGCCTATTGGCACCGCGAGTATTGCAACATCTGCGACAACACCATCGACTCCGTCATGTGCACGGGTGAATCGTCGATTGCCCAACCAAATGGCTAGAGCAACTCCAGCAATAATGCAGAGTGCGTAGAAATGAATAGTCAGCGGTCCAATTTCAACTGCCGAGGTTGTCGGAGTTGGAATTGAAAGGCGCATCCTTATCCGCGCTCTACAGCTGCTTTAAATTTATCCGCGCTGAAGTACTCAGTCTGACGATTGATCTCTTTACCGTTGATGAAGACGGTTGGAGTTGAATTCACATTTGCCTTAGCACCTGCAGCTGCTGCATTAGATACCCAGCCTTGGTAATCCTGGTTATTGACACATGAAGTAAAGGACTTAGAGGTAATGCCGGCTGCCTGACCAAGAATGCCTAAGACATCGTTTGACCACACACCTGTATTTTCCGCAGGCTGATTGGCATAGAGAGCTCGGTGATATCCAAGGAACTTTCCTTCATCTGCAGAACATGCAGCTGCATTGGCAGCATTAACTGACTCAGGTCCTAAGAATGAGAGCGTGTGATACACAACTGTTGCCTTCTTGGCTGTAATCAAAGATTCGATGTAATCGCCCTGGAGCTTTTCGAACTGAGCACAGACTGGGCATTGGAAATCTTCATAAATTTCGATAACAGGAACGCCTGTGAGCTCTTCATTGAAGACGATTCCATATCCGCGATCTGCTGAAACGCTTGCAGGAACCTTGGCAGATGTATTCGTCTGCTTAGAGAGAAGGGTTGGAACCAACATAATGAGAACAACTCCCACAACCACTGCAATCACAATATTGCGTGTGAAGTTATCTTTCCCTGGTTTCTGATTAGCCATTGATCTGTTCTCCATCTTTTCTCTGTCGGTCTAGTCCAAATTTACTTTGCGGATAGCGAAAAAGGTAAATCGCCATGAGGGCAAGTCCCCCATCACGCAGGAGCTCAGGGAGATAGTTGGCCGTTCCTGGTTCAACCTGCCCGCCACCACCAAAGCAACCACAATCGATGGACAGGCCTCGTGCCCACGCCTGCGAAATTCCGATGATGAAGGCGATCATTAAAGCGCCACTCACAAAGGCAGAGATGCGAACTGCCGCTCCAATGATGAGAAGTACTCCAACTGCAATCTCAACAAAGGGAAGAATTATTCCTAGGAAATTTGCGACTGAAATAGGCAACATCTCATATGCGCGTACGGCCATCTGCGACTTATCCAGGTGCTGATACTTCAATAGACCTGCAGCAAGTAACACTCCACCCAGACCTAAACGGCAGAGTAGGCCAACCCACGGTAGATATTTTTTCATCGTCCTTCACGTACTCCTAGCGCTAATTCAGATGCAAGTTTTTTCACAGCTGTAAGACCTGTTGCCTCATCTGGAGCATCCAGTATGGCCTTAATAAATGCAGATCCCACAATGACCCCATCGGCATACCCTGCAACACCCTTTGCTTGCTCACGCGTTGATACACCAAGGCCGACAGCGATAGGAAGTTTCGTTGTGGTGCGAATGCGCGCAACGAGATCAGGAGCACCAGATGAGACTGTCGTGCGAGTACCCGTGACGCCCATCAAACTTGCGGCATACACGAAGCCACTGCAGCGAGAGGTAACCTGCGGAAGCCTGGAATCCGTTGTACTCGGTGCAACCACATAGATGGGATTAATCCCTATCTTCTCCACTGCCTCTTTCCATGATGCAGACTCTTCAATGGTCAGGTCCGGGGTAATAACTCCCGATCCCCCATTATCTGCAATCGACTGTGCAAATTTCTCTACTCCATACTTTTCGATGGGATTCCAATAAGTCATCACCACTGCGGCAACGCCAGCATCAGTTGCAACTTTGAGAGCTTCAAATACTTCCTTCGCACCCGTTCCCTGTGCCAGTGATTGATCTGCTGCTGCTTGAATGGTCGGTCCATCCATCACAGGATCGCTATAAGGAAAACCGATTTCAATCGCATCAACGCCACCATCGACAAATGCTTGAATAACTTTCTTGCACCCTTCAACACTGGGAAATCCTGCTGGGATATAGGCAATCAGCGCTGCTCGGTTCTCAGCGCGAGTCTTTACAAAGAGATCATCGAGCGGAGTAGTCATTTAGAGAGGAATTCCAAAGTACTGCGCTGCAGTCTGCACATCTTTATCACCGCGGCCAGAGAGGTTGATGAGGATAATCGCATCCTTGCCTAACTCATTTCCCACTTGCATTGCACCAGCTAGCGCGTGTGCTGTTTCAATCGCAGGAATAATTCCTTCTGTCTTTGAAAGTAAGGCAAATGCATGCATCGCTTGCGCATCGGTGATGC
>JBDLSZ010000018.1:0-4393 GCA_039799305.1 Actinomycetota bacterium
ATGCCCTGTGCCTGCGCAAATATTTCAACTTCCTCTAACGCGCGATCACCAATGCCACGTTTCGGTAAATTGATGATGCGGCGGATTGAAACCTCATCATCAGGGTTAGCGAGAACGCGTAAGTAGGCAAGTAAATCCTTGACCTCTTTACGTTCATAGAATCGAAGCCCACCCACGACTTTATAAGGAATAGCAGCACGCATAAAGATCTCTTCAAAGATACGAGATTGAGCATTGGTGCGATAGAAGACTGCCGTATCGCCCGGGTTGGAGTGGCCCATATCTTGCAAGGAACGAATTTCACTCTTGATGAACTCTGCTTCGTCATATTCAGATTCTGCAACATAGCCAACAAGCGGAGCACCAGATCCTGCATCCGACCAGAGATTCTTCTCTTTACGAGATTCATTCTTGGTGATGACAGCATTTGCAGCGTTAAGAATATTCTGTGTTGAGCGGTAATTTTGTTCAAGGAGAACTGTTGCAGCATTGGGGTAATCGACTTCAAATTGCAAGATGTTTCGAATGGTTGCTCCGCGAAATCCATAGATAGATTGATCGGCATCGCCAACAACACAGAGCTCAGCCAGTGGGAAGCCATCTCCCTCAACACCGGTGAGCTCCTTCACCAATTGATACTGAGCATGGTTGGTGTCTTGATACTCATCGACCAAGATGTGGCGAAAACGGGAACGAAAGCGCGCTTTGGCTTCAGGAAATTTCTGCAGAACCTGCACGGTCTTCATGATCAAATCATCAAAGTCCATGGCATTGGCCTGCTGCAACCGCTTTTCATAGAGGGTGTAAACATCGGCGACGATGGTCTCAAATTGATTGGTGGCATGGCTTAAATACTCATAGGGGGTCTGCAGTTCATTCTTCGCATTGGAAATCAGATTCTGAAATTGGCGAGGTGGATATCGCTTGGAATCAATATTGAGAGTCTCCATCACACGTGAGATCAGCTTCTGAGAATCTGCTGAGTCATAGATGCTAAAGGTGCTGCTATATCCAAGACGTTCAACTTCTTGGCGCAGCATGCGAACACAGGATGAGTGAAATGTTGAGACCCACATTGATTTTGCAACAGGTCCAACAAGTTCCGTGACTCGCTCCTTCATCTCACCAGCTGCCTTATTGGTGAAGGTAATTGCCAGAATTTCATAGGGGCGCACTTCACGACGAGCCATGATGTATGCGATGCGACGAGTAAGTACTCGAGTCTTTCCAGATCCAGCACCTGCAACGACAAGTAGTGGAGAACCAGCGTGGGCAACGGCCTTCTGTTGCTGGGGATTGAGTCCATCCAGCAATGGGTCGGTCGTGGTCATGGCGGGGAGTCTATTAGGCTTGGCTGTCATGGAGCCTTTAGCAGATTCAGAGATCAAGCGCGTTTTAGTTATCAACGCCCACCCCGATGATTCCGACTTTGGCGCATCAGGAACTATCGCGCAGTGGATAGGTAAGGGAATTGAAGTCTCCTACGTTCTCTGCACCAATGGCGACCAAGGTGGGGAAGAGTCAGGTTTTACCAAGGAAGAGATGCCTGCAGTGCGTCAGCGCGAACAACGCGCAGCATGTAAAGCACTAGGAATTAGTGATGTCACATTCCTTAACTATGTCGATGGCCATCTTGAACCAACGATTGCACTTCGTAAAGATATTGTTCGCCAGATTCGTCGCGTGCAACCAGATCGCATCGTCTGCCAATCTCCTGAACGCAATTGGGAGCGCATTGGTGCAAGCCATCCCGATCACCTGGCTGCAGGGGAGGCAACAATTCAAGCTGTCTATCCAGATGCTCGTAATCCCTTTGCTTTCACAGATCTGCTTGACAAGGAAAATTTGCAACCATGGAGAACTAAAGAGGTATGGATGCAAGGACATGCTCATCCAGATCACTTCGTCGACATCACCGACACATTCCACTTCAAGATTGCAGCTTTGAAAGAACATGCATCACAGACTGGCCATATGGAAAACCTTGAAGAGATGCTGCGTGAGTGGGGTCAGCGCAGCGCTGGTATCGGTGGATTACCTGAAGGACGTATTGCTGAAGCCTTCAAAATTGTTAATACTAACTAATTAGATTACTTAGCTGACGCCTTAATAATTTCAACAATCTGGATGGGAAATCCATCTCCTGCATACATCGCCTGAGTTCCACTCATTTGATATGCACCGACTGCGCCAATTTTCTGCACAAGATCTAAACCTTTTGTGATCTTGCCCCAGATTGTGTAGTCAGGACCAAGAGTGGTGTCCTGATAGACAAGAAAGAACTGTGATCCGTTGGTATTCGGTCCAGAGTTAGCCATAGCCACTGTTCCTGCTGGGTAATTGATGCCGGCAGCTTTTGGAAGGTTTTCATTTGCATAACCCTTCCATCCTGTTGGAGAACCACTTCCACTTGCTGTGGGATCACCACATTGCAGAACAAAGATTCCTTCCGTTGTCAGGCGATGGCAGAGAGATTTGTTGTAGTAACCAGCGTTAGCAAGGGATGCAATAGATGTCACTGTTATCGGCGCCTTTGCACCAAGGAGTGAAATGACAATAGGACCGCAGTTAGTTGTAATAGTTAATGTCTTTGCTGGGCTTTTTGCAGCAACAGTTGGCTGCTTTACTTTGGCTGGAGCATGACCCTTTGCAGTGCTCTTTGCGCACCCTGGAACAGAGATAGCACGTTCAGCTGCATGAGCAGGAGCTGTTACTGACGTTGCTGCAAGAAGTATGAGCGCTATGGCTGCGACCTTCGCGGTTTTAAACATTTCTTTCTTCCTATTCCCATTCAATCGTGCCAGGTGGCTTACTTGTGACATCAAGGACCACGCGGTTTACCTCGCGGACCTCATTGGTAATGCGTGTTGAAATCTTTTCCAGTACTTCATAAGGAACACGAGACCAATCTGCAGTCATCGCATCCTCACTTGAAACTGGGCGCAAAACTATCGGATGGCCGTATGTGCGTCCATCGCCCTGCACGCCAACGCTTCGCACATCAGCCAAAAGCACAACAGGACACTGCCAGATGTCGCGATCAAGGCCAGCAGCCTTTAATTCATTGCGGGCAATCAGATCGGCATGACGCAATATCTCTAAGCGCTCAGCCGTTACCTCACCAATGATGCGAATGCCAAGGCCTGGACCTGGAAATGGCTGGCGCCAGACGATTTCTTCCGGCAGTCCTAACTCAATTCCCACTTGGCGCACTTCATCTTTAAAGAGCGTGCGCAGTGGTTCAACCAACTTGAACTTCAAATCATCAGGTAGTCCACCCACGTTATGGTGAGATTTAATGTTGGCAGTTCCTGTGCCGCCACCTGATTCAACAACATCGGGATAGAGCGTGCCCTGCACAAGGAATTCAACATCTCCCCCAGCTGCAATATCGCGCGCGGCTGCTTCAAAGGAGCGGATGAATTCACGGCCAATAATTTTGCGCTTCTCTTCAGGGTCTGTGACTCCTGCAAGTGCACTGAGGAACTGATCCACTGCATCGACAACAACGAGTTCGACTCCAGTGGAGGCAACAAAGTCACGTTGTACTTGTTCAGATTCTCCACTGCGAAGAAGACCATGATCAACAAATACACAGGTCAGTTGCTTACCCACTGCGCGCTGCACAATGGCAGCTGCAACAGCAGAGTCAACGCCACCGGAGAGTCCGCAGATAACGCGCTTATCGCCAATAACTTGCCTGGCTTTTGCAACTTCATCTTCAGCAATGTTATGTGTTGTCCACGATGGCTTACATCCTGCAATGTTGATCAGCCAATTCTTTAAGATTGCTTGTCCATGTTCTGAGTGAAGTACTTCTGGGTGAAATTGCACTCCTGCAAGCTTTCCTGAGGCATCTTCAAATGCTGCAATGGGAGTATCTGAAGTTGATGCTGTCACACTAAAACCACATGGGACTTCAGAGACAGCATCACCATGTGACATCCACACAGATTGCGCTGCAGGAAGACCTGCAAACATCTTCGAACCAGCTTTTACTGCAAGTGGTGTGCGACCAAACTCTGATTTGCCAGTCTGTGCAACTACGCCAGCAAGGGCTGCAGCCATTGTCTGAAATCCATAACAGATTCCAAAGACTGGAATACCGAGTGCAAAGATTGCAGGATCAACCTTCGGTGCTTGATCTGCATAGACAGATGATGGCCCGCCCGACAAAATAATTGCCTCAGGGTTCTTTGCACTTACCTCAGATGCAGTAATGGATGATGGAACAATCTCTGAATACACATTGGCTTCACGAACGCGACGAGCAATGAGCTGTGCATACTGTGCGCCGAAATCGACGACAAGAACGCCGTGCTTATCGGCCATGCTGCATAATGATTTCTACGCGCTGGAATGACTTCACATCTGAGTAACCACAGGTGGCCAT
>JBDLSZ010000019.1:0-4814 GCA_039799305.1 Actinomycetota bacterium
CACAATTGCGATGTGTTGGGGAATCTCAATCTTCTTAGCCATGGGTAACTTGTTACGCCCTCTCGACCATCGGCAGACTTCGCAGTCCGCGTTCAAGGTGCCATTGTAGGTAAGCAGTTACCAAACCACTAGCCTCTCGGCGATGGCGATGTTCGCTCTTTACAGCCGCATCCCAATCTCCCACAAGAAGTGCTTGCATCAGCGATAACGCCTCAGGTGATGCAGTTGCCGATGCTGATGGCCTGCAATCCATACAGACAGACCCACCACCGACGAGTGAGAAGTAACGGTGAGGTCCAGCCTTTTCACAACGAGAGCATGCAGTCATGGAAGGTTCATACCCACCAATAGAAAGTGATCGCAGTAAGAATGCATCGAGCACGAGTGATGAATCGTAACGATTATCAGCAAGTGCTTTCATGCCACCGACAACGAGTTGAAATTCTTGAGGGGCTGGCTCTTGCTCCTGTTGAGTAAAGCGCTCTGCTGTCTCAAGAATCGCATGAGCAATTGTCCAGCGCTGGTAATCCTCTGTCAGTGCTTCACCATAATTCATAATCGCTTCAACCTGTGTGATGGTGTCAAATGTCTTTCCTGAGTGCATCTGAATATCGACATGGCTACCAGGTTCAAGGCGCGCACCGAATTTAGACATCGTGCGACGAACGCCCTTTGCCACACCACGAATGCGACCATGATCTTTTGTCAGCAGTGTGATGATGCGATCTGCTTCACCTAGCTTTTGCGTGCGCAAAATGATTGCCTCATCGCGATAGAGCTTTGATTGATGGGCAGACATACTGCGTACGATAGTTAGCGAATAGCGCGATTGATTGCAGACACGACAGCCTTGAGTGAGGCAGTCGTTGTATTAGGGTCGATTCCGACTCCCCAGAAGACTTCTCCTGCGATGGCGCACTCCAAATAGGCAGCAGCTGATGCATCTCCACCTGATGAGAGTGCATGCTCACTGAAATCAAGAACGCGAACATCAACGCCGTAGTTCTGCAAGATATGGCAGAACGCTGCGATCGGTCCATTACCTGTTCCGGCCAATTCGATTGCTTCACCGCGATCTGTCATCTTGACGGTGAGTTGAACATCTTCACCCATCACAGAAACTTGCGACATTCCCTTAAGACGGAATCGTCCCCACGGCGCAGAATCTGTTGGCAGGTACTCATCTTCAAAGATGTGCCACAACTGCTCTGCTGTAACTTCGCCACCTTCATCATCTGTCTTTGTCTGAACAATCTTAGAAAATTCAATCTGATGACGACGTGGAAGATCGAGTGAATGCTCGTTCTTCATCAAGTAGGCAACTCCGCCCTTACCTGACTGTGAGTTCACGCGAATAACAGCTTCGTAGGAACGACCAATATCTTTGGGATCGATAGGAAGATAAGGAACAGCCCATGTGTGGTCATCAACATGCTTTCCTGCAGCCTTTGCATCACGCTCGAGATGCTCAAAGCCCTTCTTAATCGCATCTTGGTGTGAACCAGAGAATGCAGTAAAAACAAGGTCTCCGCCATAAGGATGGCGCTCAGGAACACGTAATTGATTGCCGTATTCAACGGTGCGACGGATCTCATCGATATCGCTGAAATCAATATGAGGATCAATGCCGTGAGAGACCATATTCATGCCAAGGGTGACTAGACAGACATTTCCTGTGCGCTCACCATTGCCGAATAACGTTCCTTCAATGCGATCAGCGCCAGCTAAGTAACCAAGTTCTGCAGCAGCTACTCCTGTTCCACGATCATTATGTGGGTGTAGTGACACGATCACGCTCTCGCGGTTGGTGAGGTTGCGACACATCCATTCAATGGAATCTGCATAGACATTCGGTGTTGCCATCTCAACCGTTGCAGGAAGGTTCATGATGGTCTTCCATTGCGGTGTTGGCTTCCACACATCATTGACCGCATTACATACCTCAACAGCAAATTCGAGTTCTGTGCCTGTATAGGACTCAGGTGAGTATTCAAATGAAACTTTGGTTTCAGGAACTGTCGACATTAATTCAAGACAGAGCGCAGCAGCATCTGTTGCAATCTTCTTAATGCCATCTTTATCAAGGCCGAATACAACGCGGCGCTGCAAGGTTGAAGTTGAGTTATAGAGGTGAACGATGGCTTGCTTTGAACCCTTGATTGATTCATAGGTGCGACGGATGAGTGGTTCGCGTGCCTGTGTCAGCACCTGGATGATGACATCATCAGGAATCAAACCTTCGTCAATAATCTTGCGGACAAAGTCGAAATCAGTCTGAGATGCTGAAGGAAAACCCACTTCAATCTCTTTATAACCCATGGCAACAAGTAACTTAAACATTGCAAGCTTGCGGGGAGTATCCATGGGATCGATAAGAGCCTGGTTGCCATCTCGAAGATCGACAGAGCACCACTGTGGCGCCTTCGTCATCTTCTTACTTGGCCATGTGCGATCTTCAAGCTCTACTGGGATAAATGGTGAGTAGCGATGCACCGGCATCTTGGAAGGTTTTTGCTTTGGAAAATTCATTTCACGTGCTCCTTAGTTGTTTGGTAATCCGAGGGTGTTTACCGGCAACACCAAACTCCGCAGCGAGGAGACCGGTTGTTAGGCCTCGCTACGGCGGATAAGGAGGAGTCCGCGGAGCTTCATAGTGGCTACAGAATAGCGCGAGAGCGCTTATCTAATCAAGGTGGCTTATTGAGGTGGAATCAAGGTGCCAGAGAAGATCTGCCAAGCAAGGGCAGATTTAGCAACCAGAGAGAGCGTGATGTAAGTCTTTTCTCCCCGTAGATAGTCAGACCACTTACCGACTTTCTTATATTGCAGATACTGCACGATTGCAAAGGTGTTGAAGAAGAAAAAGATTGAGAAGATGATTCCATAAACAAATGCTGGAGCCTTCGTATCTCCTGGACCACCAACAGCTAATACATAGAACAAGATTGCAATCCATGGGACTGCTCCTGCAATACAACCAAAGATAAATGGAAGCCATCCTCCATTGCCTGGCTGCTCATACTTCTCCTGCAGCCATCCAAAGAGAATCATTGATGCATTCACACCAAAGAGACAGATGATGGCAACAACATCAGATACCCCAGTAATCAAAGCGATGAGAACGATCATCACTGATGAAGAGATTGAGTATTCAACCCAACGGAAGTAGTTGCGATGGGCTGCAAGTCCTGCGCTATAGCGGCTAAAGAATTGTGGGCTTGCAACTAAGAAATGGAAGAAGGCTGAGAGTCCTAGAAAGATTGCAACAGTCAGACCGATGGGTGCATTCAAAAGTGTGACAGGTTCTGCAAAATCACTTCCTGGAGGTCCTGCTGCGTAGCGGGCAACAATAGGCAAGGTGAAGTCGCTCGTAAGGACAAGCACTACCGCCATTTGAACGAGATGGAAGAAACCTGCAATGAGGTTGTAGCGACGTATGGATGATGCTTTTATCTCTTTAGCCATAGCAAAATGCTACAGAGAAGGCGCCCAATTTCCTGGTTAGAGGACCGGTAAGTATCGATCTAATTCATAGGCGCTGACCTGGCGGCGGTAGTCCTGCCACTCAGAGCGCTTATTGCGAAGGAAGTAATCAAAGACATGCTCACCCAGTGTCTCGCGCACGAGTTCACTCTTCTCCATCACAAGGATTGCTTCTTCAAGATTAGATGGAAGAAGTTGATTATCTGTTGATGGCTCAAGAACATACTTCTTCTCAATTCCCTTTAGTCCTGCAGCCAACATCACCGCATAGGCAAGGTATGGATTACATGCAGAATCTGGTGAGCGGAATTCAATACGCGTTGAATTCTCTTTATTGGGCTTATACATAGGAATTCTCACCAGTGCGCCACGATCGTTATGGCCCCAGTTAATAATCGATGGAGCTTCTCCCCCACCTTGCAGGCGCTTATAGGAGTTAACCCATTGATTAGTCACCGCTGTAATTTCTGCAGCATGCTTCAAGATGCCTGCAATAAATTGGCGCCCCACAGTTGAGAGATTGAGCTCGGCACTGGAGTCATAGAAAGCATTCTTCTCGCCATCAAAGAGTGAGACGTGGGTATGCATTCCAGAACCTGGATGGTCGGTAAATGGCTTAGGCATAAAGGATGCGAAGAATCCTTGGTTAAGTGCAACCTCTTTAATCACATGGCGAAATGTCATGATGTTATCTGCAGTGCTTAAGGCATCGGCATAACGAAGATCAATCTCTTGCTGACCAGGGGCTCCTTCATGATGGCTAAATTCAACAGAGACGCCCATTGCCTCAAGCAGCGTAATTGCCTGACGGCGGAAGTCATGTCCCACAACAGCTGGTGTGTGATCGAAGTAGCCACCTTGATCAACAGGAACAGGTGCCACACCTTTTTCAGGTTCTGATTTAAAGAGGAAGAATTCAATTTCAGGATGGGTGTAACAGGTATATCCCATCTTGGCTGCCTTATCTAAGGTGCGACGCAGAACATTGCGAGGATCTGCAGGAGATGCCTCACCACTTGGCAAAGTAATATCGCAGAACATGCGCGCAGCACCTTGTGCTTCAGCGCGCCATGGCAAGATGGTAAATGTTGCAGGATCTGGCATTGCCAACATATCGGATTCAAATTCGCGAGCAAATCCTTCAATCGCAGAACCATCGAAACCGATTCCTTCGTCAAAGGCATTTTCAAGTTCAGCAGGTGCGATAGCGACAGATTTCAAAGTTCCCAGAATGTCGGTAAACCACAGACGGATAAAGCGAATATCGCGCTCTTCGATAGTGCGAAGGACGAACTCTTGCTGCTTGCTGATGTTCTCACTTGGGGACATGT
>JBDLSZ010000020.1:0-3474 GCA_039799305.1 Actinomycetota bacterium
ACGTCTTGACCCTCCATGGGTCCTCCTTTGTTTCAAATTCCAAGGTGCATCTGCACAGCTTGGAGCGGTAACTACACGCAAGGCGAAACAAATGAATCTTCGATCGAAGTTCACAGATGAAAACATCTGGAAACCACTACCGAGGACCATTGTCCCCCGGCGGGTAGTTAATTCTTAATTAGCGGCGAATACCGAGCTTCTCGATAATTGCGCGATAACGATTGATATCTGTCTTTGCGAGGTACTGAAGAATGCGGCGACGCTGACCTACGAGCAACAAGAGACCACGACGGTTGTGGTGATCATGCGGGTTGGTCTTGAGGTGAGTTGTAATGTCTTCGATTCGACGTGACAAAAGAGCGACCTGAGCTTCAGGGCTTCCTGTATCAGTAGCTGATGATCCGTACTTCGCAATGATTTCTTTCTTTACTTCTGGTGTTAATGACATATCTATTTCCTTTTCATGTTAAGTACATCAGTACTGTTCAAGAGGCTTCCCGGTTTGAATCACGGGAAATCACTTTCTCGTTGGACAGAGGGAAGTTTACCTGCGGGGTGTGGATAAGTGAAATTGAGGCTGGAATACGCCTATTTCTCTGTTAATTCGCGGGCCTTATCGCAATCTTTCTTCATCTGCTCAAGAAGTGGTTCAAGGCCATCAAATTTGAGTGTGGGACGCAAATACCAACCGAATTCAATCGAAGCGTTCTTGTCATAGAGCTCGAGACCTTCTTGATCGAGTGCATATGCCTCAACTTGTCGACCACGAGCGCCTTCAAATGTTGGATTTGTTCCAATTGAAATAGCAGCTGGCCAGAAGTTAATTCCCACAGTGAGCCATCCTGCATACACACCATCGGCTGGAATTGTCTGTCCCTCAATATTTCCAAGATTTGCAGTCGGATATCCAATTTCACGTCCACGCTTTTCACCGTGTACAACAACGCCATCAAGGCGATGGGGGCGCGATAGGAGCTCGCGTGCTTCTTCGACTTTGCCTTCAATGACTAATTTACGGATTCGTGATGAGGAGATAACTTCAGTATCTGCCTTCAACTCCTGCACATCCACCGTGAAATTATGTGTCAATCCTGATGCAATCAGGCTCTCCACAGTGCCAGCAGCTTTATGACCGTAGGTGAAGTTCTTTCCCACAATCACTGTGCTCGCATGCAGTTGGTTAACCAGAACAGTCTGAACGAAATCCTGCGCAGACATCGCAGCAAACTTCTCATTGAACTTCATGACAGCTACTTGATCTGCGTTATGAATCTTAAGAAGCTCCACGCGATCGGCCAATGTGGTGAGCATGGTCGGCGCTTTATCGGGTGCAAAGACTGTTGTGGGATGTGGATCAAAGGTGAGTGCAACGATGGAACGCCCATCAGCAATCTCTTTGGCGTGATTGAGCAGAAGTTGGTGGCCCTTATGGACGCCATCAAAGACGCCGATTACTACGACGCTACTCTCGCTCATATGCCAATCTTGCCTTACCTAGTTCGCCGCTGCAAAGACAGCAATAGGTTTTGCCTTGCCGCCTTCATCTTTCAAAAGTGCAATCAGACGATTATCCGGAGACATTGCAGCGTTAATGACTGTATTTCCGTTCTCAGATAATGGGCGACCAAATGAGAGTTCTTGCACTTCATCAGCTGAAAGCTCACGAGGAGTAAAGGTCACGCGAGCAACATCGGCAATGTCGAGTGCAGTAAATTTCTGCGCTTTAAGGTCTTCAAAGCTCACTGCATCTTTTTCGCTAAATCCTGCAACGCGTGTGCGGCGCAGAGCACTCAAGTGTCCCCCAACGCCAAGGCCATCACCTAAGTCACGAGCAATAGCGCGAATAAATGTGCCGGCAGAGCATGTGACTTCAATATCGACTTCGGTTGTCACATCAAGGTGGCGAATCGCCAGAACATCGAGTTGGGTAATGGTGACGTTGCGCGCCTCAAGTTCAAATGTCTCACCTGCGCGAACGCGATCATAGGCACGCTCTCCCCCGACTTTGACGGCAGAGACTGATGATGGACGCTGTGCAATGGTTCCAATCATCGCCTTAAGAATCTTTTCAATCTCACTATCTACAACCTTCGAGGCATCGGTACTTGTAAGAACTTCGCCCTCTTTATCATCTGTGACAGTTGATGCTCCGAGAACGACTGTCGCAATATATGACTTGTCGCCATCGGTGATGTATTGAAGTAGCCGTGTGCCATTACCGAATCCAAGTACAAGAATTCCTGTTGCCATAGGATCGAGAGTGCCGGCATGGCCAACTTTGCGTGTGCCGAGAGCTTTACGTCCCACTGCAACAACATCGTGGCTCGTCATTCCGCCAGCTTTATCTACTACGAGGAAGCCATCGACCATGATGAAGTAACTACTCTTCGATTTTTATGCGAGGGACTTTATAGGCATCTTCAACAACTGGCTTTGCATTCTCGCGCGCCTTTGCAACCTCTGCATCAAGTTGGTGAACTCGCTCAAGGAGAGTGTCGAGCGCTTTGGCAGATTCTGGAAGACCATCAAGGATAAATTCAAGAGAAGGAGTAATACGAGTTCCTAAATCTTTACCTACAGCGCTACGAATAACGCCTTTAGCTGATTCAAGAGCTGCAGCAGTTGCAGCGCGTTCTTCGTCATTACCCAGAACGGTATAGAAGATGGAAGCGTTCTGGAGATCTCCAGTCACACGCGCATCGGTAACAGTGACAAAGCCAAGACGCGGATCTTTAATCTTTGTCTCAAGCAGCTGTGCCACTACTACCTTGATGCGGTCTGCAACCTTGTGGCTGCGATGTGAATTTCCCATTGTTAAGCGCGCTTCTTCTCACGCATCTCGAAGACCTGAATGATGTCTCCGACCTGAAGGTCAGCACCCTTACCGACGCCGATACCGCACTCGAAGCCTTCTTTGACTTCAGTGGCATCATCCTTAAATCGCTTGAGAGATTCGATAGTGACCTCTTCGGCAATTGTTGCTCCATCACGCATGACGCGCGCCTTTGCATTACGTCGAATGATTCCTTCAGTAACGATTGAACCTGCAATTGTTCCAACCTTAGAAGATTTGAAGAGATCGCGTACTTCTGCGCTACCCAATACAACTTCTTCGAACTCTGGCTTGAGCAGACCCTTAAGGGATAGTTCAATCTCCTCGATTGCGTTGTAGATAACGGAGTAGAAGCGAACTTCAACGCCCTCTTGATCAGCAAAGATTGCTGTCTGTGGTTCAGGCTTCACGTTAAAGCCGATAACTACAGCGGTAGATGCAGATGCAAGAGTGATATCACTCTTGGTAATTGCGCCTACGCCGCGGTGGATAACACGAAGATCAACTTCTGCTCCGACATCGAGCTGCATGAGTGCATCTTCGAGAGCTTCCACAGAACCAGAAACGTCACCCTTGAGGATGAGGTTAAGAGTTGAGACCTTGGACTGCTCCATAAAGTCTTCGAGTGAAACCTTCTTACG
>JBDLSZ010000021.1:0-11188 GCA_039799305.1 Actinomycetota bacterium
GACTTTCACATGAGCGCTGTGCCCAGCTTGGTTCCATGATTGCAACCTATGTTATTGAAACAACGGGCACGCAGGAGTATCGCTTCACAAAAGATGAATTTGTAGCTCGATTTAGCGAAGCTTATGGATCAGATGCTGCAGCTGAAATCGCTGCGCATCTACCCGCGTAATTTTTTAAGTACTCCAGAGAGAGCTGTAAGCAAGCTAGCAATATCACCCTCTGTTGTTCCGTTGTGCAGAGTCAAGCGAATATGGCCGTTGGTCTCATAACCCATCGCAGCTAATACATGGCTAGGTTGTAGATCTTCAGCCGAGCATGCAGAACCTGAGTCGACATCAATTCCTTGCGCAGCTAATTCCCTGACTACATTCTCACCAGAGACACCTTCTGCAACAAGTGAGAGCAGATGAGGCAGTGAAGGTGATTGTGGTGCAACGATGCGAACGCCATCTATCTGTGACAGCTTGGTAATTGCGTGCTCGCGCAGAGCAGTGGATTCGGCAGTGAAATTCTCAAGTGCTACAGCGGATGCGATGAGCAATGGAAGTGAGTAGCTGCCAGGGGAGCTGATGGGAGCTATGCGCGGTAAGGGATAGGAAAAGTGTGAACGATTGCGTATAGCCATGATGGCAAGGCCACTGGGACCGCCCCATGATGAAGCATCAAAGAGCGCCGTATCCCAACGATCAGGCAAGGCAACTCGGGAGCCTGCAGCCGTTGCATCCACTGCGATGCGCACATTCTTAGAAATGGATTTAAAGGAATCTTGAACAATGCCAGTCTCACCATTTGCTAACTGCAGAGAGAGCACAGAGCCATCGGGAATCTCATGGAACCCTTGAATGACACCGGATGAATCGACTGCAAGTTCTGTGACCTGCGAGGTGTGTGCACGAGCAATCGCACGGATCTTTCCTTTATCGATTGCTGAATATGCAAAAGTGGAAGTCTCTAGGAAGAGCCCTGCAATGGAGAGAAAGTGACCCAAAGATGGCTCGCCCAGTACTTCTATGGAATCGACTGCAATTGCCAATCGGGTAGAGATAGTTTCAAGGGCGTGATTTCGAAGAATTGCTGCCTTGGATGAATTCTGAGAAAGCTTCTTGGGATCTGCCCAACCTTGGTCAAAAGCCGCTAGCAGCGCCTCTCTGGCGGCAGGGTGGAGAGGGCCTTCGGAGGCGAAATTTCCTGTGACACGAACCACCGAATCAACGCTACTCGCTCGGGCGAGCGCATGCACATCGCGCCACTATCCTTACCCCATGTCTTCTCACGCACCGCGCAGAAAACGCTACTTACGAGCGGCGGCTCTCCTTGCCCCGGCTTTCCTAACGGGATGCTCTTTTAATTCCAAAGACATTTCTGGAATGGGTTTTCCTAAGGGAGTCTCAAGCATCAACGACATCTCACTCTCACTCTGGCAGGGTGCGTGGATTGCAGGTGGCGTTGTTGGTGTCATCACTCTCGTTCTTATTTTGTGGCCAGCGGTATTTCATCGCGCAAAGGCAAGCAAGGGTGAATTTCCAAAGCAGACTCAGTACAACATTCCTGTTGAAATTCTTTACACAGTAATTCCATTTGCGATTGTTGCAGTGATGTTCTACTTCACTGCAGTCAAGCAGGACAAGATCATCGATAAGACATCACCCGTCAAGCACGAGATCTCAGTCAATGGATTTCAGTGGTCCTGGCAATTTACTTATCCTGAAGCTGGCGAGAAAGCAGTGGTGACAGGTACTCCTGCAAATCCACCAACTCTCTATGTCCCTCAAGGTGAGAAAGTTCGCTTCACTCTTTTATCAAATGATGTTGTGCATGGATTCTGGATTCCGGCTTTTATGATTCAGATGCAGAATCTTCCTGGTGAGACCAATCATCTTCAATTCACCGCCAATAAATTGGGTGAGTTCCCGGGTCGATGCAACATTCTCTGCGGACGAAATCACTCACAGATGCTCTTTAAGGTCAAAGTTGTTACCCCTGAGAATTACCAGAAGTATCTTGACTCACTGAAGGCGAGCGCGTAATGACAACATTTGCAGAACGTCCAACGATTGCAGCCCCTCGCCAAGGAGTTCAGAAGACTTCTCGCGGAAGCCAGTTCGTTAAGACAATTACCTCAACTGACCATAAGCGCATCGGCTACCTTTACCTGGCAACATCATTTGCATGGTTCCTCATCGGAGGCCTCCTAGCGCTGCTCCTTCGAATCGAGCTGACCCGCCCCGGAATGCAGTTCTGGAGTAATGAGCAGTACAACCAGATTTTCACTATGCACGGCACCATCATGTTGTTGATGTTTGCAACACCGCTCTTTGTTGGTTTTGCCAATGTGATTATGCCTCTGCAGATTGGAGCCGCAGACGTAGCATTCCCACGTTTGAACATGCTCTCGTACTGGCTCTACTTCTTCGGTTCCATTGAAGCAACAATCGGATTTTTGACTCCAGGTGGAGCAGCATCCTTCGGTTGGACTGCATACGCACCTCTTGCTAACTCAACATACTCACCAGGTATTGGTGGAGATCTGTGGGTCATGGGACTTGCTATCTCAGGCCTTGGAACTATTTTGGGTGGCGTTAACTTCATTACAACAATCTTCACAATGCGCGCACCAGGAATGACGATGTTCCGTATGTCGATTTTTTCATGGAACGTATTGCTGACATCTATTCTTGTTCTTCTTGCCTTCCCACCACTTGCTGCAGCTCTGCTTGGCCTTGAATCCGACAGACTCTTTGGTACACATATCTTTGACCCTGCCAATGGCGGAGCTATGTTGTGGCAACACCTCTTCTGGTTCTTTGGACACCCTGAGGTTTATATCTTGGCTCTTCCATTCTTTGGAATTGCAACTGAGATTTTGCCTGTCTTTAGCCGCAAACCAATCTTTGGGTATAAGGGGCTGATTGCAGCAACGATTGCAATCTCAGCACTCTCTGTTGCAGTGTGGGCACACCACTTGTTCGCAACGGGCAAGGTACTTCTTCCATTCTTCTCCTTTATGACATTCCTGATTGGTGTTCCAACGGGCGTGAAGTTCTTCAACTGGATCGGAACAATGTGGCGTGGCCACGTCACATTTGAGACTCCGATGTTGTGGGTTATGGGCTTCCTTGTCACATTCCTCTTCGGTGGAATTACAGGAATCATTCTTGCTTCACCACCACTTGATTTTGCCGTCTCAGCCTCTTACTTCGTCGTTGCACACTTTCACTATGTTCTCTTTGGAACTGTGGTCTTTGCGATGTTTGCTGGGTTCTACTTCTGGTGGCCTAAGTTCACAGGTCGCATGCTCAATGAGCGCCTTGGAAAGATTCACTTCTGGACTCTCTTCGTCGGTTTCCACACAACATTTCTTATCCAGCACTGGCTTGGAATTAAGGGCTTCCCGCGTCGCTATGCAGATTACTTAGCAACCGATGGCTTTACAGAGATGAATATGGTCTCCACTGTGGGATCTTTCCTCCTTGCACTCTCAATGATTCCGTTCTTCGTCAACGTCTGGATTACTCGTAAATCTCCTAAGGTTGAAGTTGATGACCCTTGGGGTTATGGAGCATCCCTTGAATGGGCGACATCGTGTCCACCACCACGCCATAACTTCACATCAATGCCACGAATTCGTTCAGAGCGTCCCGCATTTGATCTGCATCACCCACACATTAAGACAGAAGGTCACTAAGCATGAAGGCTAATTGGAAACTCTTTACAGGTCTTTCAATCTTCTATGTCTTAATGGCAGTTGTTTATTATGCCGTTGGTGGCGAAGCTGTTGGTATCACAGGAATGACGTTGGCTGCATGCCTTGCTGGCATGGTCGGCTTCTATCTCTGGTTTACTCAAAAGCGTATTGGCTTTGATATCCCTTCCGACAATCTTGAAGCAGAGATTGCAGATGATGCAGGTGAGCTTGGTTTCTATAGCCCGCACTCATGGTGGCCACTACCTGTCGCATTAAGTGCAACTGCCATGGGTCTTGGGTTGATCATTGGTTGGTGGTTGACTCTGATCTCACTGGGAACACTTGTCATTAGCATCATCGGAATGGTGACTGAGTACGAGAAGCCAGTTTCGCAAGCTTCTCACTAGCGGCTCCTTGTTCTAGACGCCTATGAAAAAGTTAGTGGGCGCAGCTCCTTGGATATTTATCCTTATTTGGAGCTCAGGCTTTGTAGTTGCTAAATATGGTTTTTCAGATGCTGACTCACTCTTCTTCCTAGCAATCCGCTTACTTCTCGCTGCTGCGATCCTCTTCGTTCTCACTGCAGCACTTCGCCAGCCCTTGCGACTTTCTCGCACAGATCTTCGAGCATCACTTGCTATCGGTATCGCACTGCATGGCTTCTATCTTGCAGGCGTTTGGTATGCCATTGAACTGGGGGCGCCAGCTGGTCTGTCATCTGTCATCACAAGCATGCAACCAATTGTTGTTTCACTTCTTGCAGTGCGCTTATTGAATGAACCACTCACGCGCAGACAACTGGCTGGACTGATCTGTGGCTTGCTCGGTGTATTCCTTGTGGTTCTGCCGAAACTTTCGAAAGCCGAAGGCTTCACAAGTGAATCCCTACTATTTCTCTTCCTTGCCCTTGCAGGCAGCACAGTTGCAACGCTACTTCAGAAGAAGATCGGCCACTCCATTCCGCTCATGATTGGAACTACCTATCAATTTGCAATCGCAGGTCTTGGATTACTTCTGATTTCGATTGGCAGGGGCAGTACCCGTTTCGAACTTACCCACACATCTTTCTGGACAATGGCGTGGGCAGTGCTTGTGACATCGATTGCAGCAGTACTTCTTCTGCTCTGGTTACTCAATAGAGGATCAGCTGCAAAAGTTTCAAGCCTGCTCTATCTCGTTCCACCGATGGCTGTCTTGCAAGCCTTTATTCTCTTCGGTGAGACGGTGACGCCTCTTGGTGTCATTGGAATTGTGATGACCGCCCTCGGGGTGGCGCTCGTCATTCGTTCATAGACTCACATTTTTGTGCATTAACTGATTAGATATGGCTATGACTCAACCTCCTGCAAATCCAGCACGCGGCAAAGAGGTCTTTGACCTTGATCGCTCCTATGTTTTTCATTCATGGTCAGCACAGGCACAGATTTCACCGCTACCTGTTGCAGGGGGAGAAGGCAGCTACTTCTGGGATTTCGATGGCAATAAGTATTTGGATTTCTCAAGTCAATTAGTCTTTACAAATATTGGCCATCAGCATCCTAAGGTGATTAAGGCGATTCAAGAACAAGCAGCCCTCTATACAACTGTTGCTCCACAACATGCCAATGAGGCCCGAGGAGAAGCTGCAAAGCGCATCACTGAGCGCGCTGGTTCACATCACAATAAAGTTTTCTTCACCAATGGCGGTGCAGATGGCGTGGAGAACGCGATACGTATGGCGCGTATTCATACCCACCGACATAAAATTCTCTCTTTCTATCGCAGCTATCACGGAAACACCACGGCAGCGATTGCATCAACGGGTGACCCACGCAGATGGCCTAATGAGTATGCATACGGCCACATTCACTTCTTTGGTCCATACCTTTACCGCTCAGCCTTCTGGGCTAAGAGTGAGGAAGAAGAGTGCAAGCGAGCACTCGAGCATCTTGAGCAAGTCATCATCTTTGAAGGTGCTACAACAATCGCGGCAATTCTGATCGAATCCGTTGTCGGAACAGCCGGCGTTCTCATTCCACCAGTTGGATATCTTGAGGGAGTTCGAGCTCTCTGCGATAAATACGGTATTAAGTGGATTGCCGATGAAGTCATGTCAGGCTTTGGTCGAACAGGAAAGTGGTTTGCCTACCAGCACTCAGCAGCGCAACCTGATCTGATCGTCTTTGCAAAGGGCGTTAACAGCGGATATGTGCCACTGGGCGGTGTGATTATCAGCGATGAAATCGCAGCAACATTTAACGATCGCGTATTTCCTGGAGGGCTTACCTATAGTGGCCATCCACTAGCAACTGCTGCAGCCGTTGCCACACTCGATGTGATGGCCGATGAGAAGATTGTTGAAAATGCAGCGCTTATGGGGGAGAAGGTCATCAAGCCACTGCTTGAAGATTTGATGTCCAAACATAAAGTCATCGGTGAGATTCGCGGTAAGGGTGTCTTCTGGGCGCTAGATCTAGTCACAGACCGTGCAACGCGAGCACCTCTTGCTCCTTACGGTGCATCAAGTCCTGCGATGAATGAACTTGTTGCTGCATGTAAGAAGCTGGGGCTCTTCCCATTTAATAATTACAACAGAATGCATATCTGCCCGCCATGTAACATCACAGAGGCAGAGCTACGTGAAGGATTTGCAATTCTGGATCAAGCATTTGCAAGCATCGCTCACCACTACACAGGTAGCGATAAGTAATCTCTTCGGTTACCCGAATGAATTAGTGATGACCCTCTAATTCGCGACGCTCTGTCTCAGTAGCCTTTGGAACAGCAACTGCAGCAGCGCGTGAGATTCGATTGCGAATCTTGTTCTTAATTGCAGCTGGGCGACGAACGCCTGCACCATCGTGCTCTGGTAATTCAAGAGGTGCGAGCTGCTCGTGAGATGTAAGGAGCCAAGCCTTCTCAGCTGAAATTGGCTCATGCACTTCAACAAACTCACCACTTGGCATACGAACAAGGCGTCCAGTTTCGCGGCCATGCAGAACGAGATCACGGTCTGCGCGTTGCAATGAAAGGCAGAGGCGCTTGGTAATGATGAATGCAATCGGAGGCAAGACAATGATTCCAATACGAGAGAACCACATCATCTGATTGATGGTCAGATTAAAGGTTGTTGCGATGATGTCGTTACCACCATTGATGAGTGAGACCAGGGTGAAGGTAAGAGCCATAACACCAATAGCGGTGCGATTTGGTGTATTACGTGGACGATCAAGGAGATGGTGCTCGCGCTTATCTCCTGTTGCCCAGCTCTCAATAAATGGATAGAGAGCAAGTCCTGTAAACATAATTCCAGGCAAGATCAACCCAGGAATCAAAATGTTCCATGAGATTGTGTGGCCTAATGCATGAGTCTCAATAGGTGGCGCCATTCGCACTAGACCATCGAGCCAGCCCATGTACCAGTCAGGTTGTGAACCGGCAGAGACTTGTCCTGGCGTGTAGGGGCCATAGAGCCAGATCGGGTTAATGGATGCGACAGCTCCAAGAAATGCTGTGACACCAAAGACGATGAAGAAGAAGCCTCCAGCTTTAGCCATATAGACAGGCATCAATGGATAGCCGACAACGTTCTTCTCTGTGCGACCAGGACCTGGGAACTGTGTGTGCTTCTGGTACCAGACGAGCATTAAGTGCACGGTAATTAGTGCAAGGAAGATTCCTGGAAGGAGAAGTACGTGCACGGTGTAGATACGTGGAATGAATGCCTCACCAGGAAATGCTCCATCGAATGCAAAGAATGCAAGATAAGAACCTACGAGTGGAAGCGCCTGAATGATTGCCTCAGCGATACGAATACCAGTACCTGAGAGCAAATCATCAGGAAGTGAGTAACCCAAGAAACCTTCAACAATTCCGAGAGTAAGAAGTCCAACTCCGATGATCCAGTTAAATTCACGTGGCTTGCGGAATGCTCCGGTGAAGTAGACGCGAAGAAGGTGAACAACAATTCCCACCATAAAGATCAACGCTGCCCAGTGGTGGATCTGGCGCATCAAGAGACCGCCACGAACTTCAAAGGAGATATCAAGAGTTGATGCATATGCTGCAGACATCTCAAGACCCTTGAGTGGTTCATAGGATCCGTTATAGACAACTTCGCGCATTGATGGATCAAACCAAAATGTGAGGAAAGTTCCTGAGAGAAGAAGAATTATGAATGAGTACAAGCAGATTTCACCAAGTAGGAATGACCAGTGATCAGGGAAGACCTTTGTGAGGTTCTTCTTCATCCACTTAGCTGCGCCTGTGCGATCGTCTACATATCCTGCGACGTTACCGGCGATTCGTTCGCGTGCTGTCATGATGAGCGCTCCCAGAAGCTAGGTCCAACAGGTTCATTAAATGGTGCTTGGGCGATGAGGTATCCCTCGGCATCAACCGTGATGGGCAATTGTGGCAGAGGTCGCGCAGATGGGCCAAAGATAACTTTGGCAGCTCGCGTCACATCGAATGTCGATTGATGACATGGACAAAGTAGGTGCTTGGTCTGCTGTTCATAGAGAGCCACTGCGCAGCCCATGTGAGAACAAATCTTTGAGAAAGCGATGATTCCTTCATGAGTCCAGGAAAGTCTCTCGGCATCGAGATTAAATTCTTCAGGACGCAGGCGGATAAGAAGGACAGCATCTTTACCGATATCACTCAGTGGGCGGTGTTCGCCAGAAGCTATCTCAGGAAGTGTCTGAGCAACTGCTCCCACTTCAAGATCTTCAGGGCGCAATGGACGATCGCCAGGATCTGTCACTAAACGCGTTCCAGCTTTCCATGATGTTTTGCTCAGGTCATCTTTAGGAAGTGGACCTAAATCGCGAAGAAGAAGAATGGGGGAGAGCGCTGAAAGACCCAGTGCTGCACCCAATGTGCTTTTAATGAGAGGGCGACGACCAAGACCTGCAGCGCTTGCGCCATCTTTTACAGTCTTAATAAATTCTGAGCGATCTTCATCTTCTGATCTAAATTCATGGCGTTGCGCGATGACTTCTTCATCAGGCATCAGAGTCTTAGCCCAGTGGATGAGCCCTGCTCCAATACAAAAGAGAGCAAGAGCCATTCCCATTCCGATTCCCAATTGCTGAAGGTGAGTCTGACCCAAGATTGGAATGAAGACAAAGACATCATCTTTAATGAAGATGTATGAATAGATAAGGATGATTGTTCCGAGCGCTGAGAGACCAAAGAGGATTGCAACTTGGCGCTCTGCGCGCGCTGCAGCTTTGGGATCAGTATCGGTGGAGCGATGAACGTGAGCAGGTAGTCCTGGATCTTTGATGAGCTCGATCTCGTTAGACATTACTTATCTCGCCTTCATTGCTAGCCAGACTGCAACACCAATGAGCAGTCCGATTCCTAGAGTCCATACAAGTAAACCTTCAGTGACAGGACCAACGCGACCAAGAGCTGCGCCACCTAGTTGTGGTTCAGATTCTGCCGCTTTGATCCATTTGATGATGGAGAGTTTTTCTTCTGGGGTAATTGTCTTATCGCTAAAGACTGGCATTGATTGTGGTCCAGTAATCATCGCTTCGTAGATATGACGTGGTTCAACGCCCATCAGTGTGGGTGCATATTTACCTTGGGTAAGTGCTCCACCTTGTCCAGCAAAGTTGTGGCACATCGCGCAGTTAGTGCGAAAGAGTTCGCCACCTTCTGCAACAGAACCATCTCGCTCGTAATTTAACTGCTCTTCACCTGGAACCTGCGGTCCTGGTGCAAGGGATGCGACATAGGTTGCAAGTGCATGTACTTGCTCTGCGTTATAGACAGGGTCTTTACGCATTGCCTGAACGCTCATATCAGCCATAGGCATACGACCTGTTGCGACCTGGAAATCTACCGATGCTGCTCCCACACCAATCAGTGATGGCGCAATCTGTCCACCTTCTGCATTGAGACCATGGCATGAAGAACATCCCTTTAGAAAGATCTGCTTACCTTCTTCAATGGTGATGGCCCGATCTGCAATCGAGGTGCTCTCGTTGTTGACCGCGCTTGCAACCTGGAAAGTTGTGCCGATGGTGAAGAGAGCAAAGATCAAAAGAATTGGTCCTGCTGCACGATGTCTGCGTAGACGCGAGAGGCGCTTCACTGTGTTCCTTTCAGTTGGTCAGTCATGGTCGAAATTTTTGGTCGTTCTTACTTAATGAGGTAGATAGCTGAGAAGAGGGCGATCCAAACAACGTCAACGAAGTGCCAGTAGTACGAAACTACAATCGCTGTTGTTGCCTGTCCTTGCGTGAATCGACGGGCTTTCGCAACGCGAATCAAGACGATGAGGAATGCAATGAGTCCACCTGTTACGTGTAATCCGTGGAAACCTGTTGCGATGTAGAAAACTGAGCTATATGCAGTGGATGAAAGTGCCATTCCTTCAGTCACAAGAGATGCGTACTCGTAAATCTGGCCTGCGATAAAGAAGCCACCCATAAGGAATGTCAGAGCAAACCACTCACGCATTCCCCAGCTCTTGATGTTGATGAGAGATCCTGTGCGACGGGCTTGGTAACGCTCTGCAGCGAAAACTCCGAACTGGCAGGTGACTGATGAGAGAACGAGAACAGTTGTGTTCAGTGTTGCAAAAGGAATATTGAGAATTTCAGTTGATTCAAGCCAGACCTTAGGACCTTGCACGGCGCGAGTAGTGAAATACATTGCAAAGAGCGCTGCGAAGAACATGAGTTCGCTCGAGAGCCAAACTATCGTTCCGACCGCGACCATATTGGGGCGGGTGATTTTGTGGTGATCGCTCACGCTGGTGCTAGTCATGGGTGGCATTATTCCCGAAAAGGGAGCTACTAACCTATTTAGAGCCCCTCAGATAGCCCTGTTTTCCCGTTCAAAGCAGGTGAAAAGGGTCACGCAATTTCGACTCATTTTTTCGTCATCGCCATCGCCGGCTGGCTATTAGACTTTCACCCATGTCAGAAAATGCTGGGGCTCGGGAGCGTAAGTACTCCATCGTTCTCTACTCCGATGACGTCACTGTCCGTGAGGCTGTTATTGGAGCCCTGGGATCCAAAGTTTCCCCCGATATGGCAGAACACGTCATTCATCAATTTGCGACCGCAGCAGCACTTCGCCTCTTCGTCGATGGCAAGAAAGTCGGAACAGATTCACCTATCGATCTCTTTATTTTAGATGGCGAAGCCGTCCCTGAAGGTGGCATCGGAATGGCTCGTCAATTAAAGGATGAGGTTTTCAACTGCCCTCCCGTGATGGTCATTACCGGACGTAAGGAAGATGCATGGCTTGCTGCCTGGTCTCGCGCCGAAGCAAATGTTCTTCATCCCGTGGACCCATTTACTCTTTCTCACACAGTTGCCGATCTTCTTCGTGCACGTACTATCGCGATAAACGCAAACGCATAACGAGGTTTTTTCCATGACTTCATCTCCTGTGAGCTGGAGCCTTCTCACTGAAAAATTACTGGCAGGACTTGATCTCGAAAGAGCTGAGATTCAAGGGGCGATGCAGGAGATTCTCGGTGGTCAATCAGATATTGAAAG
>JBDLSZ010000022.1:0-3606 GCA_039799305.1 Actinomycetota bacterium
CGCGTTGATCTCAATGGCCGCACAAGTGTGAATGGCCTCTATGCATGCGGTGAAACAGCATGTTCTGGTGTGCACGGAGCTAATCGACTTGCCTCTAACTCTCTCCTTGAGGGCCTTGTATTTAGCGCACGCATTGCAGCCGATATTGCAGAGAACTTGCCTGAGAAGAGTGAACCAGTGGTGAATGCATCGCAAGCGATTCTGCTTGATCCACAAGTCCGCCATGACATTCAAGTGAGTATGAGTAGAGGCGCAGGAGTACTGCGATCATCGGATTCATTACTTAAGACAAGTTCTGATTTAACTCGTATTGAAGATAGAAAGAGTACGGAGCCATGTGTTGAGGCATGGGAGACAACAAATCTCTTCCAGCTCGCACAAACAATTGTGAAGGCTGCACTTATTCGACAAGAGACCCGTGGTTCTCACTGGCGTGAAGATTTCCCTGAGACAAGTGATCTGTGGAAAAAGCGCATCGTGCAGCAAGTGGATCAAGCCGGGTATTGGACAAGCGGCTATCAGGAGGTTGGAAAATGATTGATCGCGACTTGATTAAGAGAGCTCTGGCTGAAGATTTACAAGGCGGCCAAGACATCACATCTGTGGCAACGGTATCTGGCGATGAAAAAATAGTTGCAGATTTCACCGCTCGTAAATCTGGCGTTGTAGCGGGCATTGATATGGCATGCGCGGTTCTTGAAGAAGTGGGACTGACTGATATTGCAGTACTTGTGAAAGATGGTGCCTCTGTTGAGTCAGGAGAGGTCTTGATGACGGTGCGCGGTGATACTCGCGCAATTCTTCTTGCAGAGCGCACGGCACTTAATTTCTTAGGTCACCTCAGTGGGATTGCAACTCTGACTCGAACATGGGTTGATGCTGTTGCAGGCACCAAGTGCATAATTCGCGATACTCGTAAGACAACTCCAGGTATGCGCTTACTTGAGAAATATGCAGTGCGCATGGGTGGAGGAACGAATCACCGCATGTCACTGAGTGATGCTGCGCTCATTAAAGATAATCACATCGCTGCAGCAGGTGGTGTTGCGCAGGCCTTCTCTAAGGTGCGCGAGAAGTTTCCAACCTCTGAGATTGAAATTGAAGTTGATACCTTGGATCAACTGCGTGAAGTCTTGCCTTTAAAGCCTGATGTAGTACTGCTCGACAATATGAGTCCTGCGCAGTGCGCAGAGGCAGTTTCTATCGTGGCCGGTGCAACAAAGCTTGAGGCATCAGGTGGAATAACACTTGATAACGCGAAGGCATATGCGCTCACAGGAGTTCATTTCTTAGCAATTGGTGCACTTACTCATAGCGCACCTGTTTTTGATATCGGTCTAGATCTGAGAGCGGAGTAATCATGTTATTGACAGTTGATGTGGGAAATACAAATACGGTTCTGGGGATCTTTGATAAGGATCAGCTCATTAAGTCATGGCGCGTGAAGACAGACCCACGCACTACAGCCGATGAACTCTGGCTCCAATACAGCGCACTCGTTAGTGGCTACACACTCACAGGCCTTGCTATCTGTTCCACAGTTCCAGCAACTCTTCGTGAACTTCGCACGATGATCAACTCCTATTTCAGCGATATTGCAATCACAATTGTTGAACCAGGAACAAAGACGGGTGTTCAGCTACTCGTTGATAATCCCAAGGAAATTGGCGCAGATCGCATTGTGAACACTCTTGCTGCCCACACTCTCTATGGAGGTCCAGCAATCGTTGTGGACTTTGGAACATCAACCAACCTCGATGTTGTCTCCCCTAAAGGTGAATTCCTTGGTGGAGCACTTGCTCCAGGAATTGAAATTTCAGTGGATGCTCTCGCTGCTCGCGCTGCTCAGCTGCGCAAAGTCGAACTTGTGCGCCCCAAGAGCGTCATTGGTAAGAACACCGTTGAAGCTCTTCAATCCGGAACAATCTTTGGATTTGCTGGACAAGTAGATGGTCTCGTTGATCGAATCACCGCAGAATTGGCGAAGGAATACGACGATGCTCCCACCGTAATTGCAACAGGTGGCCTTGCTCCACTCATCATTGGAGTTTCTGAAACTATCGATGAGCATGAGCCAGATCTGACTCTTATTGGGCTTCGCCTTATTCATGAGAAGAATCAGTAGCCTTAAAAGGTAGACTCACTGCACTATGACAACTGATAACTCGCCCGCCACAGAGGATGACCTACCCGAGCAACTTCGGATTCGTCGTGAGAAGCGTGCGAGCCTGATTGAGCGCGGAATTGAGCCATATCCCGTTGCAGTTGCCCGTACAAAATCTTTGAAAGAAGTACGTGAGAAGTACACAGACCTTGCAGTTGATGTGGCCACCGGCGATATCGAAAGCCTTACAGGGCGCATCATCTTTAAGCGCGACACAGGCAAACTCTGCTTTGCAACTCTGCGCGAAGGCGATGGCACTGAACTTCAAGCGATGTTATCTCTAGATAAAGTCGGAGAAGATCAACTTGATGCATGGAAATCAGATATTGATTTAGGTGACATGGTCTCTGTGACAGGTGAAATCATTACCTCAAAGCGCGGTGAACTTTCCATCCTTGCAAACTCATGGGCTCTGGCTTCTAAATCACTTCGCCCATTGCCTAATGATCACAAACCAATGTCTGAAGAGACTCGCGTTCGTATGCGATATGTGGATTTGATTGTCCGCCCTGAAGCGCGCGTAGCAGCACGTATGCGCCCTACTGTGATGCGCTCCCTGCGAGAGACATTTAATAGCGAAAGCTTTATTGAAGTTGAGACACCGATGCTTCAAGTAATGCATGGTGGAGCTACAGCTCGACCATTTAAGACTTTTAGCAATGCATACGATATGGATCTCTATATGCGTATTGCGCCAGAGCTTTTCTTAAAGCGCTGCGTTGTCGGTGGTATTGAGCGCGTCTTTGAAATCAATCGAAATTTCCGTAATGAAGGCGCTGACTCTTCTCACTCACCAGAATTTGCCATGGTTGAGTCATATATGGCCTATGGCGATTGGCGCTCCATCGCTGATGTCACTCGTTCACTTATTCAAAATGCAGCCATGGCAGTTGCTGGCTCACATGTGGTGACACATCACGATGGTCGCCAAGCAGATCTCGGTGGCACATGGAAAGAGATTTCACTCTATGACGCAATCTCTGAAGGAGTGGGCGAGCAGGTAACGGCGCTTACCTCCATCGATGAGCTCAAGAAGTATGCGACAAAGCTTGGTATGAAGATTGACCCAAAGTGGGTAACAGGCAAGCTCGCCGAAGAGATCTTCGAGCATGTTGCTCAAGATAAATTAGTTGAGCCAACATTTGTTATGGGATACCCAGTTGATACTTCACCGCTTGTTCGCGCACATCGCCAAACACCAGGAGTTGTTGAAAAATGGGATCTCTACGTCGATGGCTTTGAACTAGCAACCGGTTACTCAGAACTTATCGATCCTGTTATTCAACGTGAGCGCCTGATCGAACAAGCACAGCTCGGTGCCAAGGGTGATCTAGAAGCGATGCAGGTTGATGAAGATTTCTTGCGTGCTATGGAATTTGGAATGCCACCGATGGGCGGAATGGGAATGGGCGTGGATCGACTTCTCATGGCGCTGACTGGTC
>JBDLSZ010000023.1:0-10947 GCA_039799305.1 Actinomycetota bacterium
GGTCTGCTTAAGAAAGATGGATATTCATTTGATACAGGACCATCAGTTCTGACCATGCCATCACTGATTCAAGATGCATTTAGCTGTGTCGGTGAAGATATGAAGGATTGGCTTGATCTGATGCCACTTACACCTCTCTATCGCGCCTTCTATGCAGATGGTTCACAGATTGATGTTCATGCAAATACTGCGCAGATGGAAGAAGAGATTCGCACACATGTCTCTGCAGAAGAGGCGATGGGTTATCGCAAGTATGTCGATTTCGTGACCAAGCTCTATAAGTATGAAATGAATGACTTCATCGATAAGAACATTGATTCACCACTGAACCTTGTAACACCTAACCTTGCCCGACTCATCGCACTCGGTGGATTTAGACACTTGCAGCCAAAGGTCAATCAATACCTGAAGGATCCACGCCTTCAGAAGGTCTACTCATTCCAGGCAATGTATGCAGGTGTGAGCCCACAGCAAGCTCTGGCTATCTATGCAGTCATTGCATATATGGACTCAGTCAACGGTGTCTTCTTCCCTAAGGGCGGAATGCATGCAGTTCCTCGCGCTCTCGCTGCTGCTGCACAAAAGCATGGCGTTGAATTTAAATACAACACCACAGTGACTTCCCTTGATAAGCAGAACGGTCGCGTGAAGGCAGTTCTCACTGACACAGGTGAGCGCATTGAGTGCGATGTTGTTGTGATGAACCCTGATCTGCCTGTTGTGTGGCGCGATCTGTTGGGTAAGACACCGCTTAATATCAAGCGCCTTAACTACTCACCATCATGTGCAACTCTTCTCGTGGGATCTTCCAAGAAGTATGACCACATCGCTCACCACAATATTCACTTCGGTGAGTCTTGGGATGGCGTCTTTGATGAACTCATCAAGAAAAAGACTCTGATGACAGATCCTTCAGTACTTGTGACAGTCCCAACTCACGATGATGCAACGCTTGCACCAGCTGGTAAGCAGTCCTATTACATCTTGTATCCCACACCGAACTTGGATGCAGATATCGATTGGACCAAGCAGGCCAAGCCTTACCGTGATCACATGATTAAGACTCTAGAAGATCGTGGTTACACCGGCTTTGGTGATTCCATCGAGACAGAAGTGATGACCACTCCCCTTGATTGGCAAGCACAAGGAATGGAGCGCGGTGCACCATTTGCTAGCGCACACACCTTCTTCCAGACAGGTCCCTTTAGACCGCGCAATATGGCTGCAGGATTTGAGAACGTTGTCTTTGCAGGTAGTGGAACACAACCTGGAGTTGGCGTTCCCATGGTTCTTATCTCAGGTCGCCTTGCGGCAGAGCGCATTGTGGGTCCGGTTAAGTAAATGGATGCAGCGCTTGCAGCATCGTATGAAGAGTGCAAACGACTTAACTCCTTGCATGGCAAGACCTATTACTTAGCCACTCTTCTACTTCCCAAGAACAAGCGCCCCTACGTTCATGCTCTCTACGGCTTTGCGCGCTATGCCGATGAGATTGTGGATGATTTAGCATCCACTCTTTCACCTGCAGAAAAAGCTGAAGCTCTGCGTTCATGGAGCAGTGGTGTTTTGGCTGATCTGAAAGCTGGAACAAGTACCGATCACATCGGTCGCGCACTTGTGGATACTGCTCGTAAATTTGATATCCCTCACCAACACTTTGTGGACTTCTTACACTCTATGGAGATGGACTTAACCATTACGCAATATCAGACATATGAGGACCTTCTTGAATATGTTTATGGGTCTGCGGCCGTTATAGGCCTTGAGATGGTTCCCATTCTTGGATATTCCGATCAGCGCGCATATGAGGCAGCAAAGAAGCTCGGCATTGCATTTCAGCTCGCCAACTTCATCCGCGACGTTGCTGAAGATCTAGATCGCGGCCGCGTCTACTTACCTCTGCAAGAGCTTGCTCAATTCGGTGTGGACCGCGCGATGCTCGAGCGTCGCATCTTGACCCCTGAAATCATTGCAGCACTTAAGTTTCAAATTGCTCGCGTGCGCCAACTGCAGCGTGAAGCAGATATTGGAATTGCATACCTGGATAAAGTCTCACGCCCCTGCATTCGCGCAGCCAGTGAGCTCTACTGTGGAATCGTTGATGAAGTAGAAGCAATTGGTTATGACATCTTCAATAAGCGTGCAAAGACCTCTACTGCTCGCCGCGCACGTGTTGCAGGAGCTGCCTACATACAGGCAATTACTGCACGTATTGGCTAAAGTTCTACCCAACGGGAGCCACAGTGGCTGAGAGGACTTCATCGAAGTCGACCGTCTGACTGGTCCGGTAATGCGGATCTAGAAATGAGGTTCACAAGTGTTTTCCACTTTCTTCACAGCATGGGAATATGAAGTTTCCTATCTCGAATTTATTGCATCCCTTGTTTCATTTATCGGAGTTGCTCTCGGCATCACAGCAAAGCGCATCACATGGCCTTGGTGGGCCTTAAGTGCGATTCTCTATGGCATCTTCTTCCTGCAATACAAGCTCTATGCAAGTGCAGCGCTGCAACTAGTCTTTATCGCAGCAGCAATCGCTGGTTGGTATGGATGGGAACCTACAGGCGCAAAGCCTGGACCATTTAGAAATAAGTACCGCATCTACACAATCGCAGCGATTCTTATTGCAACTCTTGCTCTCGGCCCTGTTCTTAAATCTCTGGGAGCAGCATCTACCTATGTCGATGCAATCCTCTTCTTTGGTTCCCTCGGTGCGCAGTTACTGATGGTCTATCAGAAATACGACAGCTGGCCATTGTGGTTGGTAGTCGATGCCGGATACGTCGCTCTCTATGCATCACAGGGTCTACTCTTTACAACGCTGCTCTATGTGGCATTTACCGCAATGGCAGCATTGGGATGGAGCACTTGGTATGCAACTCATAGACGCTCTCTTAGATCTCTGTAGCGAGATCACCCAACCCATCATCGCTATTGATGGGCCAGCAGGTGCTGGAAAGACAACTCTTGCCCATGACATCAAACTTGCACTTGCCCAGCGTTACTCCATCACCGAAATCCATATGGATGATCTCTACGATGGTTGGGATAACGCACTCACACATCAACTCACCGATGTGCTTACCCATCTTGTTGCAGCACATAAGAAATCTGCCGCTATTTCCCTCTCCACCTATGACTGGCGCGCAGGTGCATTCTCACCCGTTGCTGAGATAGAGAAGTCAGAGCTTCTTATTCTTGAAGGCGTTGGTAGCGGGCAGATGGCTGTGCGAGATTCACTTGCCGCACTTATCTGGATTGATATTGAAGAAAGTGAAGGATTGGCGCGGGTTATCGCACGTGATGGAAAAGAGATTGAGAGTCAGATGAGAAAGTGGCTTGCCACACAGGAGCAACACTTTCTCAGTGAAGGCACGCAGAACGCCGCTGATTTCGTACTGACTACCTAGAATTCGGGATATGTCTGACCTGACCGGCGAGCTCATTGATGGGCGCTACCAACTCATCCGCCAGATGGCCACAGGTGGAATGGCGAGCATTTATGAGGCCCTCGATACTCGTCTAGACCGCAAAGTTGCAGTCAAGATTATGCACTCGCACTTGGCACAAGATGAACAATTTGTTGAGCGCTTCATCCGTGAAGCAAAAGCTGCTGCTGCACTTTCTCATCCCAATATCGTTGCCGTGCAAGATCAAGGGTGGAACCAGAATGGAAGCCCTGCCATCTTCCTTGTTATGGAGATGATTGAAGGTCACACTCTTCGCGAATACCTCAATGAACAAGGCAAACTCTCTGTAGCTGATGGAATCAAATTCTTACTGCCCGTGCTCAGTGCACTCTCTGCAGCACATAAAATCGGAATCGTTCATCGTGATATCAAGCCTGAAAATATTTTGATCTCCAAAGAGGGGCGCATCAAGATTGCAGACTTTGGTCTTGCAAAGGGCCCTCTCATCGGTGGCACTCTCACCGCCGAATCCAGCGTCATTCTTGGCAGCGTCTCCTACCTCTCCCCTGAGCAAGTCCAACGTGGTGTTGCAGATTCTCGTAGCGATAACTACTCACTTGGAATTACCGCCTTTGAAATCTTCACAGGTAAGAAGCCATTTGAAGGCGATCAACCAATTCAAATTGCCTATATGCATGTCAATAACCGCGTGCCAAGAATCAGCACTCTTCTCTCAGGCGTTCCAGAACAACTCGATGATTTGATCTATCGCACAACCAGTGCCAACCCAGATGATCGACCACGCGATGCCACCATCTTCTATGAAGAACTCTCGCGGATCAGCCAATTGCTCAATCCCAAAGAGAATCAACTCAGCCTTGAACTCGATATCCCCATCGAACCGATGCGCCCAAAACCTTCTCGTAAATCACTACGCGCAAAGGTAAAAGAGATTACGCAAGCGATTCCTTCCACCCCTGCCCCACGTGAGACAACGCAAGAGGTACAAAAGCGAAAGAAGGCAAGTAAACGTGTTCGTCGTAATCGCAAGATTGCACTTGTCATGGCTGTCGTTGTGGGCATTGTCGGTTGGTATGTATTGGTCGGTCCTGGATCTCGCGTCGTTGTTCCATCAACTGTGGGTGCAACACAGCTTGAGGTAGGAGCAGCACTGGATCCTCTAGGTCTTGCATCTCTCGTTGTTGAAAAGCAATTTAGCGAAGAGATCCCTGAAGGTCGCGTTATTCAATCAATTCCTGAAGGTGGCGGTCGCATTGATCAAGGTGGCACCGTCAAACTCATTGTCTCCAAAGGACCAGAACGATTTACTATTCCACCTCTTGCAGGGCTCACACCAGAGGCTGCAACGAATGTCCTTGCAAAATTACCGCTGACTATCCAGCCACTCGCCGAAGAATTCAGCACAAGCGTTCCTAAAGGTTATGTCATTGACTCAAATCCACCAGCAGGTGAGAAGGTCAAGCGCAGTGCATCAATTCTTATCCGCGTATCTAAGGGAATTGAACAAGTTGCTATCACTTCCTATATTGGCAAGAGCTCTGATCAAGCCCTCAATGAACTACAAGCTGCAGGATTTGTAGTGACATCGACCTATGCATATAGCGAGACTCTCCTTGCAGGTGAAGTCATTGCACAGAAGCCGCTAGCTTCGGCAACTGCAGATAAGGGTTCTAAGATTTATCTGATTATCTCTAAGGGCTCTGGCTTCGCATTTGTTCCTAATCTCTTCTCCATCGATGAAGCCAAGGCAGTTGCAGCCCTGAAAGATCTCGACCTCAAAGTCGTTGTGAAGAAAATTGGTAAGAAATCCATCAAGAAGGTGACGAATGTTTCACCGAAGGTCGGAAGCAAGGTTAAACGTGGCAGTACTGTGACCATCACAGTAGGGTAGGCAAATGTCTAAGGCCATGAAGAAACCTCGCATCGGTGCTCACACTCCAACTTCCGGAGGAATGGCTAAGCGTTCCATCGCATATGCAGAGTTAACACAGGCTGAAGCAATTCAAGTCTTCACATCCAATCCTCGCGGATGGGCGATGCCTGAGACCAACCATGAAGCTGATGCAATATTTCGTGAAAAGGCGCAAGCCCTCGATATTGAAACCTATGTTCACGCACCCTTTCTGATCAACTTGGGTTCACCTACGCATGAGACTTATGTGAATTCACTTGCTTCCACTGCCTATTCACTCAAGCGCGGACAAGAGATCGGCGCACTAGGCGTTGTTGTTCACACTGGCTCTGCAGTCAAAGAAGATAATGTTGATAATGCATGGAAGCAGATTAAAAAAGGCGTCATGCCCATACTTGAAGCACTCGATGATGATGCGCCCTACCTACTTCTTGAACCCACAGCCGGACAAGGTCAATCACTCGTCAAGCGTCTTGAAGATTTAGAGAACTACCTGAAAGCACTTGAATACCATCCCAAGGTTGGTATCTGTCTTGATACCTGTCACGTCTTTGCAGCAGGCCATGACATTGCAAAGAAGGGTGGGATGAAAGAAACCCTTGACCTTCTCGTGCAGGTCGCTGGAATTGAGCGCATCCAACTTATTCACGCAAATGATTCGATGGATGTCTGTGGCGCACTTAAAGATCGCCACCAAAATATCGGTAAGGGCTTTATTGGCGTGGATCCCTTTGCTGAACTTCTTAAGCACCCTGCCGTTGCCAATGCGCCGCTTATTCTTGAAACTCCAGGCATGGAACCTGAACATGGTGAGGAAATTGCTCTCTTAAAGAAGTTGCGTGGATGAGTTCTTCACACGCACTCAAGATGCGCCTAGCACCGTGGGCACTTCTCTCAGTCTCAGCTGCATGGGGTATGGCATTTGTTGTGATGAAAGATGCCATCGAACGACAGAGCGTCAATAACTTTCTCTTCACTCGTTTCTCACTTGCAGTCATAGTGATGATTGCTCTCAAACCATCTGTCATCAGGCAATTTGATAGAGATCTCATCCTGCGTGCAGGATCTGCAGGAATCTTCTTAGGCCTTGGCTATATCTTCCAAACGCTGGGCCTTGCCCGCACGGGAGCTGCCATCACAGGTTTTGTTACTGGGCTCTATGTCGTCTTCACACCGCTACTTGCTTACTTCTTTCTGAAAGAGCGCCTCACAAAATTAATCTGGGCATGTGTATTCATTGCAACAGTTGGGTTAGGCCTCTTATCTATCCGCGGTTTCTCAGTGGGAATAGGCGAGATGCTTGTCCTCGCAAGCGCCTTCTTCTTTGCCGCACACATTATTGCCTTGGGTAAATGGTCATCAGGTCGCGATGCATATGCGATGACGATTGTGCAGCTAGCTATGTGTGCACTTTTATCTGGTCTTGCCTCCATTCCTGAAGGCTATTCAGCACCACCTGACTATGGAGTCTGGGCTGTAGTTGTCTTCACTGCAGTGGTCTGCACCGCAGTCGCCTTTGTCGTGCAGACATGGTCGCAGGCTCATATGACCACAACGAAAGTCGCTGTGATTCTGACCATGGAAGTTGTCTTTGCAGCGCTCTTTGCAATCATTTTTGGTGGCGAACGCCTAACTCTGCAAGCTACTCTTGGTGGACTGATGGTATTAACTGCCATGTTTATGATTGTTCTCAAGGAGGAATAAGCCATGGCAATCGATCTTCGCTCAGATACTGTGACCAAACCCAGTGATGCAATGCGACAAGCGATGGCAGCTGCTGAAGTTGGCGATGATGTCTATGGCGATGATCCCACCGTTAACTCACTTGAAGAACGCCTTGCTGCAATGTTTGGCCACCAAGCTGGACTCTTCTGCCCTACCGGCTCCCTTGCCAATCAATTAGCAATTCGCACATTGGTTAAGCCTGGTGAAGAACTACTCGTTGAAACTCGCTCGCATATCGTGCGCGCAGAACTTGGCGCTGCTGCAACATTTAGCGGAATCACAACTCGCACATGGCCCTCAACTGATGGGCTGCTCAAAGCTGATGATGCTCTTGCCATTGCCCACGAAAATGCTGGGCCATATTTAGTATCAACAAAAGCAATTGCTGTTGAGAACACCCACAACTTCGGTGGTGGAACTGTGCAACCGATTGATGAGATTGCAAAACTTTCATCGGCGGCCCGTGCTCGCGGCATTGCGATGCACCTCGATGGTGCTCGCATCTGGAATGCCCATGTCGCATCCGGTGTCTCATTTTCGGAGTATGGAAAGCACTTTGACACCATCAGCGTCTGTCTTTCCAAAGGTCTCGGTGCACCTATTGGCTCTGTCATGCTCTCAACGAAAGAACGTGTGGCCGAGGCTCGCATCTGGCGTAAGCGCTATGGCGCCGGCATGCGACAAGTTGGAATCATTGCAGCAGCTGCTCACTACGCACTCGATCAGAACATTGATCGCTTAGCCGAAGATCATGGGCGAGCAAAGAAGATTGCTATAGCCCTTGCTGCAATCGATTCATCCCTTGTAGATCCTTCCAAGGTGCACACAAATATTGTGGGACTTGAACTATCCAAGATTGGGATGACAGCAGCTGATTTAACAGCGAGATGTAAAGAAGCCGGATTGTGGATCAGCGCTCTCGGCCCACACTATGCGCGCCTTGTTACCCACCTAGATTTCGATGATGCACAATGCGATCAAGCTATTAAGATTCTAAAGCGCACCCTCGTGGTGGAGTAGCCACTCTTTTTTATTCAAACCGTAGGCATAATTTCCTAGCGCTCCACCAGTCTTCACAATGCGATGGCATGGCACAACTAGAACAATTGCATTCTTTGCACACGCACTTCCCGCAGCTCTCACAGCCGCGGGGCTTCCTGCACGCTCTGCCAAATCACCATAGGAGATAACGGAACCTGGCTTCACTTTCTTCATCGCCTTCCACGCAGCTTGTGAGAAATGCGCACCTGGCTGGCGGACTTGAATCGCATTCAGCGCAGTTAAATCGCCCTCAAAGTAATCGTTGATCAGATCTGTAATGACAGGAATCTTGGAGACAGACTGGATATCACGCAGTGAATCCTCTGCACTCAAACTTTCCTTTAGCGCTTTAAGCGTTGAGAGATTTGCCCCAAGGAGAATGTGTTCATCGGCAATCAGGTTCAGGTTGCCAAGAGGTGTTGCCAGAGTGGTGATAAGCAGCGTCACGCTTACTAAGTTAGCGGTCGCGCAACATTTCAGCAACCAAAAATGAGAGCTCAAGTGATTGTGAGTGATTCAAGCGTGGGTCGCATGCTGTCTCATAGCGTGATTCAAGATCCTTCTCAGATACTTGGTTGCCACCACCGAGACACTCAGTGACATCATCACCGGTGAGCTCGATATGGATTCCACCTGGGTGGGTTCCTAGCTTCTTATGGACCTCAAAGAAGCCACGGACTTCATCTAGAACATCTTCAAAATTACGTGTTTTATAACCATTCTTTGATTCAAAGGTATTGCCATGCATCGGATCGCATACCCAGAGAACCTGCGCACCACTCTTTGTCACACCATCAACGAGTGCTGGAAGTGCTTGGCGGATTGTGCCAGCGCCCATACGAGTAATAAATGTAATGCGACCTGGCTCATTATCTGGATTGAGCTTTGCAATCAGTGCGAGTGCATCTTCCACTGTGGACTTAGGTCCAAGCTTGATACCAATCGGATTACGAACCTTGGATGCAAAATCAACGTGTGCTCCATCAAGTTGACGTGTGCGCTCACCGATCCAGATGAAGTGTCCTGAGACATCGTAGGGAAGCTGTGTACGTGAATCGATGCGGGTTAGAGCCTTCTCGTATTCAATGATGAGAGCTTCATGGCTTGCATAGAAATCAACAGCCTTAAATTGTTCTGGGTCAACGCCTGCAGATTTCATGAATGCAAGGGCTCGACCAACTTCATTTGCCATCTGCTCATACTTCTCACCGAAGGTGGAGTCGCGGATAAATCCCTTATTCCACTCGTGCACCTGGCGAAGATCTGCAAAACCTCCGCGAGTAAATGCACGAACAAGGTTGAGGGTCGCAGCCGATGTGTTGTAAACGCGAACAAGACGGTTGGGATCTGGTGTGCGAGCTGCCTCAGTAAATTCAATATCGTTGACAGCATCTCCGCGGTAGGCAGGAAGAGTGACATCCCCTCGAGTCTCAAGATCATTCGAACGTGGCTTTGCAAACTGTCCAGCCATACGGCCGATCTTGATCACAGGCAAACTTGAGTAATACTGCAAAACTGCAGCCATCTGCAAGATTGTCTTGATGCGATTGCGAATCGAATCAGCTGTAGCTGATGTGAAAGTTTCTGCGCAATCACCACCTTGTAACCAGAATGCTCGACCAGCTGCAGCTTCTGCAATCTTTGCTTTGAGATCATCGCACTCACCAGCAAAGACAAGTGGAGGAAGTGCACGAAGATCAGCAACAGCCTTCTTCATCTGCTCACCATCGTGACCGCCAGGCCAGTTAGGTTGCTGGGCAGCAACGAGTGATGAGTCGAAGAGGTTATCGAGCTGCGAGGAAGTCGAGTTCATAGTCATAAGAGTAGAGAGTTCGGTAGCAATCTCGCAGGGAGATTATCCAAAGAACGAAGTGATCTCCTCATATCGCTCGAATGGAACGGTCTTGAGAACATCTGTCGCTGATGCCAATGGCACGCGAGCAATCTTTGTTCCGTGCAGGGCCATCATCTTGCCGAAATCACCTTCGTGAACAGCTGTGATTGCCTCAAGTCCAAAGCGAGAGCTCAGAACGCGGTCAAATGCTGATGGTGTTCCACCGCGCTGGATGTGACCGAGGACTGTGCAACGTGTTTGGTAGCCAGTCTTTGTCTCAATCTCTGCAGCGAGCCAATCACCAATACCGGAAAGTTGAACGTGGCCAAATGCATCCAGTGGCTGATCCTTTGTGATCATGTCGCCATCTTGAGGAATAGCACCTTCAGCGATAACGATGATCGGCGCTGTGCCAGTCTCAAAGCGTGATTTCACATATTCGCAGACCTTATCGACTGAGAACTTCACTTCTGGAATCAAGATACATGCAGCATCTCCTGCAACTCCTGAGTGCAGAGCAATCCATCCTGCGTGGCGACCCATAACCTCAACGATCAATGGACGGTGATGAGATTCTGCTGTTGTGTGAAGGCGATCAATTGCCTCCATTGCAATATTTACTGATGTATCAAATCCAAAGGTGAAGTCTGTGTTGTTGAGGTCGTTATCGATTGTCTTGGGAACACCGATGACCTTGACGCCTAGAGCATCAAGCTTTGTGGCAACACCAAGTGTGTCTTCGCCACCAATTGCAATAAGAACATCAATTCCTTGATCTGCAAGGTTCTGCTTAATGCGCTCAACGCCGTTCTCCATCTTAAATGGATTGGTGCGTGATGAACCAAGGATGGTTCCGCCCTTTGCAAGGATTGGCTTCACAGTTGCAAGATCAAGTGGCATGGTCAGCGCCTCTAGAGGGCCTTTCCAACCATCACGGAATCCGACGAATTCATATCCGTACTCTTTGATTCCCTTTGTGACTACGCCACGAATAACACCGTTAA
>JBDLSZ010000024.1:0-7719 GCA_039799305.1 Actinomycetota bacterium
GTGGGGGTTGGAGTCGGCTTCTTTGTTGCAGCAGTTGCTGAACTTCCTGATATCGCAAGTGCGATGACAAGGAAGAGTGAGAGTTTTCTCAATCGCGCTCCCACTTGAAGCTGCGCACTGCCCAGATCAATCCGACTACGAGCCATGCAGTAATAATGGCAAAGGTGCGGCCAGTTTCCCAATTGCCGGCTACTTCACGCGTAGCAAATGAGTCTGGAAGGAAGACTGAACGGGCACCTTGTGTCATCCACTTCAGTGGGAATATCGCTGCAACTTGCTGCATCCACTGTGGGAGATCGGTAAAGATAAAGAAGACACCGCTAAAGAATTGAAGAACGATAACGACGGGTGAGACAACTGCTGATGCTCCCCGTCCACTCTTTGGAACATTAGAGAATGCAATACCAAGAACTGTGGAACATGCACTTCCAAGAACAAGGAGTGCTAGAAGTAGGAGCCATTTATCTGCAGTCTGTGGGAGATTAACTCCAAAGAAGATGACTCCTGCTGCAAGAAGCAAGAAGACCTGCACCAACATGCTTAAGGTGACCAAGATGGCTTTACCGATGAAGTAGCTACTTGCTGGCATCGGAGTGCCACGTAATCGCTTCAGAGTTCCAAACTCTCGCTCCATCGGAATCATGATGGCAAGTTGTTGAAAGCCCGTATTAACAAGGCCCGATGCAATCATTCCTGCAACGAAGTACTGGCTAAAGGTCACACCTTCTGCAATGGAGTTAGAGAAGACAGAGCCAAAGATGGCAAGCAATATCAGCGGAAAGAGCATGGTGAAGACAACCGATTCACGTTGGCGCATAAATTGCTTGATCTCTAACTTGCCTCGTTGAATGCCGATAGAGAGTGCGGTTGGCTTACTCATATGTGCCCCCGATCATTTCGAGGTAGATATCTTCAAGGGATGCACGCTTGACATTAAGTTCTGGAACTTCGCCACCGAACTGTGCTGAAAGTTGAGCAACAAATTGCGTTGGGTTCGCGGACTTCTCATTTCTTAACTCATTCCCATCACGCCAAGAGACGGTGGCAAGAGAGGTAGCGCGGCCACCTAAGAGAGCAGGGGTAGAGATTTCAATAATCTTTCCACGATTAATCACAGCAACACGATCTGCGAGAGCTTCTGCCTCATCGAGATAGTGGGTTGTCAGAAGAATCGTTGCACCTTCATCGCGTAATTTTCTAATGAGTTGCCAGAATGCGCGACGCGCTTCAGGATCAAAACCCGTTGTGGGTTCATCAAGGAAGATGAGTTCAGGACTTCCAATAATTCCGAGTGCAACATCAAGGCGTCGTCGTTGACCGCCAGAGAGTGTGCGGCCCAGCGCATCAGATTTTTCGCTTAAGCCCACAAGTTCAATTACTTCACGTGGATCTTTTGGATTTTCATAATATGTAGCAAAGTGTGAAACGGATTCATAGACGGTCAGATCTCCTGCATCAGCAGTTGATTGCAGAACTATTCCGATGCGATCGCGCCATATCTGACCTGTGCGACCTTTGGTTGCAGGATCAAAACCAAGTACCTTCACTTCTCCGCCATCACGGTCGCGAAATCCTTCTAGGATTTCAACGGTCGTTGTCTTACCGGCGCCATTAGGGCCAAGGAGGGCGAAGATTTCGCCTTGCTCGATTGTGAGGTCGAGGCCATCTACAGCGTGGGTTGAGCCATAGCTCTTGCGTAGTCCCGAAACGCTAATGACTGTGCTCACATGGCTATCTTGTCACCGACGACGCAAAAGTGCGAGAAAATAGGAGCATGAGCCCGCGTAAGAATTATCCCAAAAACCGTAGGCCTAAAAGCGGTGATGATGAACCCATCACGATTGCATCCAATCAAAGTTTTGAAGAAGATGAGAATGGCGTATGGACTGTTAGAAAGTTAACGGGCTCTGCTGCAAATAAACCATATCGATGTCCTGGATGCGATCAAGTAATTCCAATGGCAACACCACACACAGTTGCATGGCTAGATGGCGATGAAGATAATCGCAGACATTGGCATAACGCTTGTTGGACAAAGCGCAATAACCGTGGGCCTCGCACTGAGCGCACTCGTAATGCGCCTCGCTACTAGTTATTAGCTCAAGCGACCTTTAAGCAGCTTCGTTACTCTCACAATTAACTTGTCATTACTTGCTGTGCGAGAAAAACTTGTGAAAGCAATCGGCAATTGGAATCTCGCGCGCACAACAGTACGTGGATAGGTGAATTCAAGAATTCCTTCAGGGCCATGGATGCGACCATAACCGCTGTCTTTGACTCCACCGAATGGAACTGAATCAACTGCTGCAAATGAGATCACAGAGTTAATGGCGACCATTCCTGTGTGAAGTTGGGATGCAATATGTTGTCCACGACGCTTTGACCAGACTGCAGCACCTAGGCCATAGCGAGAAGCATTGGTGAGCTCGATTGCCTGCGCCATATTCTTCACACGATTGATAGCAATTGTTGGTCCAAAGGTTTCCTCTGTCATTGCAATCGAATCTTCAGGAACATCGCAGAAGATGACAGGTTCAACAAAGGGCGCCTTGACGGAATGAGAGCCGCCCATCAATACCTTGGCACCGCGTGCAATGGCATCATCAATATGGGATTGAATAATAGGAATCTGCTTAGGCATTGTTGTGGGGCCATATTTACCAGAGCCTGGAGCGCCCGGATGAATATCTTTAGCAATCTCTAAAACAATCTCAATGAACTTATCTGCAACGCGCTCATCCACATAAACACGCTCTGCACCAATACAGGTCTGACCTGCATTAGAAAATGCTGACCAGACGGTCGCATCGGCTGCTCTCTTGAGATCTGCATCGTGGGCAACGATCACAGGATCTTTACCGCCGCATTCAAGAACTACGGGTGTCATATGTGAGGCACAGGTTGCTGCAACGATCTTTGCTGTGCGCGTTGAGCCGGTAAATGCCAACTTATCTACGCCACTTTCGCACAGGAACTTTCCAGTTTCACCAAGGCCAGTAATGCAGGTGAAGATATCGGCAAGCATGCAGGAATCAAGAAATGATTGAGCAAGGTAGTGACCAACACCAGGTGTGTATTCACTGGGTTTAAAGACAACTGTATTTCCGGCAGCGAGAGCGTATGCAATCGAGCCGAGAGGAGTAAAGACAGGGTAATTCCATGGACCAATGACTCCGACAACACCAACAGGGGATCGTTCAACAGTTGCTGACATATTCGCCATGAGAAGACCAGGGGAGCGGTGTGATGTGCGCATGACAGACTCTGCATGGCGCGCAGCCCATGCAATATGTCCTGCAGCTAGTGAGGCTTCAAGTTTTGCATCACTGACTGGCTTACCTGTTTCAAGAGATACGAGTTCTGTCAGTGAATCAATATTGGCAAGAAGATCAGAGCTCCACTTGAGCAAGACTCTGCGACGTCCACGAAATCCTAAATCTCGCCATTCTTGCGATGCTGCGCGAGCTCTATCGACTGCAGCTTTGACTGCTTCCTCGCTATAGATTTCATGTGAGGCAATAACCTCATTGGTGACAGGGTTATGTGAATCAAATGTCGCAGTTTTTGAGAGAGCCATGAGCAAAGACTAGACTGCAACTATGTCGGAACCAATCCGCCCCAGCACAATTCTTGCCGGTCTGCGCACCCCATTCACAGTGACAACAGCAGATGGCCAAACCTTGATCGGTGAGGTCAGTTCGCCTTTAGATAATCCAACATCGGCCATTCTCTGCTGCCACCCCAATCCCACAGGTGGCGGAATGATGGATAGCCATATCTATAAAAAGGCATCTAACAGATTGCCTGCAATGGCAGGAATAACCGTCGTCCGCTTTAACACTCGAGGAACAACGAGTGAGGCAGGAACAAGTACAGGTTCTTATGACAATGGCCGCGCAGAGAAATTTGATGTGGAGGCGATGATCGCGTATTGCTTTGAGACATTACATCTGACTGAACTCTGGGTTGTGGGTTGGTCATTTGGCACAAGCATCGCCATTAGCCATGCACGAGATCCTCGCGTCAAAGGTTTGATTCTCTTAAGTCCCACATTGCTCGACATCATCGATGGTGACCTTGAATTTTGGGCACAGGATGGAAGACCGATGACAGCTTTGATTCCAGAGTTTGATGATTACTTAAAGCCAGATCAAGCACAGTTTCGATTTGCTGTTGTGCCACAGGCTGATGTGATTGCTGTTGATGGTGCAAAACATCTCTGGGTGGGTGAACCCTATGTGCACCGCGTCTTAAGTGAAATTACGCGCATAGTTGCACCTCACCGATTGCCTCTGCCGACTGAGGTTTAAGACTTTTGCGCGCGAGGAATGACAACTTCTTCAAGTATCAAGATGATCGATGCCGCAACTGGCACAGCAAGCAGACCACCGACTAATCCAAGAAGTGATGTTCCGATCATCGCTGAAACAATCGTGACAGCACCAGGAACTGCAAGTGTGCGCTTCATAATCTTCGGTGTGAGAATGTAATTCTCCACCTGGACATAGACGACATAACCAATGAAAGCTGCAATACCGATGCTCACAGATTGCGTGAAGGCGATGATCGTGTAGACACCTGCACCAATAAAGTGGCCGATCAGTGGAACAAGACCGCAGATAAAGATGATGATGCCGATAGCAACAGGTGATGGCAGCCCCAAAATAAGTGCGAGCACAGTCATAAAGATTGCTGCCATGAAGGAGACAAGGATCTGGCTACCCACAAATGCGCCAACGCGAGCGATGATTGCTTCAGTCAGTGCTGCAATGCGTGGTCTGCGAGAAGCTGGCACAAGTTTTAATCCCAACTCAGTTGCCTGAGGAAGGGATGTGATGAAGTACAAGGTGAGCACAAGAATTGTCAGTGCAGTGAAGGTTCCAGAGAGAACGCTCTTTCCAACACCAATAACGCCACCAAATGCAGTAATCAACAGAGTTCCATCTGATGTGACAGAGCTCAATTTCTTCTGCAGAGTATCAATAATTCCGTATTGATCATTGAGATTGGCAATCGTTGCATTGTTCTTCAGGCTCTCAAGAAGTGAAGGTGCTGATTCAATGAGATGAGTACCTTGAGAAATAATTGGCGGCACAATCAGTGCTGCAAAAAGTCCGACAAAAATCAAGACAGCGGCAAAAATGATTGCGACAGCACCGGCTCGAGATAATCCACGCTTGCGTATTGCCTCCACTGCAGGGTTTAGTCCTGTGGCTAAGAAGAGAGCAACAAGGATTAAGACAAAGACCTGAGAGGCGCTTGCTAGTGCGCGCATGAGAACAAAGGCGCTGAGAGCTCCGATTGTTGCAACAAATCCAAAGTAGAAGGGATGACCGCGGTCCATAGGTGCACCTGCTGCTCCAAAATCTGGACTCACGGGCGATTCTTTTGGTTTTCTCTTCATGCGCTCTGAAATGGCCATGCTTTAGTGTAAAGGTACGAGAGAATAACGCCCATGGCGCTACGGATAACTGGACTCGGCGAGGAGATCGCTGCCGTTACCGGCCTGCCCTGGAACATCCCACTGGAGGAGTGGCCAGAAGATCCCATGCTCGCTGAAAAGCGCGGTATCTCCCGCCACATCGTTCGCCTGGTTCGCTCTACCGATGACCCAGATTCTGAAGTCTATGCAGTCAAAGAGACAGTCTCAGAGTTTGCAAATCGTGAATACAAGATTTTGCGTGAGCTCACTCAGCTCAATTCACCGAGCGTGCAATCGATTGCTGTTATTGAAGGGCGCACCGACCGCAATGGGGAAGAGCTCCCATGCGCATTGGTGACTCGCTTCTTGCCCTATTCACTTCCTTATCGTGTAGTACTCAGCGATAAGAGCGTTACTGCAGAAGATGTCACGTTGATGGCAAGTGCCCTTGCGCTGCTTCTTGTGCGGATGCATCTTCTTGGTTTCTGGTGGGGCGATTGCTCACTTTCTAACACACTCTTTAGACGTGATGCTGAAGGCTATGCCGCATATCTTGTTGATGCCGAAACTGGTGAATTCCAGAAGACACTGACTGCAGGTCAGCGCGAGCATGATCTAGAGATTGCACACTTTAACGTTGCTGCAGAGTTAGAAGATCTTCAGCTCTCTGGCGTTCTCTATCCAGGAATGGATCCAATTCGTGCAAGTACAGCCCTTATCAAGCGTTATCACCGTTTGTGGTCAGCGCTAAAGGATCGACAAGTTCTTGATCCCACAGATCGCCATGCAGTCGAGCGCGCAATGCGACAACTCCATGATCTCGGGTTTGCCGTGGAAGAAGTATCTGTCTCGATGGAAGAGGGCGAGAATGCGGGCAAGCTCGTCTTCCAACCTAAATTGGTTGCTGCCGGTTATCACAAGAACCGACTTCGTGAATTAATGGGTCTTGATACGGAAGAGCTGCAAGCCAAGCGTCTACTTGCATCCTTTGATCGCTTTAGAGGGCGAGAGAAATCACCCAAACCTCCGATGTCAGACTCTGCCATGCGTTGGTTAAATGAAGTCTTTCACCCCACTGTGAATCTGATTCCACCAGAACTTGAAGGCCGTATTGAACGTGCTCAATTTTTCCATGAAGCCCTTGAACACCGATGGTATTTAAGTGAGCGAGCAGGCCACGATGTTGGACTAGAGTTTGCCGCGAAGTCATTTGTAGCAGAAGTATTGCCATACCGACGCGACTCAGGAGTCGATGTACGTGTAGATGGCGTGATGCAATAGCGAGGAAGATGTCATGAGTTTGCCACCAAACTTTTCACAAGCTGTAGATCTGAGCTCTCTGGGAAAGCCTGCTCCTGATATGACAACACCACTTCCAGGAATTGAAGTCACACCCCTTAATTTGCAGGCAGAAGTATTACCACTATCTAAAACAAAACCAGTTGTAGTTCTCTGCTGGAGCCCACGTTCTGCCGAATCCATTGAATTACTGCGCACCCTAGGAAAACTGGAAAGTGATGATGCAGGTAAATGGATTTTGGCTCAAGTCAATATTGATGAGCAAGCTCCTGTGGCGCAAGCACTTCAAGTGCGCACCATTCCCTATGGCGTTGTGTTTATCGGGGGACAGGCAGTTCCGTTCCTTGAACAACCACTGAGTGAAACTCAACTCCGTGAAGTCATCAATAAGATTTTAACTGTTGCTGCGCAACAAGGAATTGGTGAAGAGCCTGTTGAGGAGACTGAGCCGGAGGAAGATGAAGCACTTGCTGCCCTTGATCAAGGTGATTACGCAACTGCAGAGGCTGCCTACAAGCGCTTGATTGCACGTAAGCCTTCTGATGCTTATGCCAAGTTAGGTCTTGCTCAAGTACAACTGCTTGCTCGCACACATGGCCTCGATGCTGCCAAGATCATGGAAGTTGCCATTAAAAGCCCTGATGATATTGAACTGCAGATTCAATGCGCAGATGTTGAAGTGATGAGTGGATATTTAGAGCCAGCATTTGATCGTTTACTTCGTCTTCTTATTCTCTTTGATGGAGATGAACAAAAACGGATTAAAGATCGCCTTCTTGAACTCTTTGCACTCGTAGATCCTGCAGATCCACGAGTAATGAAGGCCCGTACTCAGCTTGCGAATGCCCTCTTTTAATGGCTAGAGATATTGACCACTCACTAGAGCAGAAGTCTCTCTACACACTTCTCTTCCTCTTTGGCTTTGGCATCATGGCCTGGGTCCCACGTTTTCCTGAAGTGAAGGCAAATCTTGGCCTTGATAACGGTGCATTTGGCTC
>JBDLSZ010000025.1:0-3951 GCA_039799305.1 Actinomycetota bacterium
CAAATAATGTCCCGGCAATGCCAACACTTGTCTCATGGCCAGGATCATCAACGCAGGAAGAGTTGGTCGCTGAAGGCGGTGTAGCAACTCGGTATTCGCCCTACGGTGCAAAATTTGATGGCCCACCGGGGTCTCTTGATCTCATTCGTCACCGAAGAGCTGGTGTTCAAGATGAAGGGTCGCAACTAGTTGCCCTTGCATTTTCGAATGCAACACAATCGGCGAAATCCGTTCTGGATCTCTGTGCAGGTCCCGGCGGAAAAGCCGCGCTCATCTCTCATATCTGTGATGTTGAAGGTCGCGATTTCGTTGCCAATGAAGTATCAGAGGCTCGAGCAAAGCTTGTGAAGAATGTCGTAGGAAAATATCCTGTCTGGGTAGGCGATGGCAGAGAGATTGCATCACATGATCAACTCTTTGATGCGATTATCGCTGATGTTCCATGCACCGGATTAGGCGCACTACGTCGTCGTCCAGAGGTGCGATGGCGCAGATCGCTACAGGACTTGCGAGCTTTGACTGAGTTGCAACTAGAACTCTCCAACGCAGCAATAGCATCGTTGAATGAGGGTGGGATTTTTGCCTATGCAACCTGTAGTCCACATTTTGCTGAGACTTTCGGGCAGGTGAAGATGATCGTGAAGACACATCCTGAACTTGAGCAACTTGATGTGACCCCTTATCTGCCCACTAATTTGCAGGGCGCGGTAAGGGATAAATGTATGGCGCTATGGACCAGCGTTCATGACACGGATTCGATGTTTCTAGCACTCTTTAAGAAGAGCACTTAGGCTTATCCCGTGAGTTCACATATCCGCATTACTCCAAGCATCCTCAACGCTGATTTCTCACAGCTCGATGCTGAGATTGCGAAGATTGCATCGGTAAGTGACTACATCCATCTTGATGTGATGGATAATGTTTTTGTCCCAAATTTCACCTTTGACTTCGATGCCGCATCGAAGATTATTCGTAGCTCACCGATTCCTATTGACTCACACCTCATGGTTGCCGATGTTGATCAGATTGCCATTGATTATGCCCAAGCGGGCTCTGCGAGTGTGACGATTCATGCCGAAGCCACTCGAGATATCGGCGCCACTTTGAAGGGCATCAGAGGCCATGGCGCACGAGCTGCACTTGCTCTTAAACCTGCAACTGAGATTGAAGAGTATGCAGATTTTGTAGATGAAGTGGATATGTTTTTGATTATGACGGTCGAACCAGGTTTTGGGGGTCAAAAGTTCATGGAATCAATGATGGATAAGGTGCGAAGGACTCGCAAAATCATTGGCTCACGGCCCATTTGGCTTCAAGTAGATGGTGGAATTTCACTGGAAACCATAGAGATAGCTGTGCAGGCGGGTGCAGATACCTTTGTAGCCGGAAGTGCTGTCTTTAAAGCTGAAGATCCTGCGCAGATGGTTAATGCCCTTCGCGAGCGAGCACTCTCCAGTAAACTGCAGCAATGAAAACCTTTGACTCTCTCTGGACTGAGTTGGCACAAAAGGCCACAAGCAGACCGGAGGGCTCTGGAACAGTCGCCGCACTTGATGCTGGTATCCATGCCATTGGTAAGAAGGTTCTTGAAGAAGCAGGTGAGGTTTGGCTTGCAGCAGAGCATGAATCAGATGAGGCGCTAGCGGAGGAGATCAGTCAGCTGATCTATCATCTGCAAACTCTGATGCTTGCACGAGGCTTAAAGCCTGATGATATTTACAAGTTTCTTTAAGAATTGCTAGGGGAGAAGATGTTAAGAATTGCTGTTCCAAATAAGGGCTCACTTGCTGATTCATCTATCGCCATACTCAAAGAGGCTGGTTATAGGCAGCGCACTGATTCAAGAGATTTAGTTCTCTCAGATCCAGATAATGCCGTCGAGTTTTATTACTTACGTCCACGAGATATCGCAATCTACGTGGGCTCAGGTGAACTAGAAGCTGGCATCACCGGTCGTGATCTCCTTATTGACTCAGGAGCGCCAGCGGAAGAAGTGCTTGCGCTGGATTTTGGTGGTTCAACTTTTAGATTTGCAGCTCCAGCCTCTACTACTTGGAAGCCAACAGATATTTCAGGAAAGCGAGTTGCAACCGCATACCCTGGACTCGTTGAAAAGCACCTGAAAGATTTGAAGATTTCGGCTTCTGTCGTTCGCCTCGATGGCGCAGTAGAGAGCAGCGTTCGCCTTGGGGTTGCTGACCTCATCGCAGATGTTGTGAGCACAGGCAATACTCTCAAGCAAGCAGGTCTTGCAATCTTTGGTGATCCCATTCTTGTTTCCGAAGCAATTCTGATCAAGCGCGCAGGCTCAGTTCTTCCTGCAGGCCTTGAAATCCTTCTGCGACGATTACAAGGCGTTGTTACTGCTCGCCAATATGTTCTTCTCGACTATGACATCCCTAAATCGGTTTTAGATAAGGCATGTGCGATCACGCCAGGACTTGAGTCACCAACGATCTCACCACTTCAAAAGCCAGATTGGGCTGCGGTGCGTGCGATGGTTTTGCGTAAAGATACCAATCGACTTATGGATGAGTTGTGGGCGTTAGGTGCTCGTGGAATTCTCGTTACCGATATCCACGCTTGCCGACTCTAACTATTTACGAATAGCTCCCGCTTCCTCAACCTCTTCGCGCGTAATGCCTAAGAGGTAGAGAACAGAGTCAAGGTATGGAGCGCTCACAGAACTATCTGCAGCCGCTTTAACCGCAGGTTTAGCGTTAAATGCAATGCCAAGACCTGCGATAGAGATCATGTCGAGGTCATTTGCGCCATCACCAATTGCAATGGTCTGTTCGAGCTCAACGCCCTCAATCTTTGCGAAATCTTTTAGAGCGGTTGCTTTAGCTGCGCGGTCAATGATTGGCTCTAATACTTTGCCAGTTAGCTTGCCATCTTTAATCTCAAGAGTATTGGCGCGATAGTGAACTATGCCCAACTCTTTGATGAGCGGTTCGATGACGCATGTGAATCCTCCTGAAACAACTGCAACGCTATGACCTAGTTTGTGTAGCGTCTTTACTAACGTGCGAGCACCAGGTGTGAGAGAAATTTCATTTTGGACATCCGTCAGAGCAGATTCTGGAAGTCCCGCAAGTAGGGCTACACGGGCCCTTAAACTGGCCGCGAAATCTAGTTCACCACGCATCGCAGAGTCAGTGATTTCCTTTACTTCATCCTGCACGCCAGCCTTTGTGGCCAACAGCTCAATAACCTCTTGCTGGATGAGAGTTGAATCAACATCCATGACGACTAATTTCTTGGCCCAACGCATCAAACCGCCGGGGGAGACAGCGATATCAACTGAGTGCGTCGTAGTTACTTCGGCTAAGCACTGTCGAATCTCTTTCTGATCTGCGCCAGAGACTATAAATTCGATTGCGGTGATGGGATAGCTTGCTGTGCGATGAATGCGTTCGATATTGCCACCACGCGTTGCAATCGCTTCAGCAATCGCGGCGATTGCGGTAGGAGCGAGGGGATTTCCTAGAGCGACAACATGCACCAGCCCTGATTTAGCAGCGATAGTTGATTGACCTTGTTCCTGGAAAGAGGTTGCTATATCGATACCTAACTTTGCCGCGCACGCCTCAAGATCTTCTTCAATAGATGGCGCATGCGCTGGATTGAGGGAGATGAGAACTGTAAGGATCAATCGCTCACGGATAACTACCTGCTCGATATCCAGAACTGTGATGGCAAATGGAGCAAGGGTGTCGAAGAGTGATTGTGTAATACCTGGGCTATCGATACCAGAGACGAGAATTAACCCCGTAAATTGACTCTTATCTTCGCTCACATGGCGCAGGTTATCGCGAATCACTTCGCCCAGAGCGACAATTACGAGTGATTTCGAGCAAGACGATATATCTTTTAGCCCTATGAGTAGCCAACGCGTCCTTGAATTACGGGATGTCTCTGTTCGTCGCGGAGATCGCACGATTCTTGGCC
>JBDLSZ010000026.1:0-2788 GCA_039799305.1 Actinomycetota bacterium
ACGGTCATGATGTCTCGAACATGCATGCCAATAAGTTGATCGAGTTTTCCAGGCATCGCACGGACAACATCGCGCTCAGAGACAATTCCATCAATCTTCTTGCCATCACTGGATACAACAAGGGCTCCAACATGATGTGAATTAAGAGAGTTGACTAAGTCATGAATACTGGCACTGGCAGAGATTGTTTCAACGCGCTTGCCTGAAATGATTGCACTGACCTTCATCACTAATCTCCTTCGCACTGTGGTGGCTCCATAGTGCTCTCACGGCATTACTAGCGCAAGGGTTAGGGCTGGGGCTTGTCCACATTTCTGGTGGCAAAGAGGCTGGTAATTGCGGTCACCGTGAGCGTTGTGATGATGACAGCCAAACTCAGCTCGAGGGAAACCTCTGGGACGTGAAGGCCAATGCTGTGGAGTGCATGCAGGATCATCTTGACTCCGATAAATGCCAAGATAAATGAGAGACCGCGGGAGAGGTGGATCAAGCGATCCATCAGACCTTGAAGAAGGAAGTAGAGCTGGCGAAGGCCCATCAGCGCAAAGATATTTGCTGTGATGACCACATAGCTACTTGTTGTCAGCCCAAGGATTGCTGGAATTGAATCCAGAGCAAAGATCAGGTCTGTGACTCCCAGTGCAACGAGTGCAATACCGAAGTTGCTAAATCCACGATTACGTAGGAATTTGACGAGTTTTGCTTCATCCTCTTCCACATTCTCTTTCTCTTCAATGAGCTTATATGCAGTGAAGATCAGGAATGCTCCAAAGAAGAAGAAGACCCATGTAAATCGAGTTACCAATGCAACCCCTAGGAAGATCAGGATGACGCGGAGAACGATTGCAATCATGATTCCAAGCAGGAGCACGAGTTGCTGAGACTCTTTCTTAATTTTCAGTGATGTCAGCAAAATGATAAATACAAAGAGGTTATCAACAGAGAGCGAGTACTCGGTCAGCCAGCCTGCGATGAACTCCTTGCGGTATTCAGCAGGTGCCCACTGAGGGAGCAAGTAACCAAAGGCGATTGCAGCAAGAACATAGAAGAGCGTCCAGCCGAGCGCCTCACGAGGCGTGGTGTCCTTATTGCGACGGACAACGGCAAGTATGAGGTCGAAGATAATGACGGCGCTCAGTACTCCAATGGTGATAAGCCATTCTGTCGATGAAATCATCGTAGGTGTCCTCTTTCGTTAAATGATCGCAGGGCGCGAAGACCATCAGATGGCCAGATAGAGATAGAAGATAGCGAACAAGGTGTGACATCCATGTGAAACACGGCATCACTTGGGCCATCTACTGCGATTTTGGCCGCAGTTTTAATCACACCGTTGTGGGTGACAACAATAACTTTCTTTCCTGGATACTGCGCGACGAGCTTTTCAAGGGCTTCCTCAACACGAATGGAGGCTTCATCGTATGACTCTCCCCCAGGCGGTGCGTATGAGGATGAGTTGAGCCAGGCTTGATAGGCATCAGGCTCTTGCTCGCGCACCTCTTCAATAGCTTTTCCATCCCATGAGCCAAATGAGAGCTCAAACCACACTTCATCAAAGATGATTTCAAGACCGGTTGTGCGCGAAATCGCCTCCGCTGTTTGGCGAGTGCGATTAAGTGGGGATGCAATAAGAACTTCAGCACCTAACTTTGCACATTCAGCAGCGACAAGGTCTGCTTGATCTAATCCTTCTTGCATCAGCTCTGGGTCAAGGGAACCCGTGCCTGAGAACTTTCGTGCTGGAGTCAGAACTGTTTCACCGTGGCGAACAAAGTAGATAAAGGTTGGAATCTCAGCGCTACGAAGGCGATCTGTCAGAAAGTTCTGCTGGATTACAGCAATGGGCTTATGTGCACTTCCGCCATCGAGTGCTTTATTTGCAAGGCGATCTGCATGTGAGTTCTCATCGCGTGGAATCCATGAGTAGGTAACAAGGGCTGCAGGGTGGGCATCGCGACATTGCTTTGCCAGATTGCGCATATCTGCATGCTTAATCTGCCAGCGCCCTGACATCTGCTCGACCACGAGCTTAGAATCCATCGCCACTTCAACAGTTGCCTGGGCATCGAGCTGGTTAATATGTGTAAGACCTGCAAGAAGTCCGTTGTATTCAGCGACGTTATTGGTGGCAACTCCTATGACATCAAAGAGTTCAGCGACAATTTTGCCACTTTCGGTAACGACGGCGCCAAAGCCTGCAGGACCTGGATTGCCCCGTGAGCCGCCATCGGCTGTGAGTTTAAAGTGACGTGCCACTACTTATCACGCACCAATATGCAGCGACATTCCTCGCAGCGAACGACTTCATCCTGGGCAAGGGCTGCAATGCGTTGAAGTTCAATGGTGTTGAGTGTGAGGTTACAGCCTTTGCATTGGTTGCCAGCGAGTGCGGCAGCGCCAATTCCATTGCTTCCTGCACGTATCTTCTCGTAGAGAGCAAGGAACTCAGCGCTCACAGATTGTGTTGTCGCCTTACGGTCAGTCTCAATTCCTTCACGTTCTGTAGCAATGGCAGCTAGTGCGTTCTCTTTACGGATATTCAGATCTGCTAAAACCATACCCAGCTCATTCTCTTCTTGAGAAAGTGCTGCGATGCGATCTTTAATTCCATCAACGCGCATCATGATTTCTAGTTCAACTTCTTCTAACTCTGAGCGGCGTGCACCGAGTGTGCCGAGCTCATGTTGAGTCTGCTCCAGCTCTTTGGGAGTACCAGTACCTGAGGCCAGGCGCTTCTCATCGCGTTCAATGCGGGTAACTATCTGCTCAACATCGCCTTCAGCACGTG
>JBDLSZ010000027.1:0-5456 GCA_039799305.1 Actinomycetota bacterium
GTTGAAGATTTAGCTGATGAACTTAAAATTGAGATCAACCGAGAAGAGTTTGAAGATGTCGACACAATCGGTGGATATATGGCTGAGAAGTTAGGCCGCGTGCCGATTGCAGGATCGACCATTAATTTGCAGGGGTGGTCGATTACCTCAGAGCGCCCTGTTGGACGCAGACGTCGTATTAGCTCAGTTATTATTGAGCGACTCGATACGGAGATTGATGAGCATGAATAATCCAGAAGATGCAAAGCTAGTCACTCTTGCAACCTCCACACTTGCTCGTAGTGGTGCGCAGCAAGCAGCAGCGCTGCGCGATAACACAGGGCGTACTTACGTTGCGATCAATGTGACATCACCATCACTGAACCTTGATGCCTTTGAAGCAGTACTTACTGTGGCCCTTGCATCTGGAATTACAGGAATTGAGAGCGTTGTTGCAGCTGGATCCCTTCCTGCAAATACCAAGGCGATTAAGGATTTTGCACCTACTGCAACGATTTTCTATATTGATTCAAGCGGTAAGGAAAGCGCGCTTTAGCCTTATTTACGCCTTGAAGATAAGATTGCCCAATGCGCGTAGTTCGATTTACACCTCAGCCTGATGCAGGTTTAGGTACCGATCCGCTCTTTGGAATCCTTGAAGAAGATAATCAAATCTCGATCATCTCTGGAGATCCGATTTATCACGGTATTCAAAAGACTGCGGCAAAGGTAGATCTGACAAAGGTGCGCCTCTTAGCACCTGTGATTCCTCGCTCCAAGATTGTTGCAGTGGGAAAGAACTATGCAGATCACGCAGCTGAAATGGGCGGGGTTGTTCCTGATGAACCCATCATCTTCTTAAAGCCCAACACATCTGTCATTGGTCCTGGCGACACCATCGTCTGGCCAGCCATGGCTCCCACTATTGATTACGAAGCAGAGCTTGCCATTGTTATCGGTCGCGTCTGCAAGGAAGTGCCGAGAGAGCGTGTGAAAGATGTGATCTTTGGATACACGCTGGCCAATGATGTGACTTCTCGCGAATTACAAAAGCGCGATGGACAGTGGATGCGTGCAAAGTCATTCGATACTTTCTGCCCACTTGGCCCATGGATTGAGACGGAGTTTGTTCCTGGCACACAGCGCATCACTACAACGCTCAATGGTGAAATCAAGCAAGATGCCAAGCTTTCTGACATGATCTTTAAGGTCGAAGATATTATTCACTTCGTGACGCAAGTGATGACTCTTTTACCTGGTGATGTCATCATTACGGGAACACCTGCTGGAATTGGTCCGATGCCTGAAAAATCTACTATTGCTATATCCATCGAAGGCCTTGGCCAATTAACCAATAAGGTGAGCGCGCGTCCATGAGTAAAAAAGTAAAGGTTCGCTTTGCACCATCTCCTACAGGTGACTTACACGTAGGAAATATCCGCACCGCACTCTTTGATTGGGCATATGCCCGCCACACAGGTGGCACATTCTTATTCCGTATTGAAGATACTGATACAACGCGCGTTACTGATGAATACATCAACGCCGCTATCGACACTCTCAAATGGCTTGGTCTGCAATGGGATGAGGGTCCAGAAGTCGGTGGCCCAAACGGTCCTTACCTGCAATCACAACGTCTTGATATCTATGCAGAGTGGGCACAGAAGTTTCTTGATCAAAAAGATGCTTACCACTGCTACTGCTCACCTGAAGAGTTAGAGGCTGTGCGCGAAGGGCAACGTGCTGCAAATGTTGCACCTGGTTATAACGGCCACTGTCGCGACCTAACTGCAGAACAAATAGCAGCATTTAAGGCGCAGGGGCGTGAAGGCGTAGTCCGTATGCGCATGCCTGATGGCACAACAACTTTTACTGATGAGATTCGTGGCGAAGTAACTTTCGATCACAAGTTTGTTCCTGACTTTGTTCTTGTTCGCGCAGATGGTTCACCTCTCTACACACTCGCAGTTGCTGTAGATGATGTGCTGATGGGCGTTACCCACGTGCTTCGCGGTGAAGATTTACTCTCATCTACTCCACGTCAGATCCGCGTCTATCAGGCGATGGGCGTGAAGTTAGAGGATTACCCAGTCTTTGCTCACCTTCCCTTTGTGATGGGTGCAGATAATGCAAAGCTTTCTAAGCGCAACGGTGAAGTCTCTATCGCTTGGTATCGCGAACAGGGATATCTGCCTGAAGCAATCTGTAATTACTTAGCCCTTCTTGGGTGGTCACCGGGTGATGATGTGGAGAACATTTCGATGAAGCAGCTCACTGAGCTCTTTACCGTTGAGAAGGTTCACTCATCTCCTGCTCGCTTTGATATGAAAAAGCTTGAGGCAATCAATGGTGACAAGATTCGCGCCTTAAGCCTTGAAGAGTTTGCCACATGGACAATGCCATTTCTTATCAAGGCTGGAATCATCACTGGCACAGATGCAGAAGTAGCACTGGTCAAGCAGGCTTTGCCCATTATTCAAGAGCGCATCGTCAAGCTTGATGAAGCGCCACAGCTTCTCAAATTCCTCTTTGTGAAGGAGTTTGCAGTCGATGCTGACGCTGTTGCAAAGATCTCTGATGGCCCTTCCAAGGATATTTTAAAGCGATCACTATCAGATCTTGAAGGTCTTGCTACATGGAACCACGAATCCATCGAAGCGGTGCTTCGTGCATCGTTGATTGAAGAGCTCGGACTCAAGCCACGTATTGCATTTACTGCACTGCGCATTGCAACAACGGGCAGCACTATTTCTCCGCCACTATTTGAGTCAATGGAGTTGCTCGGGAAAGAGGCCTGCTTAGCCCGTATTTCCAAGGCTTTGTCGCTGTAATTCCCGCCAATTTCTTGAGGTAAACTTTCCACCTTGCCACACAGTACAAAGTTCCACATTGGGGTATGGGGTAATTGGCAGCCCTGCTGATTCTGGTTCAGTAAGTCTAGGTTCGAGTCCTGGTACCCCAGCGCAGTACTACAACTGAATATGTTTGTCCTAGTTATTTTTGGCACGGCCCCGTCGTCTAGCGGCCTAGGACTCTGGCTTCTCAAGTCAGCTACGAGGGTTCGAATCCCTTCGGGGCTACAGTTCGTTACATACTTCGATAAGAATCGAGATGGTGATGGCTATTACGCAGCGCGTTGATCTCTCTGATGCGCAAGTAAAAGCTCTCTCATCTTTAGTTAGCGGTCGCATCTCCCAAAATGAATCAGTTCTAGATAGCCATGGTCGCGATGAATCCGCATTTCCTCCTATTCGCCCCTCTGCTGTAGTCACAGTTCACACAACGCAGGAAGTCTCGAAAGTTCTTGCCTACTGTAATGAGCAGAAGATTCCTGTCGTTGCATTTGGTGTGGGCTCATCCCTTGAGGGGCATGTATTGCCTCTCTTTGGTGGCATCTCACTTGATTTAAGTGAGATGGATTCAATTCTTAAGATCTCACCCGATGACCTGACAGTCACTGTACAAGCAGGGGTTAAGCGCATGGCGCTGAACAAGAAATTATCGAACGATGGACTCTTCTTCTCAGTCGATCCTGGCGCTGATGCAACGATCGGTGGAATGACATCAACGGGCGCTGCAGGAACAACCACTGTGCGTTATGGATCGATGCGCGAGAATGTACTTAAACTCACTGCGGTATTGGCAGATGGAACGGTGATTCATGCAGGACGTGAGACCCGCAAACTATCTGCAGGCTATGACTTAACGCGTCTGATTGTTGGTTCTGAAGGAACTCTTGCCATAGTTACAGAAATTACCCTTCGTGTCTTTGGTATTCCAGAGAAGATGGCAGCTGCCGTCTCTCTCTTTCCCACATTAGAAGATGGTGTGCAGGCAGCGATTGCCATTGTGCGATCAGGTGTTGCCATCGCTCGCTGTGAATTCCTTGATGCGCAATCGATTAAGAACGTTAATGCCCACGATGGTCTGACTCTTCAAGAAGCTCCCACACTTCTCTTTGAATTCCATGGATCCCCTCGCGGAGTCGAAGAAGACGCCAAGGTTGTTCAAGAGATTACATCTGACTTCGGTGGTACTGACTTTGAGTGGACAACGGAGGAAGGCCAGCGCCGTAAGTTATGGCAAGCACGTCACAATGCATATTGGGCGGGCATTGCAGCATTTCCTGGAAAGCGCGCCATCAGTACTGATGCAGCAGTTCCACTCTCCAAGCTCTCTGAAGCTGTTGCAATCGCTGAGAAGATATTGAAAGAGTCAGGATTTCCTCATTCGATTCTGGGCCATGTTGCAGATGGAAACTTCCACACCTTTATCGTGACAGATCCCACTAAGCCTGAGGAGTTAGAGCAGATACGCGCTCTCACACATAAGACAACATCTGCAATCATCGCAATGGGTGGAACCTGCACAGGCGAGCATGGAATTGGCGCTGGAAAGATTGATTCACTGCTGGAAGAGGCAGGGGAGTCATCTATTGCCGTAATGAGGTCTATCAAATTGGCCCTAGATCCGAACGGGATTCTCAACCCTGGCAAAATCTTTTCTTAAGTTTAGCGCTGTATTTTCGTTACTCTCCTGCTAAGTTTTTCATATGAACCCAACAGTGAAGATTTCAAGAGACCAACACATCTGGAAGTACGAAGCATCAATGAAGCCAGTGGTTTCTGTGGAACCAGGAACTGTCATTGAAATTGAGACGTGGGATTGCTTTACAGGTCAGGTTCAATCGCAAGACGATACTTTGCTTAATCTCGATATGACTCGCATCAATAGCGCAACAGGTCCTATTGAAGTAATCGGTGCTGAGCCAGGGGATTCACTATCTGTGACTTTGATTGATATTCAACCAGGTCCGAAGGGCGCTGGAATGGTTATCCCTGAATGGGGTCAACTCGTTGATAAGTCACAAGCACCTTCAACTCGAATCTTTCATGTGAAAGATGGCACCATCACAATGGAATCTAATGGAGTGACATTCCCAGCACGTCCTATGTTTGGTGTTATTGGCGTTGCACCTGCAAAGGGAGAGATTGGAACATTCTTTGCAGACCGCCATGGTGGAAATATGGATGATCACCTCAATGGAATCGGTGCAACTGTTCACCTTCCTGTCTTCCAGCCAGGGGCAATGCTTGCAATCGGAGATATGCACGCATCGATGGGTGATGGTGAGATCTCAGGTACTGGTGTTGAAATTGGTGGAAAAGGAATTATTAAAGTTGATTTAATTAAGGGCAATGCTGGTGGATGGCCAATTACAGAACTCAAAGATTCTTGGGTAACACATGGCACAGCCAGCAACATTCAAGATGCCCTCAAGATTGCATGCGATGAAGCTGCAAAGCTTCTCGTAGATGAATGGGGCTTCACCATTGAGGATGCTTTCATCTTCCTTTCAGTCGCAGGCGATCTTGGGATAGCCCAGAACTGTCATCCAATGCCAGATGGATTTGCTGTGGCGAAGATGCGCGTACCGAAGATTTCACGCGCTCCGCACCCCTTTAAAAATATGTAAA
>JBDLSZ010000028.1:0-4742 GCA_039799305.1 Actinomycetota bacterium
AATCATCAACGTTATACATCGCCATTGCCACACCTGATGATTCGAAGTTAAAGACTTCAAACTCTTGTGGGGCTGATCCATCTTCAGGAACGAATGAGAGTGTGAGCTTTCCAGCACCTGGGACCTTGAAATCTGTTGCGCGGTATTGATCACCAAATGCGTGACGACCAATAACAATCGGCTTGGTCCAGTGTGGAACAAGACGTGGAACGTTGCTAATGATGATCGGCTCGCGGAAGATCACGCCACCAAGGATGTTGCGAATAGTTCCGTTAGGAGACTTCCACATCTTCTTGAGGCCAAACTCCTTCACACGCGCTTCATCAGGAGTAATCGTTGCGCACTTGATGCCAACGCCATGCTTTTGAATTGCTTTGGCTGAATCGATAGTGACCTGATCATCGGTGGCATCGCGGTGTTCCATACCGAGGTCGTAGTACTCAAGGTTGACGTCGAGGTAAGGCAAGATCAACTTATCCTTGATGAACTGCCACATAATGCGTGTCATCTCATCGCCATCGAGCTCTACAACTGTGCCTTCTACCTTGATCTTTGCCATTATCTTCTCCGGTTACCTATTCTTTTTTAATTAAAGGGTTAGAACATCTGCTTGCTTAGCGCGAACTGCTTCAGCGGCTTCTTTCAGTGATGCAACTTCTGCATCAGTGAGCTTGCTTTCAACAACTTTACGAATACCAGTCTTGCCAATCTCTGCTTCAACGCCGAGATACACACCTGAGATTCCGTATTCGCCATCAACCCATGCACACACAGGCATCACAGCACCTGAATCTTCGATAACGGCCTTTGCCATGCGAGCTGCGGCTGCAGATGGTGCGTAATAAGCAGAACCTGTCTTCAGCAGTGCCACAACTTCAGCGCCACCATTGCGTGTGCGATCGACAAGTTCATCAATCTCGGCTTGCGATAACTTATCTGAAAGTGGAACTCCACCTACTGTGCAGCGGCTAGGAACTGGAACCATGGTGTCACCGTGTGAACCAAGGGTAAGAGTCTTTACTGTCCCCACTTCAACGCCAAGCTTTTCAGCAACAAAGTTGGTAAAGCGCGCAGTATCGAGCATTCCAGCCTGACCCATTACGCGATTTTTTGGAAAGTTCGTTGCAATCTGTGCAAGTGCTGTCATCTCATCCAGTGGGTTTGAGACCACGATGATGACTGCATTCGGTGAGTGCTTAGCAATATTTTCTGCAACGCCACGGACGATTCCAGCGTTAACGCCGATCAAATCCATACGGCTCATGCCCGGCTTACGTGGAAGACCTGCAGTAATCACGACGACATCAGAGTTAGCTGTCTTCTCATATCCAGCGCCTTCAGCAGTGGTTGTTGCGCCAGTGATCTTGGTTTCAAATCCTTCGATAGAACGCGATTGGTTCATATCAAGTGCTAGACCTTCAGGCTTTCCTTCGACGATATCTGTTAATACAACTTCATCGAAGATGTTGTATTCAGCAAGGCGAAGAGCTGTTGTTGAACCATAGAAACCTGCGCCTACAACGGTGACTTTCTTTGACATAAAAGTTTTCCTTTTTAGCTAGAACTGGATATATCTTGACGTCGAGAGAACTCTACAACCCCTTCGGAAGGGCTATTGCCAGACCAAAGAGAATGATCGCTATTGCAAGCGGGAGGTAGCGCTCAATCTTGCGCTTATCCCACTGAGAGAGAGCAATCACACCGGTGCCAGCTGAAATCAGCAGGGCTCCCGTGCGAACAAATCCTGCAATGCCTGCAAGAACTCCGAGTGAAATCGCGATGTATGCGGCGCGAAGTTGGAGAGATGTTATCGCTCGCATGCATCAACCACATTCGTCAAAAGCATCGCACGCGTCATTGGTCCAACGCCACCAGGCATCGGTGCAACAAAAGCTGCCACCTTCATCACTCCAGGATCGACATCACCAAGAAGTCCTGCCTCAGTGCGAGATATTCCAACGTCCAGGACTGTGGCTCCCGGCTTAATCATTTCGGCTTTAAGGAAATGTGCCTGACCGATGGCTGCAACAACAATATCTGCGCCCTTGGTATGTGCCACTAAATCTTTTGTTCCTGTGTGCGTAAGGGTCACTGTTGCATTCTCCTGCTTGCGAGAAAGAAGAAGTCCGAGCGGGCGCCCCACAGTAAGTCCGCGACCAATGACAACAACTTCTGCACCAGTGAGTGAAATTTTGTAGTGGTTAAGGAGTGCAACAATTCCACGTGGAGTGCACGGTAGTGGTGCGTCATAACCTGCAACGAGGCGACCTAAATTCATAGGATGCAGACCATCTGCATCTTTATCAGGATCAATAGCTTCAAGAATCACTTGCGTATTAATTGCCTTGGGAAGCGGGAGCTGCACGATATATCCAGTGCACTCCTTTGCAGAGTTAAGATCCTTAATCGCTGCAAGAAGATCAGCCTGTGTTGCAGAGGCGGGTAGATCTACGCGAATCGAGTTGATCCCAACTTCTTGGCAGTCGCGATGCTTTCCACCGACATAGGAATGTGAACCTGGGTCATCACCGACGAGAACAGTTCCTAGCCCTGGCGTAATCCCTTTAGCTTTGAGGGCAATAGTGCGAGCAGCAAGATCTTTTTTGATGGATGCAGCAAGTGCCTTGCCATCTAATATCTGTGCGCTCATTTGATAATCCTATGGGTAGGTCTATGCGTGTGAGAAATGTCGAGTACCTGTAAAGAACATTGCCACGCCTGCCTTGGTGGCTGCAGCGATTACTTCTTCATCGCGCACACTTCCGCCTGGCTGAACTATCGCTCTCACACCTGCTGCGGTGAGGATTTCAAGGCCATCGGCAAATGGGAAGAATGCATCCGATGCTGCAACGCTTCCAGCAACTCGATCACCTGCGCGATCCACTGCAAGTTTTGCAGAGTCAACGCGATTGACCTGACCCATTCCAATTCCAACTGCTGCGCCATCTTTTGCAAGCAAGATTGCATTGCTCTTAACGGCCCGCACTGAACGCCATGCAAAGGCAAGATCCTTCATCACATCTGCAGAAACTGGTGCTCCTGTGACTTGCTTCCAATTCTTTGGATCATCACCTTCTGCATTAATCAGATCAGTCTCCTGAACAAGAACTCCACCAGAGACAGGGCGAAGTTCAAGAGGTGAAATATTCGTTGTGGGGCAGGTAAGAATACGAATTGAAGGTTTCTTCATCAAAATTTCAAGAGCTGCTGGTTCATACTCTGGAGCAATAATTACTTCAGTGAAGATTTGAGATAGAGGCTGCGCCATTGCAACAGTGACTATGCGATTTGCTGCAACAACTCCACCGAAGGCAGAGACTGGATCGCAGGCATGCGCCTTTGCATAGGCATCGGCGATATCTGAACCCACTGCAACACCACAAGGATTGGCATGCTTGATGATGGCAACACATGGCTCTAAGTGATCAAGAGCTGCGCGCCATGCTGCATCAGCATCGGTGTAATTATTAAATGACATCTCTTTGCCATGCGATTGCACTGCATTGACAATTCCTGCTGGTCCCCCGCGATAGATCGCTGCCTTCTGATGTGGGTTCTCGCCATAACGTAGGGAGTTCTCGCGCTTCCAGATAAGTCCTAGCCAATCCATATCCTCCACCGAGTGGCTCATCGTTGATCCAAGCCAACTTGCAATGGTTAAGTCATATTCAGCTGTTGTGCGAAAGACTTGCAGTGCTAGTCGCTTACGTTCTTCATCTGTAAACCCGCCAGCCTTAATGGATGCAATGACATGGTCATATTGAGACTCATTGCAGACAACTGCAACGGAGCCATGGTTCTTTGCAGCCCCACGCAGCATGGATGGGCCACCAATATCGATCTGCTCAATGCATTCAGCAAAGTGCGCACCCGATGCAATCGTTGAAGCAAAGGGATATAAATTAATGACAACAAGATCAAAGGGATCGATATCCAGATCTGCAATAGCTTTGAGGTGTTCAGGATTATTCTGATCAGCCAAAATTCCTGAATGAATCTTTGGGTGCAGTGTCTTCACGCGACCGCCCATGATTTCTGGAAAACCTGTGTAGCTACTGACTTCAGTAACAGCAATGCCAGCACCGGCTAGAGTCTTTGCAGTAGAACCTGTTGAGAGAATTTCAACGCCGGCATCGGCAAGACATTGCCCGAGTTCAAGAAGTCGCTCTTTGTCATAGACGCTGACAAGTGCGCGACGAATAGGTTTGCGATTAGCCATTGGTCTTCTCCAGGGTTACAAGCAGTGAAGCAATGGTCGCAACGATGAGACCTCGTTCGACAATCTTAATGCGCTCATGCAGTGACTCCTGCGTATCAGCTGGCAGTATCTCCACACGCTCCTGAGCAATGACCTGCCCCGTATCCACTCCCGCATCGACCCAGTGAATCGTTGTTCCGGTCTCGGTGGCGCCAGCAGCCAGAGCATCACGAACAGCGTGTGCGCCAGGAAATAGTGGCAGGAGGGCTGGATGGCTATTAATGATTTTAAATCGACTCGTGATGCGCTCAGAGAGAATGCGCATAAATCCTGCACTCACAACGAGATCTGGTTTCAGCGCTGCAATGAGTGTTTCGAGTTCGCGGTCCCATTCTGTGCGATCTGAGAGCATGGGAATTGTAAAAGTCTCAATACGTGCTGTGTGTGCGCGATCTAAGACAGCTGCATCCTTCTGATCTGAAATTACTGCAACGATATCTGCATCAAGATTTGCATCAAAGATTGCTTGTGCAAGAGTTCCACT
>JBDLSZ010000029.1:0-16078 GCA_039799305.1 Actinomycetota bacterium
AGGACGCCTCGCAAAGCAAGCAGCAGGAGCTGCAGCTGTGTATCTCGATGATCAGACAATGATCTTCTCAGCTACAACAGCATCAAAGACACCTAAGGATCAATTCGACTTCTTCCCACTAACAGTGGATGTTGAAGAGAAGATGTATGCCATTGGCAAGATTCCTGGTTCATTCTTCCGTCGTGAAGGTCGTCCATCAGAAGAGGCAATTCTTACCTGCCGTTTGATCGACCGCCCATTGCGTCCATCATTTATTAAGGGACTTCGTAATGAAGTTCAGATCGTTGTGACAGTTATGGCACTCGATCCAGATCACATGTATGACGTCATTGCTATCAACGCAGCGTCAATGTCTACACAGCTTGCAGGTCTTCCATTCTCAGGTCCTATCGGTGGTGTGCGTGTTGCACTTATCGATGGTCAGTGGGTTGCATTCCCTAACCATTCACAGGTCGAGAACGCTGTTTTCGATATGGTCGTTGCAGGTCGCGTAACAGCTGACGATGTAGCAATCATGATGGTGGAAGCAGAAGCAACTACTCGCACAATCGGTCTTATTGCAGAAGGCGCTAAGGCACCTACTGAAGAGATCGTTGCGCAGGGACTGGACGCGGCAAAGCCATTTATTCGTATTCTCTGTGAAGCACAGTCAAAGCTTGCAGCAGTTGCTGCAAAGCCAACAGCTGACTTCCCAGTGTTCCTTGATTACCAGGATGATGTTTTCGCTGCAGTTGAAAAGGCTGCGGGAGATGACCTTGCAAAGGCGCTCACAATCTCAGGTAAGCAAGAGCGCGAGACAAAGATTGATGAGATCTCTGCTGCAACTAAGGAATCTGTTTCAGCTGCCTTCGAAGGCCGTGAAAAAGAAGTTCCTGCAGCATTTCGCTCACTGACAAAGAAGCTTGTACGCCAGCGCGTACTTCGCGACAAGATTCGTATCGATGGTCGCGGACTCCGCGATATCCGTGCGCTCTCTGCAGAAGTTGAGGTTATTCCTCGTGTTCACGGATCAGCGATCTTCGAACGTGGCGAGACTCAGATTCTTGGAGTAACAACTCTTAATATGCTCAAGATGGAACAGCAGCTCGACACAATGAGCCCTGAGAAGTCAAAGCGTTATATGCACAACTACAACTTCCCACCTTATTCAACAGGTGAAACAGGTCGTGTTGGAACACCAAAGCGTCGCGAAATCGGCCACGGTGCTCTTGCTGAGCGCGCATTGATTCCAGTACTTCCAACTCGTGAAGAGTTCCCTTACGCAATCCGTCAGGTCTCAGAAGCACTTGGTTCTAATGGATCAACATCTATGGGTTCTGTCTGCGCATCAACACTTTCAATGCTTCAAGCAGGTGTGCCTCTTAAGGCTCCTGTTGCAGGTATTGCAATGGGTCTGATCTCAGATACTGTCGATGGAAAGATTGAGTACGTAGCTCTTACAGATATCCTCGGTGCAGAAGATGCATTTGGAGATATGGACTTTAAGGTCGCAGGTACAAAGGACTTCATCACAGCTCTACAGCTGGATACAAAGCTCGATGGAATTCCTGCAACAGTTCTTACTGGAGCACTCCACCAGGCAAAGGAAGCGCGTCTTGCGATTCTTGATGTCATGAACGAAGCAATTGATACACCTGATGAGATGAGCCAATACGCTCCTCGCATCATCTCTGTAAAAATTCCTGTCGATCAAATTGGTGCAGTTATCGGGCCTAAGGGCAAGATCATCAACCAGATTCAAGATGAAACTGGCGCAGATATCTCTATTGAAGATGATGGAACTATCTATATCGGTGCAACCGATGGACCATCAGCTGAAGCTGCTCGCGCACAGATCAATGCAATTGCTAATCCACAAATGCCAGAAGTGGGAGAGCGTTACCTCGGAACCGTCGTAAAGCTTGCAACATTCGGTGCATTTGTCTCATTGATGCCAGGTAAAGATGGCTTGCTCCACGTATCTCAGATTCGCAAGATGCATGGTGGAAAGCGCATTGAAAACCTTGAAGAAGTCATGAAGGTTGGCGACAAGATTCAGGTTGAAATCGGCGAGATTGATCCAAAGGGCAAGCTCTCATTGGTTCCAGTTCTCGAAGATGGCTCGACTCCAGCTGCTGAATAAGTAGATGTCAGTCAAACGCTCAGTTCACGCAAGTGGTCTGCGCATTGTTACGGAAGAAGTTCCGTCAGTGCGCAGCGCCGCTGTGGGAATCTGGGTCAATGTAGGTTCACGTGATGAAGCACCGGCAACTGCTGGTGCTTCTCACTTTTTAGAGCACCTTCTCTTCAAAGGAACAACAAGCCGCACAGCTCTGGAAATCTCATCTTCGATTGAGTCCGTTGGCGGTGAGATGAATGCATTTACATCCAAGGAGTACACCTGCTTCTACGCACGTGTGATTGACACTGATCTTCCAATGGCCATTGATGTTGTCAGCGACCTGATTACCTCATCGATTGTTACAGCACTGGATGTTGATGCAGAACGTAAGGTTGTTCTTGAAGAGATTGCGATGCGCGATGATGATCCAAGCGACCTCGTGCATGACCTCTTTAGCGATACCTATTATGGAGATACCCAGATCGGTCGTCCGATTCTTGGAACTATTGATTCCATCAAGGGCATGTCTCGCAGTACAGTCTTTAATTACTACAAGAAGAAGTACCTGCCGCAGGACCTTGTGGTGGCTGTTGCTGGAAACATTAAGCATAAGAAAGTTGTGGCAATGGTTGAGCAAGCGCTCTCAAGGGATAACTTCCTTGATGTGTTGGCAGCTCCCGTGATTCGTCCAAATATTCCAATTAAGAACACTAAGCAACAATCAGTAGGTCTTCTATATAAGAAGAGCGAACAAGCTCATATGTTCTATGGCATGGAAGGTGTTGCTCGCGCAGATGATCGTCGCTTTGCCATGGGCGTTCTCTCTGCAGCGCTCGGTGGCGGAATGTCATCGCGTCTATTCCAAGAAATTCGTGAAAAGCGCGGACTTGCATACTCTGTCTATGCCTATGCTCAACAATTTGCAGGCTCTGGAGTTCTCGGCTTCTATGCAGGATGTAATCCAACGAAGGCTATTGAGGTTGTTGAAATTATCCGCAGCGTGCTCTCTGATGTTGCCGATAATGGAATGACACATGAAGAGATTGAGCGTGCCAAGGGCGCGGTGCGAGGATCTCTGGTCTTGAGCCAAGAAGATACCGGCTCACGAATGAGCCGTATCGGCAAGAATGAAATCGTCTATGGCCAGGTAATGGACTTTGATGACATTCTCAAAGCTATCTCTCGCGTGAGCGCGCAAGACATTCGCGAAATTGCCAGCGAGTTCTTGGTCAAAACGCCTACCCTTGCTCTTGTCGGTCCATTTAAGAACGAATCTAAATTTGAGAAGGTGCTTGCGAAATGATCAAAGTAGGCGTACTCGGTGCACGTGGCCGTATGGGTTCTGAAGTTGTGAAGGCTATTACTGAAGCCTCCGACCTTGAACTCGTTGCAGCACTGGATCTTGGTGATTCACTCGATGCTCTGGTTTCAAATGGAGCACAGGTCGTTGTGGACTTCACAACCCCTGATTCAGTGATGGCAAACCTAGAATTTCTTATCGGCAAGAACATCCATGCAGTTATCGGAACTACTGGTTTTGATGATGCGCGCATTGCAAAGATTAAGTCACTCCTTGCTTCATCAAAGTCTGGCGTTCTGATTGCACCTAACTTCGCTATTGGAGCAGTCTTGATGATGGAGTTTGCTACAAAGGCTGCAAAGTACTTTGAATCTGCTGAAATCATTGAATTGCACCACCCAAATAAGGTGGATGCTCCATCAGGAACAGCAGCTCGTACAGCAGAGCTCATGTCTAAATCTCGTAAAGAGGCAGGTCTAGCACCCATGCCTGATGCAACAACATCATCACTCGATGGAGCACGTGGTGCCACTGTGGGAGATATTCCCGTGCACTCAGTGCGTTTGCGAGGACTTGTTGCCCACCAAGAAGTTTTGCTTGGCGGAATTGGTGAAACACTTTCAATTCGTCATGACTCGATCGACCGAGTAGGTTTTATGCCAGGAGTACTTCTTGGCGTTCGTCAGGTTGTTTCTCATCCAGGGCTGACTTTCGGCCTTGAAAACTTTATGTAAGGAGCAGGAAATGGCACTGGCAGATATCACAATGTATGGCGCCGATTGGTGCGGAGATTGCCGTCGCTCAAAGCGCCTTCTTGAAGAGCTTGATGTTCAGGTCAACCACATTGATGTTGAAGCCGATGAGTCAGCTGCTGCAAAGGTGCAAGAGATTAATGGGGGAGCAAAATCAATACCCGTTATTGTCTTCTCAGATGGAACTCACCTGACTGAACCTTCAGATAATGATTTGAAGGCAAAGCTGACATCCCTAGGAATTATTTAAAGTCTATAGAGCGCAGCTGATGTGATGGCTGCAGATACCACCACTACGAAGTATGGCGCTTTCAGGCTCAGTGCAATGAGTGCCACAGCAACTCCAGCTAAGCGCTGATCAATGACCCATTGACCTTTCTCGGTAACCGTCTGAACACCAACGAGAGCACTTAAGAGTGCAATCGGAATTAAAGTATTGATACGCAACGCCCTTGGATTAGTCACATACTTTTCAGGGATGGAATGACCTAAGTACTTCAATAAGAATGCGATGAGAGAAGTTCCAATAACTCCAAGCCAGAGTGCGTTCATGCGCGCTGCCTCCATCCGAAGGCAACTGCAAGGAGTGCGGTTGCGATAATCGGTAAACCTGCAGAAATAATGGGGCTTAAGAGGATTGCCAGAATGACGGCAGAAGCTGCAAGTGTGCGCTCAAATTTTCCTGTAAGTCGAGGCCAGACAAGACCTAGAAATGCAGCAGGAACTGCGGCATCGAGTCCCCATGCAGATGGGTTTCCCATCGCTTGCGCACCGAGGGCGCCGAGCAGAGTGAAGAAGTTCCAGAATATATAGACGCCAAAACCTGTGAGCCAGAAACCTTGTTTCATCGCATCGATGCCGAGATCTTCTTGGCCGATGGCAACCCCTGTTGACTCATCAATCGTTACTTGCGCAGCAATTACTCGTTTGAATCCACGGACTTTAAGAAGAGGTGCCATACGTAATCCATAGAGACCATTTCGAATACCAAGAAGAGATGCAGTTGCAATCCCTGATATAGCGCTGCCGCCTGCGCCCATGACTCCAACGATTGCAAATTGTGATGCTCCTGAAAAGGTGAGGAGTGAGAGGAGGCAGGTTTGAAGAATCGAGAATCCGGCTGCGATCGATGCAGCTCCAAAGGCGGTTCCATAGAGGCCGACTGTGAAGGAGACGCTCAGACTCTGCGTTGCGGTGGCGCGGTTCACTGTGGACACGCGGTTATTGTGCCCTAGATATCCAAAGGGTGGAGGGGGGTTGAAAGATAAGGTGCGCACATGTCTGAGACCGTAATATTTAGAGACGATGTATCCGTCGAACTGATCAAGGCTAGCGCCAGCGATGCTGACGTTATTTGGGCCGCCCGCGTTTCCACTGCCGGTGAGCAATCGATGGATGAAATTGGTGAAGACCCAGCGCGTTCAGCTGGTCTCATCAATTACCTCGCCCGCGAACGCCATGGCTCACCCTTTGAGCACACCTCGATGACATTTTTTATCTCAGCTCCCATCTTTGTCTTCCGCGAATTTATGCGCCATCGCATAGCTTCATATAACGAAGAATCTGGCCGCTATCGCGAACTCAAGCCAGTTTTCTATATTCCGTCCAAGGAACGTAAGTTGATTCAGGTCGGTAAAACTGGTTCATATACATTTGAAGATGGAACAGTAGAACAATTTGATATCACTGTTGCAGCGATGAAAGAGGCATATCTAGTTGCCTATGATTCATATCAGAAGATGCTTGAGGCAGGGATTGCTCGTGAAGTTGCACGTGCGGTTCTTCCTGTTGCTACCTATTCATCGATGTATGTGACTATGAATGCGCGCGCATTAATGAACTTCCTTTCCCTTCGCACAGCGCGGGAAGGTTCACATTTTCCAAGCTATCCACAACGTGAAATTGAGATGGTGGCTGAAAAAATGGAAGCCGAATTCGCGAAATTAATGCCCATTACATACGGGGCATTTGAAAAATCTGGTCGTATCGCGCCTTAAGCGATAAGATGCCCAAATGAGTACGCACGCACCTTTCGGTCGACTTCTCACCGCAATGGTGACCCCCTTCGATAAGGATGGGGCAATTGACTGGGCTGGCGTTGAAAGACTTGCGCAACATCTCGTTGATACTGGCCATGACGGTATTGCAGTCAATGGCACAACAGGTGAAGCACCTACAACTAAGTCTTCGGAAAAGCTTGAGATCATCAAGGTTGTGAAGAAAGTTGTTGGTCCAAAGGTTCAAGTTCTCTCAGGTGCTGGCGATAATGAAACTGCTTACACAGTCGAACAAGCAAAGCGCTCACAAGATGCTGGAGCAGATGGTCTTCTTGTCGTTACTCCGTATTACAACAAACCTCCTCAAGCAGGAATCGAGGCGCACTTTCGCGCAGTCGCTGCAGTAACTGATTTGCCGATCATGATGTATGACATTCCAGGTCGCACAGGCGTGGAAATTGAATCTGACACCATCGTTAAACTCTTTGAATCTGTGAAGAACATCGTTGCTCTCAAAGATGCCAAGGGCAATATTGCTGCAACATCATGGGTCATCAAGCGTTGCGGTATTCCTGTCTACTCAGGTGATGACATCTTGAACTTGCCATTTCTTTCTGTCGGCGCAGTTGGATTTGTCTCCGTCTGTGGCCACACGGTGGGTCTTCAACTCAAAGCGATGCTCGATGCGTGGTTTGCAGGAGATGCGACAAAAGCTCTTGAGATTCATCAGCAACTCTTGCCAGTCTTTACCGGCACATTCCGCACACAAGGTGCAATTTTGACCAAGGCAGCGATGTCTCTCATGGGGCTACCCGGAGGAACAACTCGTCTGCCACTCGTTGATGCAACACAGGCACAGATCGAACAGTTACGTATTGATCTCACTGCCGGTGGCGTCACGCTAAAGAATTAACGCAATCTCTTTATGACACAACATCCCCATCCCAACCTCGGTACTCCCAGCAAACTTGCTGATGGGGGACTGCGCATAGTTGCACTCGGTGGAATCTCTGAAATCGGTCGCAATATGACTGTCTATGAGACCAATGGAAAGCTACTTATTATTGATTGCGGCGTTCTCTTTCCTGAAGATAATCAACCGGGAATTGATTTGATCCTTCCTGACTTTAGCTATATTCGTGATCGCCTCAATGATGTTGTTGGACTATTTCTTACTCATGGCCATGAAGACCATATTGGCGCTGTTCCCTATCTCTTGCGCGAACGCGGTGATATTCCTGTGTATGGATCTGCACTGACCATTGCGCTGATTGCGGCAAAATGTAAAGAGCACCGCATCTCACCGTTAACTCATGAAGTGCGCGAAGGCAATCGCGAAGATGTTGGCCCTTTTGAACTCGAATTTATTGCAGTCAATCACTCCATCCCTGATGCGTTGGCAGTAGCTGTTCATACCAAAGCTGGAACTGTCTTGCACACGGGCGATTTCAAGATGGATCAGTTGCCACTTGATGGTCGCATCACAGACCTTCGCACCTTTGCACGCTTAGGTGAAGAAGGCGTGGATCTCTTCCTCGTTGATTCCACCAATGCCGATGTTCCTGGATTTACTCCCTCTGAGCGCGAAATCATGCCTGCACTCAATCGCGTCATTGCATCCACTAAGCGCCGAGTCATCGTTGCATCGTTCTCATCACATGTGCACCGCGTTCAGCAAGTCATTGATACGGCCGCGATACATAATCGCAAAGTAGCCTTTATTGGTCGCTCCATGATTCGCAATATGAAGATTGCACAAGATATGGGCTATCTCAGCGTTCCATCAGGAATTCTCTTTGATGCTCGCGAACTCGATAATTACGATGATCGCGTTGTGCTCATCTGTACTGGTTCACAAGGTGAACCGATGGCTGCGCTTTCACGCATGGCCAACGGTGATCATCAGATTCGTGTGGGCGATGGGGACACAGTCATCTTGGCTTCCTCCCTTATTCCAGGAAATGAAAACTCGGTCTTTAGAGTCATTAATGAACTCACACGCTTTGGTGCCAAGGTGGTGCATAAAGCTAATGCGATGGTGCACGTTTCAGGCCATGCAGCAGCAGGTGAACTTCTCTATTGCTACAACATCGTAAAACCTAAGTATGTGCTCCCCGTTCATGGTGAATGGCGCCATCTCAAAGCCAATGCTGAGATTGCTATTCAAGCAGGTGTGCCGCGCGAGAATGCTTTTATTATCGAAAATGGAATCGTTGTAGATCTGATTAACCATGAGGCAGAAGTTGTCGGCTCTGTTCCTTGCGGATTTGTCTATGTTGATGGCCACAGTATTGGAGACATCACAGAGTCATCATTGAAAGATCGACGTATTTTGGGTGAAGAAGGATTTATCTCAGTCATTGTTGTCATTGAATCTCAGACTGGAAAGATTGTTGCTGGCCCTGATATTCATGCTCGAGGCTTTAATGAAGATGAAGCGCTCTTTGATGAGGTGCGAGGACAAATTGAGAAGGCGCTGACAGCTGCAGTTGCAGATGGAGTAAATGGAACACATCAACTTTCACAAGTAGTACGTAGAACTATCGGAAGTTGGGTCGGTCAAAAACACCGCCGCCGTCCGATGATCGTCCCCGTCGTCGTTGAGGTCTAAGACGGCGCGCCTACGGGCTTGAAAAATACCCTCCACCTAAGATTGAAGGTGTGGCTACCAAGAAGAAACGCACAACCAAGAACTCTTTTCTTAAAGTAATTGGTTCTGCTCTCTCAACGCTCTGGCGCCTTCTCGCAAAATCTCTCGGTTCATCTATCCGCTTTGTAGCTCGCGGAGCACGAGATCTTGATCCTGAGCACCATAGAGATGGCGCAGCCCTTCTCGTTCTTCTCTTCTCTCTTTCAGCCTTTGCAGGGACATGGTTTAAGGCAGATAACTATGTAGGGCGAAATTTGTATTCCTTCTTTTATGGCGCATTCGGCCGCATTGGAATATTGGCGCCTCTTGTTCTGCTCTATTTTGCAGTGCGGTTATTTAGAAAGCCGGATGATAAACACACCACAGGTCGTATTACTGTGGGGACTCTGACTCTTCTTGTCAGCGCAACAGGATTAGCGCATCTACTTAACGGCTCACTTGGTGCAATCAATCCCACAGGTGCTACAGCAATTCGTGATGGGGGAGGACTTCTCGGTTACTGGGTTGCTAAACCTCTTGTTGCACTGATGACATCCTTACTTGCATATCCAGTGCTCTTTGTTATTTTCTTCTTTGGCTTACTGATTATTACCGGTACACCAATCTCTAAAGTCGGAATACGCTTGAAAGTTATTGCCATCTGGCTCTGGTCAAAAAAGCCACAGCGCAAGGATGATGACTTTGAGATCTCAGATACTCCTCCCTTTGAATCTCCGGTTGTGGCTTGGAATCAGGCAGATGATGAGATTGATGAAGAAGAATTTGATGAGGAGTTCACCGTTGAGGTTCCCAGAATTCCGCTGGAGGCTCAACTCAAGGAAGCTCCTAAATCTGATAGACGTCCAGAGCAATTGCTACTGACAAGTGATATTAAGTATGAGTTGCCATCCCATGATCTTCTTAAATTAGGACCTGCTGCCAAGGCTAAGAGCAAGGCAAATGAAGTTGTCGTGGCCTCCCTTACAGAAGTCTTTAAGCAATTTGATATTGATGCTCAGGTAACAGGGTTTATGCGTGGGCCAACGGTGACGCGCTATGAGGTTGAGCTGGGCAATGCGGTGAAGGTTGAGCGCATCACTGCTCTTTCAAAGAATATTTCGTACGCTGTAGCAAGCAGTGAAGTTCGCATTCTCTCGCCTATCCCAGGTAAATCTGCCGTCGGAATTGAAATTCCTAACTTAGATCGTGAGATTGTCGCACTCGGTGATGTCATGCGCTCAAGCGTTGCTGGGCAAGATCACCACCCTATGTTGGTGGCTCTGGGCAAGGACGTTGAAGGCAACTTTGTCTGTGCAAACCTTGCAAAGATGCCACACCTTTTGGTTGCAGGTGCAACGGGCGCTGGTAAATCTTCGATGATTAACGCGATGATTACATCCATTTTGATGCGAGCAACTCCTGATGATGTTCGACTTATTTTGATTGATCCAAAGCGAGTAGAGCTCACCGCCTATGAAGGCATCCCGCATTTGATTACTCCGATTATTACCAACCCAAAGAAGGCAGCAGATGCCCTGACATGGGTAGTGCGCGAGATGGATCTTCGCTATGAAGATTTAGCCACCTTTGGTTTTAGACATATTGATGACTTCAATAAGGCTGTGCGCGCAGGCAAAGTTGTTGCACCTCCTGGATCTGATCGCATTGTTGAGCCATACCCATACCTACTTGTCATCATCGATGAGTTGGCAGATTTGATGATGATTGCAGCACGTGAAGTGGAAGAGTCAGTCGTTCGCATTACTCAGCTCGCACGATCTGCCGGAATTCACTTAGTCCTTGCAACCCAACGCCCCTCTGTCGATGTTGTGACAGGACTGATTAAGGCCAACGTTCCTTCGCGACTTTCATTTGCGACATCTTCGTTGGCCGATTCACGAGTTATTCTCGATAGCCCTGGTGCTGAAAAACTCATTGGGCAGGGTGATGCCCTCTTTATTCCTATGGGTGCAAGCCGTGCAATACGTATTCAAGGCGCATATGTATCAGAGCGTGAAATTGAAGCTGTTACTAACCATGTGAAGAAGCAGCTCTCTCCTCGATATCGCGATGATGTGACACAAGTTGCGCAAGCAAATAAGAATATTGATAAAGAGATTGGCGATGATCTTGAAATTCTTATTCAGGCAGTCGAGCTTGTTGTTGGAACACAATTTGGATCTACATCTATGTTGCAGCGTAAACTTCGTGTTGGTTTTGCTAAAGCAGGACGTTTGATGGATTTGATGGAGTCTCGAGGAATCGTTGGACCATCAGAGGGTTCCAAGGCTCGCACCGTCATGGTTAAACCTGATGAACTCGATTCCGTCCTTGCAACCCTTCGCAACTACTAAATTTCATCTCTTGTTGGGTGCAATTTAGGGGTGATTTCACTCAATATGGCAGCCTTCCAATAAATCACCCAAGAGTCTAAAGTTAGAATTGGCTACAGGTAATTCCCCATAGCAAGGCGGCAGATAATGACTCTTGGAAGCACAATTCGCGATGCTCGCGAAGCTGCGCGCATAAGTCTTGAGTCGCTCTCTGATTCAACCAGTATTCGTATGGGTCTTTTGACAGAGATGGAAAATAATAATTTTGCACACTGTGGTGGCGATACATATGCCCGCGGTCACCTGCGCACTATTGCAAACCGCATCGGATTAAACCCACAGATCCTTCTTGATCTCTATGACGAACAGCATTCAACTGAGAAGCGTGCAATGCAAGATTTACTTGTTGAAAATAATATTATGCAAGTTCCCCGTGAGAAGAAGACAATTTCTTGGAAAGTCCCAGCCGTAATCTCCGTATCAATCCTCTTTGTCATTGCATCTGTTCAAATTGTTACCTCGAATCAAAACTCTTCGCCAGCTCCTGCTCCATCAGTCTCTGCGAGCAAGAGTGCAGAACCAACACCAGCACCAACAGAGAGCGCAGTGCCAGCACCTGCGGTTACAAGTAAGAGCGGTCCAGTAGAACTCACACTCATAGCATCCCGTGGTAACTCTTATATCCATATCGTCGTCGACGGAGTAAAAGCTGAAAAGGGATCGATGTTCCAAGGCGAGACTAAAACTTTTAAGGGCAAGAAGGTCATCAGTATTTATCTCAGTAACCCAGCAGGTCTTGATCTGACACTTAATGGAAAGCAATTAGCACCATTGGGCGGCCAAAATGAAGAGGTTCGTCGCACCTTCCGCTAGCATCACCCTCATGTCTCGCACCGTCGCAATTGTCACAATGGGCTGCGCGCGCAATGAAGTAGATTCTGAAGAGCTTGCTGGAAGATTAGCTGCCGATGGCTGGACCCTTGTTGATGATGTGGAATCAGCAGAAGTTGCAGTCGTAAATACCTGTGGGTTTATTGAATCAGCGAAGAAAGATTCAGTAGATGCGCTCCTTGAGGCGAATTCCCTCAAAGGCCATGGGGTAACTCGAGCAGTTGTCGCTGTGGGATGTATGGCTGAGCGTTATGGAAAAGAGTTAGCAGAAGCCCTTCCTGAAGCAGATGCAATTCTGGGATTTGATGACTACCAAGATATTTCAGCACGCTTGCAATCGATTGTCAGTGGTAATGCGCACACACCACATGTCCCACGCGATCGCCGCGCTCTACTTCCCATTGCACCTGTTGAGCGCGCTGCCGCTCGTGATGAAAGTTATGCATCATCACTCGGTGCTGGTGGCTCACTCTTCCGCAAGCGCTTAGGAAATGCACCGTGGGCACCTCTGAAGATTGCATCAGGCTGCGATCGCAGATGTTCTTTCTGTGCGATTCCATATTTCCGAGGCTCATTCATCTCACGACGCCCAACTGAAATCTTGCAGGAAGGCGCATGGCTTGCACAAAATGGTGTGAGCGAACTCTTCCTGGTCAGTGAAAATACAACCTCTTATGGCAAAGATCTCGGCGATCTCAAATTGATGGAGAAGATTCTTCATGAGTTTGCAGAGATTGAGGGCGTGGAGAGAGTCAGGCTCTCATATCTGCAACCAGCTGAGATGAGACCAACACTTCTTCAGGCGATGATTGAGACTGATAAGGTGGCTCCATATTTTGATCTCTCCTTCCAGCACACCAGCCCCACAGTCTTGCGTCGCATGCGACGTTTCGGAGACTCTGAAAAATTCCTTCATCTGATTTCGCAGATTCGTGCACTCTCACCTGAGGCAGGAATCCGCTCTAACTTTATTGTTGGTTTTCCGGGGGAGACTCAAGCTGACTATGACGAGCTTGCAGATTTCATTACGTCAGCAAAGCTTGATGCTGTTGGCATCTTTGGTTACTCCGATGAAGACAACACTGAAGCTCTTGATCTGAGCGATAAAGTTGAGGAAGAAGTAATTCGGGAAAGAGTAGAGGCGCTATCTTCCCTTGCAGATGAAATGGTCTCACTGCGTGCCCAGGCGCGTATCGGTGAATCGGTGCGCGTTCTGATTGAGGATGCAGAGTTGCAAGAGGGACGAGCAGCCCATCAAGGCCCTGAAGTAGATGGCACTACCACCTTTATTGGTACTAATTTTGCTGTCGGTGAATATATTGATGCCGTGGTGATTGACTCAATGGGCGCAGATTTGGTTGCGCAAGTGCAATGAGAGTTCCATCTTTCATTACCCCTAATACTCTGACCGTAACTCGCATTCTGCTCATTCCCTTTGGCGTCTACACACTTTTCTATGATGGTGGAGATAACACCAAGTATCAATTACTTGCCTATGCAATCTTCTTCACCTTAGGTATGACCGATATCCTCGATGGCAAGTGGGCTAGACAATCAAATCGCATTACAGCACTGGGCACATTTCTTGATCCCGTTGCCGATAAGGCGCTCATTGGCGCTGCGATGATTTCACTCTCCATCCTCGGTCGCTTCCCCTGGTGGATAACAATTCTCATCCTCACTCGTGAAATTGGCATCACGCTCTTTCGTTTATTTGTCATTAAAGGTGGAGTCATTCCTGCCAGTAAGGGCGGCAAGATCAAGACGCTTATGCAGAACTTTGGAGTGGGATTCTTTATCCTGCCGCTTCCAACATGGCTGGACTGGTTCAAGTATGGATTTATCGGCATCGCAATTGTTTTGACGATTACATCAGGATATGACTACGTGCGCTCTTGGTATAAGAAGCGATAGATTTATGCTCATGCCAACACAAGCCCATGCGCGATCCATTATTGAGCACCTTCGCTCTCGCAATGAAAGCGTCTCCGTTGCAGAGTCACTGACAGGTGGGGGACTTGGGCATGAGCTCACTCGTATTCCTGGAGCCTCTGAAGTATTTCTTGGTGGCATCATCGCCTACACAACCGATGTGAAAGTGAATTTTCTTGGAGTTCCACGTTCGACTATCGAGGCATATACCGTTGTGAGTGAAGAAGTTGCGGTTGCGATGGCAGAAGGTGCACGAAAGAAAATTGGTAGTACGTGGGCAATTTCAACAACAGGTATTGCAGGTCCTGGTGATTACCTAGGAATCCGCGAAGGCACAGTCTGGATCGCCATTGCAGGACCCATTAACCAGACCCTTCAGCTCACCCTCGATGGCGGGCGTGATGGCGTGCGAGAAGGGGCTATATCCAGCGCGATAGGCACCTTTGCCCGTATCCTTAGCTAACGCAAAATCGAAACGAGAAAGTAGGAGGCAGGCAATGGCGCTATTACGTGAAGCAGTTGGTCACACACTTCGCGATGCCCGCACCTCACAATCTCGCACGCTGCGTGATGTTGCACGTCAAGCACGAGTCTCACTGGGTTATCTCTCAGAAGTAGAACGTGGTCAGAAGGAAGCATCATCAGAGCTACTCAATGCAATCTGTGAAGCACTCGGTCTTACCTTGTCATCTGTGATGACTGGCGTTACACACGAACTCAAATCTCGTGAAAGCGCAAAGCTCTCCGTTGTCGACGCAGCCTAAGTACGCCTTGCAAGGCGGAATACATCGTCGCACCGAGAGCGCAATTCTCGAAGGCACTAAATCACTCATTGCTCTCCACGGCATCTCAAACATTTCCATGATTGATATTGCAGATGCATCTGAAGTATCTCGCGCAACTCTCTATAACCATTACCGGGATAAGAACGCAGTTCTTGAAGCTCTCGTCACCGCTGAAGTTGAGAAGTTGGTAGATCTTGCCGGGCGCGCTGGAACTCCTGCAGATGCTCTCGAGACTCTCTCAAAGGCGATCTCATCAGATAGCGCACTTGCTTCCATGCGCATTCATGATGCGCAGATTTTGATTGCGATTATGTCTCATGCAGAGAATCCTCTCTATCTTGTACTTGCAACATGCATATATGAAGCAACGAAATCTGAGGCAGGAACGGGACTTGCGATGCGCTGGTTACTGGGGCAGGTCATGCAACCCATTACACCTAAGCAATCTCGCGAACAAGCTGAACTCCTTGTTGAGCGCACGCTCTTTTAGCGTATGCGCATCTCTGATTTACGGGAAAGACTCGTGCTCTCATTTGGTGAGGCATGGGCTCCATCATTCTCACAAGATATTGCCATCAGTGAACTTGGCTCCATGACTGTTAATGAGGCTCTTACTGCTGGGCGTGAAGCAGATGAAATCTGGCGAGCAGTGTGTAAGCAGTGCCCCACCGAAACTCAGAAGTATCGTTACTAATGCCAGTTACATCGAGCGTCATTGCAGCAAAGCCGGGCCTTCCAGCCCTCGTGCTTGTGCATGGCCTTGGTTCTGCAGGAAATATCTGGAAGACGCTGCATGCAGGGCTAGAGAGCTCCTTCACCATTTATCCCGTTGATCTTCCAGGTCACGGAAGTGCACCCCTTCATGATGAAAGCCTTGATCCACGCTCACTTGCTCACTCAATTGTTACGGCAATGGAGAAAGATCATGGAGTTCAACAATTCCATGTTGCTGGTAATTCGTTAGGTGGTTGGATTGCACTCGAACTCGCTGCACATTACCCAGATCGCATTAAGAGCGTGACAGCACTTGCTCCAGCTGGGTTATGGCATGAAGGTCCCACAAGTAAGTTGCCACCGAGTTTATTGGCGCGCATCCTTGCAAAGATCTCACAGTACTTTCTGCGCCTTGCCTATAACCTGCCACCACTAAAGGCGATGGGCTATAGGAAAATAACCCATCTCTGGAGAGAGCTATCCTTTGAATCATGCAAGGACTCCGTCATTGCGATGGCGCAATCAGTGGGTTATATGCCCACCTGGCGCGCACTTCGCTTTCGTAAGTTTGAGTCAAGTGTTGCCGAGAATATTCCAATCTCCATAATCTTTGGTGATGACGATTTAACTCTGCCGCATCCACG
>JBDLSZ010000030.1:0-24454 GCA_039799305.1 Actinomycetota bacterium
AGTCTGTTTCCAAATTCAATCCATGCGTGCAATTGGCCTTCGGCTTGTCCAGGCACTGGTGTGTAGGAACCGGGCGTGCACTCAGGCCATGTAGGACAGCCAAGTCCTGAGCCAGTTACTCGAACTGCGCCTCCGGTAATAACGAGTGCGGATTGGAGAAAGAGAAGGAGGCCGGTCAAGGCAGGAAGGAGCTTGCTCGCTAAACTTCTCGATCTACTCACGCTCCGTAGCCTAAGACCTTAAGGGGGCGCGCAGGCGACACCGCCTGAGTGGCGAGGCGAGGGGAATTACGACACAATAGTGTTGTGAAAATCGATGATCTCAGCACCCGTGACGCTGTTGCTCGCTCGGTTCTCGAAAATGGCCCATCGACTGCCGTCGTTCTCGGTGAGCGCCTTGGCCTTACTCCAGCCGGCATTCGCCGCCACCTTGATCTCTTAGTTGCAGATGGAATTTTGGAAGCGCGTGAGCCTCACCAAGCACTAACACGTGGTCGTGGTCGCCCATCAAAGGTATTTGTCATGACCGATTCAGGGCGAGAGAAGTTTGAACATTCCTACGATGACTTAGCTGTAGCTGCTCTGAAGTTTATGTCAGCACAATCTGGCGAACATCTTGTTAAAGCATTCGCACAATCTCGCGCCGATGATATCGAGCGTAAGGGGACTGTGGCACTTGCTAAGAGAAGCAACAAATCTGAAGCGTTAGCGACATTTCTTACTGAGCAAGGATATGCCGCCAGCATTGAGAGCCGCCCATTAGGTGAGCAACTCTGTCAGCACCACTGTCCGATCGCCCACGTTGCTGCAGAATTTCCTGCGCTCTGTGAGGCAGAGACTGAAGCTTTCTCCCGCATCTTAGGAACTCACGTTCAACGTTTAGCAACTATCGCTCACGGCGATGGTGTCTGCACCACATACATCCCCAATACTGCAAAAACCAAACCATCAAAGAAAATAACTGCTGGAAAGGCACACTCATGACAACAGCACACCCAGAGCTCGAAGGCCTCGGAAATTACGAATACGGTTGGTCAGATAGCAATGATGCGGGCTCTAATGCACGTCGTGGATTGAACGAAGAAGTTGTTCGCGATATCTCATCTAAGAAGAGCGAGCCACAGTGGATGTTAGATCTGCGCCTCAAAGGCCTTGCACTCTTTGATAAGAAGCCGATGCCGTCATGGGGATCAGACCTATCAGGAATCTTCTTCGACACTATTAAGTACTTTGTGCGCTCCACAGAGAAGCAGGCAACAACATGGGATGACCTGCCTGATGACATCAAAAATACATACGACCGCCTGGGTATTCCAGAGGCTGAGAAGCAGCGCCTAGTTTCAGGTGTTGCAGCGCAGTATGAATCAGAGGTTGTTTATCACTCTATCCGTGAAGATCTTGAGAAGCAGGGTGTGATCTTCCTTGATACAGATAGCGCTTTGAAGCAACACCCTGAGCTCTTCAAAGAGTATTTCGCAACCGTTATTCCAGTTGGCGATAATAAGTTTGCAGCACTGAATACCTCCGTCTGGTCTGGTGGTTCATTTATCTATGTTCCTAAGGGCGTTCACGTTGATATCCCACTACAGGCTTACTTCCGTATTAACACAGAGAATATGGGTCAGTTCGAACGTACTCTGATTATTGCTGATGAAGATTCATATATTCACTATGTAGAAGGCTGCACAGCACCTATCTATAAGTCAGATTCTTTGCACTCAGCAGTAGTTGAGATCATCGTGAAGAAGGGTGCTCGTGTTCGTTACACAACCATTCAGAACTGGTCGAATAACGTCTATAACTTGGTAACAAAGCGTGCAATATGTGCTGAAGGTGCAACGATGGAATGGGTCGATGGAAACATTGGTTCAAAGGTCACCATGAAGTATCCAGCTGTGATGTTGATGGGTCCACATGCAAAGGGTGAGACTCTGTCTCTTGCTTTTGCAGGCCCTGGCCAGCATCAAGATTCTGGTGCAAAGATGGTTCACGCAGCTCCTTACACATCATCATCTGTAATCTCTAAATCTGTAGCGCGCGGTGGAGGTCGTACTTCATACCGTGGACTTGTTCAGGTTCAAGAAGGAGCGCACCACTCTGCAAGCACCGTTAAGTGCGATGCACTTTTGGTTGACACAATCTCTCGTTCAGATACATATCCTTATGTTGATATCCGCGAAGATGATGTCTCTATGGGACACGAAGCAACAGTTTCTAAGATCTCCGATGATCAGCTCTTCTACTTGATGTCTCGTGGCCTCAATGAAGATGAAGCTATGGCAATGATTGTTCGCGGATTTATTGAGCCAATCGCACGCGAGCTTCCTATGGAATATGCACTGGAACTCAACCGCCTCATTGAACTACAGATGGAAGGTTCAGTCGGCTAATGTCTTCATTGCAATCGAACGTACTAGAAAATCACACCCCAACCGGGCGTGAAGAGGCATGGCGCTTTACTCCACTTAAACGCTTGGGTGGAATGCATGATGGGACAGCTACTGCTGTTGAGCGCAATTCATTGGCTGTGAAGGGATCACTTCCAACAGGTGTGACTTTTTCTCACCAAGAGATTGAGGCTGTTACTGAAACTGATGATGCAATCGTCAATCGCATCCGCGAGTTCACCAGCAAGGGTGCAGTCCTATCGATTGCACCGAATGCGGAAATTGCAGAGCCAATCTTCCTTAACCGCACCTCATTTGGAACTGACTCTGCTGAATTCTCACGAGTTCTAATCAAGGCGGGAAATCACTCCAAATCTGTAGTGGTCATTGAGAATTCAGGAGATACACATCTTGCTGAAGATCTTGAGATTGTTGTTGAGCCAGGTGCTCATCTGACTTTGATCGCACTCCAGGAGTGGGATGCAAAGACTATTCATGCAGCACGCCACCATGCGATCATCGATCGTGATGCAACATTTAGGTCAATCGTTGTCACAGTCGGGGGAGATGTAGTTCGTCTTCTTCCAACCGTTGATTTCATTGCCCCAGGTGCATCATGTGATCTTTCGGGCGTGTACTTTGCAACTGCTGGTCAATTCTTTGAACACCGCATGTTTGTCGATCACAAAGTTCCTAATGCGAAATCCCGTGTGAATTACAAGGGCGCGCTTGCTGGAGATAAGGCACATACAGTCTGGATCGGCGATGTCTTTATCCGCGCCGCAGCTGAAGGCACAGATACCTACGAGCTCAACCGTAACTTGTTGCTCTCCGATGGTGCTCGTGCTGATTCAGTTCCTAACCTTGAGATCGAAACGGGTGAGATTGTTGGCGCAGGCCACGCATCCACCACAGGTCGCTTTGATGATGAACAGCTCTTCTACTTAATGTCTCGAGGCATCAATATGGATGATGCGCGACGTCTTGTTGTGCGCGGATTCTTTAATGAGATCGTCTCTGAAATTCGCATTGAGGCAATTCAGGAGCGCATCATGACTCGCATTGATGCAGAGCTTGCAAAGGCAGGTAAGTAAATGTCTGACCTTGCTATCTCATCCCTTCAGGCTGGAAAGCCTGTGCGCATCGAGAAGAACGGTGAATCCATCTGCGTTGCACGTGTGGGCGACCAGATTTTCGCAGTCAATGATGTCTGCAGCCATTCCGATGCTTCACTGTCAGAAGGTGACATCACAGATTTCAAGATTGAATGCTGGCTTCACGGAGCTGAATTCGATCTTCGCACAGGAGAGGCGTTAACGCCTCCAGCTGTAGCACCCATAAAAACCTATTCAGTAACTGTCGACGGAGACTCCGTCACGGTAGAGATGTAACGGAGATAGATATGAGCACTCTAGAGATTCGCGGATTGAAAGTATCTGTCGAGACCGAGCAAGGTTCGATTGAAATTCTTAAGGGCGTAGACCTGACCATCAAGTCAGGTGAAACTCACGCAATCATGGGACCTAACGGTTCTGGTAAGTCAACGCTTGCATATTCAATCGCCGGCCATCCTAAGTACACAATTACAGAGGGCACAGTCACACTCGATGGTGCAGATGTTCTTGAGATGACAGTGGATGAGCGCGCAAAGGCAGGGCTATTCCTTGCGATGCAGTATCCAGTTGAAGTTCCAGGCGTTTCTGTCTCTAACTTCCTTCGTACAGCTGCAACTGCTCTTCGTGGAGAAGCTCCAAAGCTTCGTGAATGGGTTGGCGAAGTAAAGAGCGCGATGGAGACACTGAAGATGGATCCATCATTTGCTCAGCGCAATGTCAATGAAGGCTTCTCAGGAGGCGAGAAGAAGCGCCATGAAATTATGCAGCTCGAACTTCTCAAGCCTAAGTTTGCAATCCTTGATGAGACAGATTCAGGTCTTGATGTCGATGCGCTACGTATCGTCTCAGAAGGCGTTGTTCGCGCAAAGGCTGCCAATAACCACGGAATCCTTTTGATCACTCACTACACACGCATCTTGCGTTATATCAAGCCAGATTTCGTACACGTATTTGCTAACGGTCGTATCGTCGAAGAAGGCGGACCAGAGCTTGCAGATAAGCTTGAAGCAAATGGTTATGCGGAGTACGTAACAGCATAATTATGACCTTAGACGCACACGCAATCGCACAGGATTTTCCGATTCTTAGTCGGAAGATTCGCGATGGCAAGCGCCTTGTCTACCTCGATTCTGGCGCAACGAGCCAAAAGCCCAATGTAGTCATTGATGCAGAGAGTGATTTCTATCGTTTGCACAATGCTGCAGTGCATCGTGGTGCTCATCAGTTGGCTGAAGAAGCAACGGATGCCTACGAAGGTGCACGAGAGATTGTGGCTCAATTCCTTAACGCATCGGTAGATGAAATCGTCTTCACCAAGAACGCTACAGAATCGCTCAATCTCATCTCTTACGCGATGGGAAATGCTGCACCTGGCAATCGATTCCACCTCAAAGCAGGAGATTCGATTGTGGTCACAGAGATGGAGCATCATGCCAATCTCATCCCTTGGCAGCAGCTTGCAGCTCGCACGGGAGCAACGCTGAAATGGTTCACCGTCACAGATGAAGGTCGCCTAGATCTTTCACAGATCAATTCGATGATCGATGAGAAGACAAAAGTTGTAGCTCTCACTCATCAATCAAATGTACTTGGCACGATCAACCCACTTGAAGGCATCACAAAGCGCGCTCATGAAGTGGGCGCAGTTGTGGTTCTAGATGCATGTCAATCTGTTCCTCACATGAAAACAGATGTGAAGGCGCTCGACATTGATTTCCTAGCATTCTCAGGACATAAGGCGGTAGGTCCTACAGGTATTGGAGTTTTCTGGGGACGCACAGAACTTCTTGCTGATCTTCCACCTTTTCTTACAGGTGGCTCCATGATTGAAAATGTCACCATGGAATCTGCAACATGGGCGCAAGCACCAAAGAAGTTTGAAGCTGGTGTTCCCAATATGGCGCAAGCAGTTGGCTTAGGTGCAGCACTTACCTATTTAACTAAAATTGGTATGGATAACATCCATCAGCACGAGATGGCTCTCACCAAGTATTTGCTTGCGGGACTCTCTGCCATTACTGATCTGCGCATCATTGGACCGAAGACAACAGAGCTCCGTGGCGGCGTAGTTTCATTTACTCTTGGAGATATTCATCCGCATGATTTAGGTCAGTATCTCGATAGCCAAGGAATTGCGGTTCGTACAGGCCATCACTGCGCATGGCCACTGACTCGAAAGCTTGGAGTTCCTGCAACTACACGTGCCTCTGTCTATCTCTATAACACCACTGACGATCTTGATGCATTGATTACTGGCGTGCAGGGTGCACAGAAGTACTTTGGTCGCTAATGCAGCTCGATAACCTTTATCAAGAGGTGATTCTGGATCACTATAAAAATCCTCAGAATAAGAAGCTCAACACTTCCTTTGATGCTCAAGTTCACCACATCAATCCCAGCTGTGGGGATGAAATCACGCTTAACGTCACGCTCGATTTACAAGTGATCAAGAACGTTTCGTGGGATGGAGTGGGCTGTTCAATCTCGCAAGCAAGCGTCTCCATTCTTACAGACCTTCTTATCGGCAAGAGCCTTGATCAGGCTCAGGTCATTGCAGACTCGTTTATGCACTTGATGCAGAGCAAGGGAACTGAAAAGGGCGATGAAGCAATCCTTGAGGATGCCGTTGCCCTGGCTGGAGTATCGCAATATCCGGCCCGTATTAAATGTGCGCTGCTGGGATGGATGGCATTTAAGGATGCAAGCGTTCAAGCATTGGCAAAGCAAGTCTAAAAAGAAAGTAGGATAGGGACATGGTTGCAAAGATTGAAGATATTAACGAGGCGATGAAGGATGTTGTCGACCCAGAACTCGGTATCAACGTTGTTGACCTTGGCCTGATCTACGACATGATGGTCGATGACAACAACATCGCAGTTCTTAATATGACTCTGACATCTGCTGCATGCCCACTTCAGGATGTTATTGAAGATCAAACCCGTCAGGCTCTTGCACCATTTACTGATGATGTGAAGATCAACTGGGTATGGATGCCACCTTGGGGTCCAGATAAGATTTCTGACGATGGCCGCGAACAACTTCGCGCCCTCGGCTTTACAGTCTGATTCCTAGATCTGATCTCTGATGTCTCAACATGCAGTCTGGATGACCTTTCGGTCAATGACTGCAGATCCATCTGTTAAATCTCAAAAACTTAAGCCTGGAACCATCAAAAGAATCATTACCTACGGAAAACCGTATAAATCACAAATCACAATATTTCTCATCACTGTCGTTATTGAGGCGCTCTTGGTTGTTTCGACGCCACTGTTGTTGCGCGAACTCATTGATAAGGGTGTTCTGCCTAAGGATGCTGGTCTTGTTACAAAGTTAGCTTTCCTTGTGGGGCTTCTGGCCGTGGTTGATGCAGCCTTTAACATCTTCGGACGATGGTATTCAGCACGTATCGGTGAGGGCTTGATCTATGACTTGCGCTCACAAGTCTTTGCCCATATCCAACGTCAATCCATTGCATTCTTTACACGCACACAGACGGGTGCGCTGATCTCTCGAATTAACTCAGATGTCATGGGCGCTCAGCAAGCATTTACCGGAACGCTCTCTGGCGTTGTGAGCAACGTGGTCTCACTAGTACTTGTTGTGACGACGATGTTGATTCTCTCGTGGCAGATCACGGTGGTTTCGTTGCTGTTGCTCCCAGTCTTTCTGTTGCCAACGAAGTGGGTTGGAAAGCGCATTCAAGCCCTTACTCGTGATGCATTTAATCTCAATGCGACGATGTCGAGCACGATGACTGAGCGCTTTAATGTCTCTGGCGCTCTTTTGGTCAACCTCTATGGAAAGCCTGCAAAGGAAGAGCACTTCTTTCGCACGCGTGCACGAAAAGTGGCAGATATTGGGATTCAGACTGCGATGCTCAACCGCGTCTTCTTTGTTGGGATAACAAGTGTTGCAGCTGTTGCAACAGCCTTTGCCTATGGCATTGGGGGACACCTTGCAATCAATGGATCTATCACGGTGGGAACGCTGCTTGCAATTACTGCACTGCTCATTCGCCTCTATGGACCACTCACCGCACTCTCAAATGTTCGTATTGATGTCATGACAGCACTTGTCTCGTTCGAGCGCGTCTTTGAAGTGCTTGATCTGCAGCCAATGATTATTGATAAGCCAGGTGCGAAGGTATTGAGTAAGAAGAATTTACAGATTGATTTCACAGATGTTGCCTTTAGCTATCCGCGCGCTGATGAAATTTCACTTGCATCACTTGAATCCGCAGCAAAGCCTGAGACCGTGGAAAGTGGTGAAGTACTACGCGGGATCTCTTTCACCGCTCCAGCAGGAACACTGACTGCAATCGTGGGCCCATCTGGTGCGGGTAAGACAACAATGAGTGCACTGCTTCCAAGACTCTATGACGTTACACGCGGTGCAATCACAGTCGATGGCGAAGACATTCGTGAATTCACTGTTCAATCTCTGCGCGACTCCATTGGCGTAGTTATGCAAGATGCACATCTTTTTCACGAGACCATTGCTGAAAATCTTCGCTATGCAAAGGAAGATGCGACAGAGAATGAAATGATTGAGGCATGTAAGGCAGCGCAGATTTGGGATCTGATCTCAACTCTTCCCAATGGCTTTGACACGATGGTAGGAGAGCGTGGGCACCGCCTCTCTGGTGGAGAGAAGCAGAGATTGGCAATCGCACGATTACTTCTTAAGGCACCCGCTATTGTGATTTTGGATGAGGCAACAGCTCACCTTGATTCTGAGAATGAATCCCTCGTTCACGAAGCGTTGAAGCACGCGCTTAAAGGGCGAACTTCCATTGTCATTGCCCATCGATTGAGCACAGTGATGGAAGCTGACCAGATTCTTGTTCTTGAAAAGGGATTAATCATCGAGCGCGGAAAGCATGAGGAACTTATTGCGAAGGGTGGTTTGTACTCAGAGCTCTTTGCGCGACAAGACATCACGACGAATTAGGAAGCGGCCGTAAACAACTAGGCCACCGAAGAAGACCCACTGCAACGCATATGCCATGTGTGGTCCATCAGAGAGTCCAGGAAGTGGTGCTGGAACAGCTGGTGTCAGAGATGGCTGTGAACCATTCAAAAGATCAATATAGAAATTCTCTGTGGAAGAACCAGACTGCGCATTTGCCTTTGATACAAGGCCGTCAGATTTATTGGCAGGAATTGCAAAGAATGAACCTCGAGGAAGAGATGAATCAAGTCGCAATCTCCCCGTAATAGTGACTTCACCAGTAGGGAGCTCGGGGAGTTCAGGGCGAGTAGTTGCGTTTTCTCCCGCCTTCACCCATCCGCAATCCACCCAGAAACTCTTGCCATCAGTTGTTGTGAACCGTGTGAGGAGTTCAAAACCATAGACGCCATCTTCTGAGTAATGATTACGAAGGAGTATTTGTGAGGTGGGGTCGAAAGTTCCAGTTGTTGTTGCAGGCTTCCACTCGTGTGCATCAACTGAAGAAAGTAGAGACGAAAGCTCCACTGCAGGCCTATTCGAGTTACTTTCAATCATTGCATTACGCGCATGTCGTGCAACACCGCGGTCATATTGCCACTGAGCAGCCCACAAGCAGAGTGCAATGAGTGATAGAGCGATCAGAGATTTAAGGAGGGAGTGAGTCTCCTTTGTGGTCTTGCTATTCAATTCCTCGCGGCCTCTTCTTCAAGATCTCAGCACCTGGCAGAACTGTTTCGCGACCTGCATTTGCAACGACGACTGCGATATATGGCAAGGTAACCGCACCGGCTAGAGCGAACCATCGATATGGGCTGGGTAGTAACACAGTCAGGATGAAACAGGCTGTGCGAATCATCATAGAAATGAAATAGCGACGTTGTCTCGCAGACTGGTCAGTAGATAACCCTTTTGGGGCGCTAGTGATGTCGTAAACGTCATCTTCTTTAGCCATAGAGCAACAGTAGGGTAGTTTTCTCTCATGAGCGAGCCGACTTCAATCGCACTTGTTACCGGTGGAAATCGCGGTATCGGTTTAGCAATTGCAACCGCACTCAAGGCAGCAGGTCACCGAGTCGTCATTACCTATCGCAGTGGCACGCCACCAACTGGCTTTGACGCAGTTCAGATGGATGTCACTGATTCAGCCAGTGTTGATGCAGCATTTACAAAGATCGAATCTGAAATCGGTCAACCAGAAATCATCGTGGCAAATGCTGGGATAACAAAAGACTCTCTTGTCTTGCGCATGAGCGCTGAAGATTTTGAAAGTGTGATTGATGCAAATCTCACCGGTGCATTCCGTGTTTCACAACGCGCAACAAAAGGTCTACTTAAGTTAAAGCGCGGACGCCTTATTTTTATCGGTTCCGTAGTCGGGGGAGTAGGGGCTGCAGGACAGGTTAATTACTCCGCCTCGAAATCAGGCTTAGTCGGAATGGCTCGCTCCTTTGCTCGTGAACTCGGAAGTCGTGGCATCACAGCAAATGTCATCGCACCGGGATTTGTTGAGACAGATATGACTGCTGAGCTCGATGAGAAGCGTCGTTCAGATATTGCCGCTCAAGTTCCACTTGGACGCTTCTGCTCTGCCGCTGAAATTGCAGATGTTGTTGCATTTATTGCATCCCCGCAAGCTAGCTATATCACCGGTGCCATCATTCCAGTCGATGGCGGATTAGGAATGGGTCACTAAGAATGGGAATCCTCCAGGGCAAAAATATCCTCGTTACAGGAGTTCTTACCGATGGATCTATTGCATTTCATATTGCAAAGATTGCACAAGAAGAAGGTGCCAACGTTGTACTTACTGGCTTCGGTCGTGCCCTAAGTCTGACGACTCGTATTGCAGGTCGCCTCCCAAAGCTTCCTCCCATCATCGAACTCGATGTCACAAATCAAGAACATCTCGATGGATTGGCAGATGAGGTAAGAAAGCATGTTCCACATCTAGATGGTGTTGTGCACTCCATTGGCTTTGCACCGGAGGCAGCACTTGGTGGCAACTTCCTCAATACAGCGTGGGAAGATGTCGCAACTGCAGTTCATGTCTCGGCGTACTCTTTGAAGTCTTTAACAATGGCATGCAGACCAACCTTTAAGAATGGTGCATCTGTTGTAGGTCTTGATTTTGATGCACAAGTTGCTTGGCCAAAGTATGACTGGATGGGCGTTGCAAAAGCAGCCCTTGAATCAACATCGCGTTACTTGGCACGTGATCTCGGTGCTGAGAATGTTCGTATCAACCTTGTTGCAGCAGGTCCTATCCGCACAATGGCTGCTAAATCGATTCCCGGCTTTGATGAATTTGAGAAGGTGTGGAATGAACGCAGCCCACTGGAATGGGATGTCACAGATCCTGTTCCTGCAGCAAAAGCCGCTGTTGCACTCTTAAGTGATTGGTTCCCAAAGACGACTGCTGAGATCATCCATGTTGATGGCGGTCTACACGGTATGGGCGCCTAGTTACGCACGGATTTTTCATTCTGAGCCTGCTCAGGTAGCCTTACCCCAGACCAGTAGCCCACAGCTGCTGCAAGAGGAGCTCACCGCTCCCACCTCTACTGCTTCGGCGGATTGGTTAGTCGGTAGTAAACCTGTCAAAGGTTTTACTCTTTCTATGCGGTGCGCGATTTTTACAGCGACTTGGATACTCAAGAACCGAACATAGGAGCAGAAATCACAACAGAGCCGCGCATTAACGACCGTATCCGCACACCCCAGATTCGTCTCATCAATTACACCGGTGAACAAGTTGGAGTTGTAGATATCGAAGCAGCGCTAGCAATGGCAGATGAAATCGGACTTGATCTCGTAGAGATCGCACCCGAGGCCAATCCACCAGTGTGCAAAATCATGGACTTCGGCAAGTACAAGTACCAGGAAGCACAGAAAGCTCGCGAAGCACGTCAGAACCAGACCCACATTGTGGTGAAGGAAGTGCGTATGACACCAAAGATCGAAAATCACGACTACGAGACAAAGCGCTCAGCAGTCGAGAAGTTCCTCAAAGGTGGCGACAAGGTGAAGATCACGATGAAGTTCCGTGGCCGTGAGCAAACACGTCCAGAGCTTGGGTTCAAACTCTTGCAGCGTCTTGCAGAAGATGTGAAAGAGATCGCGTTCGTGGAGTTCGCTCCTAAGCAGGAAGGTCGACAGATGACGATGGTCCTAGGGCCAACGAAGAAGAAGACCGAAGCAGTAGCAGAACAGAAGGCGGCGCGAGCTGCCAAAGTGAAGGCTGCTGAAGAAGAAGCAGCAGCAGCTACTAATTAATTTTACGTAGTACCAGTTTTTAACAACGACGAAGTAACAGGAGAAGATAGATGCCAAAGATGAAAACCCACAGTGGTGCGAAGAAGACCTTCCGCGTCACAGGTACAGGAAAGATCATGCACGAGCGTGCAGGCAAGCGCCACCTTTTGGAGCACAAGTCATCACGCGTTACTCGTCGTTTGAGTCAAGAATCATCAGCTAAAGCAACAGTCACAATGACAGCCAAGCGCATGCTTGGTTTGAAGTAAGGGAGTCGACCGATGAGAGTCAAGCGCGGAGTACACGCAGCAAAGAAGCGTCGCACAACTCTTGAACGTGCAGCCGGATATCGCGGCCAGCGTTCACGTCTTTTCACAAAGGCGAAGGAGCAAGTTACGCACTCAATGGTTTACGCCTTCAACGATCGTAAAGATAAGAAGGGCGATTTCCGTCAGCTATGGATTCAGCGTATTAACGCTGCAGCTCGCGAAAACGGAATGACCTACAACCGCTTCATCCAGGGCCTTAAGGCATCTGGTCTTGAAGTAGATCGTCGCGTTCTTTCAGATATCGCAACGAATGATCCAGCTGCATTTAAGGTTCTCGTGGATGTTTCACGTAAGAACCTGCCTGCAGCATAAGTAATACATACCCAATGATTGAGAGCCTTCACTCGCCACATGTTGCGCGAGTGAAGGCTCTTATTGGTTCTAAGGGTGCAAAGGAACGACGCGAGCAGGGACTCTTCGTTGCAGAAGGTGTGCAATGTGCTCGTGAGGCGCTGCTTTCACAGAGCGGTCCTCAAATCAAAATTGTCTATGCGACCGAGGGCGGTCTTTCTAAGATCTCAGAACTTGATCTTGATGCAGTGGAGATTGTCGAAGTATCTGAGCCTGTCATGAAAGCTATGTCTGACACAGTCTCACCACAGGGACTTATATCTCTTTGCTATAAGCCAGAATCAAAGTTTTCAGATCTGAAAGCAACTGGATCTTCACGATTTATCTATCTCCATGAAATCCAAGATCCAGGCAATGCGGGAACCATTTTGCGCACAGCTGATGCGATGGGAATTTCTGCGGTGATTACATCACCTGATTCAGTAGATATGTATTCACCTAAGGTTGTTCGCTCAACTGCTGGCTCTCTCTGGAACATTCCTGTATTTGAAGGGGTCTCCTTCGATAGAGTGGATAAGCAATTTGCTGGAATCCAGAAGTTCCTTCTCTCATCGCATGCAACAACATCAATTCTTGATCTCTCAATCCCAGGTGATTGCATCGCAATCTTTGGCAATGAAGCCAGGGGAGTAGATGCATCAGCTCTCGGGGTCAGTGTTACCGAAGTGACGATTCCTATGGGAGGGCGTGCTGAAAGTCTTAATTTATCGGCCGCCGCATCTATCGTAATGTTCACCCTTTCTTCAAAGGTGGCAGGTTAGAATTACCTCCATGAATCCCGCAGATATTGCATCGTGGATAAGCGATGCCCAGAAAGCATTTACTGCCGCATCCGACCTGGATTCACTCAAAGTCGCACGCCTTGCACATACAGGCGATAAAGCTCCCATCTCGCTTGCCAGTCGATCATTGGGCTCGCTCTCACCGCAGGAGAAGGCATCTGCTGGAAAGTTGATCGGTGATGCAAAGGCTGCGATTGCGCAAGCACTTGCAGTTGCAACAGAGAAGCTTGAGGCAGCGCGTGATGCGAAGGTATTACTGGAAGAGATTGTTGACATCACACTTCCTGTGCAGCGTACACATCGCGGTGGATTACATCCCATCTCCATTATCAAGAATGAAATTTCAGACTTCTTTATCGAACAAGGGTATGCAGTGGAGGAAGGGCCAGAGCTCGAATCAGGTTGGCTTAACTTCGATGCGCTCAATATTCCTGCCGATCACCCAGCGCGCACCATGCAAGATACTTTCTTCATCGAGCCGGTTGAATCTGGCGTAGTACTGCGTACTCACACATCACCTGTGCAGATTCGCACCATGTTGACGCAAGAGCCTCCTATTTATGTCATCTGCCCAGGTCGCACATTCCGCGCCGATGAACTCGATGCTACGCACAGCCCTGTCTTTCATCAGGTAGAAGGATTGGTTGTCGATAAGGGAATTACGATGGCGAACTTGAAGGGCACACTAGATAACTTTGCTCGCCACATGTTTGGTCCTGATGCCATCACCCGTCTTCGACCATCATTCTTTCCTTTCACTGAACCAAGTGCGGAAGTGGATGTCTACTTTAATAATCGCTGGATTGAATGGGGCGGTTGTGGAATGGTCAATCCACAAGTTCTTGCAACGTGCGGCATTGATACAGATATCTACACAGGTTTTGCATTTGGCATGGGGCTAGAGCGCACGCTCATGGTTCGCCATGGGATTACAGATATGCACGACATTGTGGAAGGCGATCTTCGTTTTACACGCCAGTTTGGAGTGGGCCTGTAAATGCGCGCACCTCTATCGTGGATTAAGGAATTTGTTGAAATTCCAGCTTCAATTACTGCTGAGCAGATTTCTGATGCGCTTATTCGCGTCGGCTTTGAAGTAGAAGAGATCATCAAGCAGGGCGCAGATCTCACTGGCCCACTTGTATTTGCAAAAGTCTTGAGCATCGAAGAGCTCACAGAGTTTAAGAAGCCAGTGCGTTACGTTGGCCTAGATTGCGGAGAGAAAGCCACGCGCTATGTCATTTGTGGAGCAACTAACTTCGTAGTGGGCGACCTCATTGTTGCTGCCCTTCCTGGCGCAGTACTCCCAGGTGATTTCTCCATCGGTGCTCGTGAGACCTACGGCAAAACTTCCAACGGAATGATTTGTTCTGCTCGCGAACTTGGTTTGGGCGAAGATCACTCAGGAATCATGACTTTCGCTGAAGGAACAGTAAAGATTGGTGAGGATGCGATTACAGGGCTGATGATCAATGACATCATCTTCGATATCGCCGTCAATCCTGATCGTGGCTATGCCCTGAGCATTCGTGGAATCGCGCGCGAAGTTGCTGGATCTCTTGGTCTGAAATTCACGGATCCTGTTGATGCTTTACGTGACCTCTCCTTTGCTGAGACAGGCAAGGGAGTGAGCGCAAAGATCGCAGATAAGTCCACTGCATCAGTCTTCTACTTGCGTACTCTTTCAAACTTTGATCCTTCAGCGACTACACCCCTATGGATGCGCCGTCGTATTGAGAAGATGGGCATGCGCTCGATCTCACTTGTTGTTGATGTGACCAACTACGTGATGCTTGAACTTGGTCAACCACTTCATGCCTTCGATAAATCAAAGATAAAGGGTGGCCTCACAATTAAGCGCGCAGGTAAGGTGCAACCTTTTACAACTCTGGATGGGCAAGTGCGCCAGCTAGATCCCGATGATCTGATGGTCTGTGATGATGCCCAACCTCTTGCATTGGCCGGAACTATGGGTGGTGCATCATCTGAAATCTCTGTGACAACGACAGAGATTGCACTAGAAGCTGTTCGCTTTGATCCGATCTGCGTTGCCAAGAATTCACGTCGCCACAAGCTCTCCTCTGAAGCATCACGCCGCCTAGAGCGAAGCGTTGATCCATCTCTTGCCCAGTATGCATCTGCGCGATTTGTGCAACTGCTTACTGAGAACAGTTCAGCTCAGCATGTGGCAACAGTTATCGATGGGGAGCCTCGCTTTGCACCTATCGTCAAGCTCGATCCAGCTTATGTGTCACGCATCCTCGGCTTTGAGATTGCGCCAGCAAAGATTGCAGAAATTTTGCGCATTATCGGTTGCGACGTGAATGAGAAGAGCTTTGAGGTTGATCCACCAGCATGGCGATCAGATTTACTTACTGCAGCTGACCTGACTGAAGAAGTTGCTCGCATGATTGGCTACGACAAGATTCCATCTGTTCTGCCACCTCGTCCAGTGCATGCCTCACTCACGCCAACACAGAAGCGCCGTCGAGCTGTTGCTGCGATGCTTGCAAGCCGTGGACTAGCTGAAGTGCAGACATTCCCATTTACCAATCAAGAGACTATCGATTCGATGGGATTCGTAGGAGAGCGCGCATCTACCTATCGCATAGTCAACCCAATGTCTGAAGAGTTCCCACTCATGCGCGTTCACCTAGTCCCAGGATTAATTGAAGTTGCCCAGCGCAATATCAGTCGCGGCGCAAAGGATTTTGCCATCTTTGAAATGGGATCTATCTTCCGCGGCTCTCAAAAGCTCGTTCCCTTCATTTCACCAGATCTATCTAAGAAGCCTTCGCAGAAAGTAATTGATGAGATCTTTGCAAGCGTTCCACCGCAGGCGTATCACGTCGCAGGGCTGCTCGTTGGAAAGGTAGAGAACGAAGATTGGCAAGGTAAAGCTCGCGCCTACACATGGCAGGATGCAATCGCCTATGCGCAAGACATTCTTCAGCTCTGCAATCTTGAATGGACCGTTAAGCGCTCTGACTTTGCTCCATGGCATCCAGGACGTTGCGCAGAACTGATAGTCGATGGAAAGGCAGTCGCACATGCTGGCGAACTCCACCCACGCATCGTTGCAAAGTATGGACTTCCCGAAAGATCTGTGGCCTTCGCTGTCGGCTTAAGCGCCCTTCCTGATTCCGCACTTGTTCGCCCAACGACTGTCGGCACTATGCCTGCAGCCCTGCAAGATGTTGCACTGATTGTCGATGCAAAGGTCACTGCCGCTGAAGTTCAGCTCGCACTACGTGCTGGAGCAGGCGAACTCCTTGAATCCATCACTCTCTTTGATCGTTACGACAAGCTTGGCGATGGCAAAATTTCGCTCGCATTCTCATTGGTATTTAGGGCCCCAGATCGCACTCTTACGGGAGCTGAAGTGAGCGAGATGCGTGAGGCGGCAGTGGCCGCGGCCGTGAAGGCGACAGGGGCCGTTCTCCGTACTGCATAAATATGCACCTTATTGCATAAATATGCTATTCTGCAGCCATGAAAATCGGTGTCGTAGGAGCAAGTGGATATGCCGGAGGCGAGTTACTTCGTCTTCTTAGCGTCCATCCCCATTTCCAAGTTACTGCAATTACAGCGCACTCCAATGCAGGGGAGCAGATCACATCCGTGCATCCGCAGTTGCGCAGCTATGCCGGTAAGAAGTTCAGCGCTTTTTCCCCATCTGATTTCACCGCATGTGATCTCATCTTTCTAGCGCTGCCTCATGGAGAGTCTGCAAAGGTGATTGCACAGCTTCCAGCAACCGCAAAGATTGTTGATCTAGGCGCTGACTACAGATTAGAGAGCGCAGAGGCTTGGGCTCACTACTACGGGGGCGAGCACGCAGGCTCCTGGACTTATGGACTTGCAGATATCGAACCTTTCAAATCTCTGATTTCCAACTCAAGCAAGGTTGCAAATCCTGGGTGTTATGCAACATCGATTGCGTTAGGGACAGCTCCAGCATCTGCCTTTGCGGATCTCAGTGATGTTGTTGTAGTTGCTGCCTCTGGAACCACAGGTGCCGGAAGAAGTGCCAAAATCAATTTGATTGCAAGCGAAGTTGCTGGCTCGCTCACCTCATACAAGTTCGGGGGAGTACATCAACACACTCCCGAGATTGAACAAGCTCTCACCAAGATTTCTGGAGTTGACGCAAAGATCTCATTTACGCCGATTCTGGCTCCTATGCCAAGAGGAATTCTCTCAACGATTTCAGCAAAGCTTACGAAGAAGATTTCAACCGAGGAAGTCCATGCTCTCTATTCACAGTACTTTGCAAAATCCCAGTTTGTCACAGTGTTGCCTCTTGGTGAGATGCCAAAGACAGCAGCGCTGACTGGTTCCAATCATGTGCAGATTCAAGTTGCAGTCGATGATCACACTTCCCGTCTTGTTATCTCTGTGGCTATCGACAATCTTGGTAAAGGCGCTGCGGCACAAGCAATTCAGAGCGCTAATTTGATGTGTGGCTTAGATGAAGCTGCAGGGCTTAGCTTTGATGGGCTCGGCGTATGAAATCGCTACCTCAAGGATTTCGCGGGGGAGCACTTGCAGCGGGCTTAAAATCAAGTGGTGCACTCGATCTGACCATTATTGAAAATATGGGACCGCGCTTTGATGCTGCTGCCGTCTATACAACTAATCAGGTAGTTGCAGCACCTGTCATCTGGTCTCGTGAAGTGACCAAGGGAAAGATTGTTCGCGCAGCAGTACTCAACTCAGGTGGAGCAAATGCCTGTACCGGTCCTCAAGGTTTTGCGGATACTCACCACACAGCAGAGAAGGTGGGCGAGCTTCTCGGAATTTCCTCAGGTGAAGTTGTCGTCTGCTCGACAGGCCTGATTGGCGAGCTGCTACCTATGCCAAAGATCATGGCAGGCCTTGAAACTATTGCATCAAATCTTCATGGTGATTCATTAGATGACGTTTCGCGAGCGATTATGACCACCGACAGTGTTCCTAAAGTTGCCATAACAACTGTCAATGGTGCGCAGTTTGCCGGTATAGCAAAAGGAGCTGGAATGCTTGCGCCAGCACTGGCAACAATGCTCTCAGTCGTAATGACTGATGCTGTGCTCCCTGTGAATGCGCAAGAGATTTTCACTCGTGTTACAGATCGCACCTATAACAGAATTGATTCGGATGGCTGTACATCAACCAATGACACCGTTCTTCTGATGGGTAGTGGCGCATCCGGTGTGAGCCTTACAGATAGCGAACTTGAATCTGCCTTGATGGATGTGTGTGGATCCTTAGCCGCCCAATTGATTGGCGATGCGGAAGGTTCAACAAAAACTGTTGCAATCACTGTTACAGGTGCTGCATCAGAAAGTGATGCCGTGGAGGTGGCACGTGCATGTGCACGAAACAATCTTTTGAAGTGTGCCATCTTTGGGGCGGATCCGAACTGGGGCCGCGTCTTGGCAGCTGTCGGCACAGCGAATGCGCAGATGGATGCCTTGAATATCGATGTGATTCTCAATGGTGTTCACGTAGCGAAGGAATCTGCACCTTTTGAGGATAAGAACAAGGTCTCTTTTGCAGATCGTCTTGTCACACTTGAGGTCAATCTCAACGTGGGTAGCTCAAGTGCGACAGTGATGACCAATGATTTGTCCCATGATTATGTTCACGAGAATTCGGCCTACTCGACATGATCGTCATCAAATTCGGTGGTCATGCCATGAGCGATGAGCATGGCTCATTCGCGAAGGCTATATCGGAGGCTATTGCATCAGGAGTTTCTCCTGTGGTGGTTCACGGTGGTGGTCCTCAGATTGGGCAAGCTCTCAAGGCTGCCGGAATCACTTCAGAGTTTGTCGGAGGATTTAGAGTGACAACACCTGCAATCTTTGATGTTGTTGAGAGAGTTTTAGCCAGAGAAGTTGGTCCTGCGGTGGCGGATTCACTTGTGGCGCACGGTGTGAATGCAGTGGCGTTATCAGGGCGCTCATCAGGCACATTGGTCGCGCAGCCTCTTACATCATTAGTAGATGGCACTGCTGCGGATCTAGGTCTCGTGGGAGTAGTTACCTCAGTAAATACCGATGCAATTGTCGAAATGGTGACGAGCAAGAAAGTGCCAGTCATTTCTCCTATCGCATCTGATGCATCTGGAACCCAGGGATTTAATGTCAATGCGGATTCAGCAGCAGCTGCTATTTCTGGTGCACTTGAAGCGAAGTGGCTGATCATCATGACTGATGTTGAGGGTATTTATAGAAACTGGCCTGATAAGTCATCACTTATCTCAACAATTTCAGCAACAGAGTTGGAAGCGCTCAAGGCAACATTTGCTGAAGGAATGGCTCCGAAAGTCCAAGCCTGTCTTGATGCTATTGCTGCAGGAGCGAAGGCGGTAAGAATTATTGATGGAACTAATCCATCAGCACTTAAGAGTGCTCTCATGGGCGAGGGCGGAACGTTGGTGGTTGCATGAAGCGTTGGCAGAGAGCTATTCAAGATAATTACGGTACTCCGACAATTAAACTTGTTTCTGGTAAAGGTTCTGTGGTCAAGGACTCTAATGGCAATACCTACCTAGATTTCTTGGCTGGAATCGCCACCAATGTATTGGGCCATGCCCACCCTGCGATTGTGAAGGCTGTGACAAAACAGATCGCAACACTTGGCCATGTCAGCAATTTCTATGCACATCCCAATGTTCTGGAACTTGCTGAGATGCTGCAGAAGATGACCGGCGATAAGAGTGCACGAGTCTTCTTCTGTAATTCTGGGGCTGAAGCGAATGAGGCAGCGCTCAAGCTCTCTCGCAAGACAGGTAAATACAAAGTGGTTGCAACGCAAGAGTCTTTCCACGGCCGCACGATGGGTGCCCTCTCACTCACAGGTCAACCATCCAAACGCAATCCTTTCAAGCCTTTGATAAAGGGCATAAAGCATGTTCCCTTTGGTGATTCAGCGGCGATGAAACGCGCAATTTCAAAGAAGACTGCAATGGTCATTGTTGAGCCGATGATGGGTGAAGCAGGTGTCATCGTGCCACCCAGTGATTATTTGAAGAACTTACGTCAGTACTGCGATAAGAATGGGGCACTGCTTGTCTTTGATTGCGTGCAGACTGGAATGGGGCGCACAGGAGATTGGTTCGGCTATGAATATTCTGGAATCAAACCTGATGTCATCACATTGGCAAAGGGACTCGGTGGGGGATTACCTCTAGGTGCGATGATCGCACTTGGTTCTGCATCCACGCTCTTTGCAGCAGGAGATCACGGCTCCACATTTGGTGGCAACCCTGTGGCAACTGCAGCAGGTCTTGCTGTAATCAAATCTATTGAGAAGGAGAAGTTGCTCTCTCATGTTGATGCGGTGGGTGCGTTCTTATTGACAGAGCTTGCTTTGATTCCAGGTGTCGCAGAAGTTCGAGGTGCAGGACTGCTGATTGGTCTCACCTTGGATAAGCCAGTTGCGAAGCTGCTCACAAAGAAGTGTCAGGAGTTAGGTTTATTGATTAACGCTCCCAGTGAATCAATTATTCGTATTGCCCCACCACTTAATGTCTCGATGAAACAAGCAGAGAAGTTTGTAAAGATTTTCGAAGAAGCTCTCCAGGAGGTATCTCATGTCTAGTGTGACCGCTCGCAGAGCAAAGGCCATTGCACTGATTAAGGCCGGCCTTATTCACTCACAATCAGATTTGGTGAAGCAGCTGAAGAAGGCGGGCTTTGTCGTCACCCAAGCAACCGCCAGCCGAGATTTGGAAGAGATTGGCGCTGTCAGAGGACGTTCTACCAACGGTGAATCTGTCTATAAAATCTCCGATAGCGATGACGAATCGATCTCTCGCACAATGCCGGTCCCTTCTGACTTAATCATCTCTGTTGAGGCCAGTGGCAATCTTGCAGTAGTTCGTACCCCACCTGGGGGAGCCCAGTTATTGGCTAGCTCTTTGGATCACTCTGGAATTGTTGACATTATTGGCACGATTGCAGGCGATGACACGGTCTTAGTTGTATCGAGAAAAGCCAGCGGTGGAGCCCAACTCGCGAGAGAATTGCTCGCTTACGGTGGAATCAAGAAAAGAGGAAGTAAATAATGGCGCTCTGGGGTGGACGTTTCGCGCAATCACCAGCTGATGCTGTCTTTGCTCTCTCTCGTAGCGTGCATTTTGATTGGAGACTTGCTCCCTACGATCTACGTTCATCACTTGCTCACTTAGCTGTCCTGCAATCGAGTGGACTCCTTGAAAAGTCAGTAGCTGAGCCCATCCGTGGCGCACTCAAGGAACTTACAGTTGAAGTTGCCTCTGGAAAATTCGTGGCTATTGATACCGATGAAGATGTTCATAGCGCACTAGAGCGTGGACTTACAGAGAAGCTTGGGGCAATTGGTGGCTCACTGCGCGCTGGTCGCTCCCGTAATGATCAGGTAGCAACAGATCTTCGCCTCTACGCCATTGACCACATGATTGAAGTGGCTCAACAAATTCTTGCACTCCAGAATGCGCTCATTGCAAAGGCCTCTGAATATGGCGATGCGCCTGCGCCAGGCTTTACTCATCTGCAGCATGCGCAACCAGTGCTCTTTGGACATGAAATCGCAAAGCACGTTCAAGGATTCTCACGCGACCTAGAACGCATCCATGATTGGCTAGACCGTGCACAAGTAAGCCCACTGGGTTCTGGAGCACTTGCGGGTTCTTCTCTGCCTCTTTCACCTGAAGTAACTGCAAAGAATCTCGGATTTACATCCAGTGCTGCAAATTCCATCGATGCTGTCTCAGATCGAGACTTTGTAGCAGAAGCACTCTTTATTCTCTCCATGGTGGGTATCCATCTATCCCGCATTGGTGAAGAGTGGTGCATTTGGGCAACGACAGAGTTTGGTTGGGCAAAGGTTGCAGATGCATACTCCACAGGATCATCGATCATGCCACAGAAGAAGAATCCCGATATGGCAGAGCTTGCTCGCGGTAAAGCAGGACGCCTGGTTGGAAATCTCACGGGAGTTCTGACAATGCTTAAAGGTTTGCCGTTCGCATATAACCGAGATCTGCAAGAAGATAAAGAACCTCTCTTTGATTCCATCGACACAGTTCTTCTAGTCCTGCCAGCCGTAACAGGAATGGTTGCAACAACTGATTTTGATCGCGAGAAGATGGGACTTGCCGCCCCTCTTGGGTTCTCACTTGCAACAGAAATTGCTGACTACTTAGTTCGCGCCAAGGTTCCCTTTGCTCACGCACACGAAGCCGCAGGTAAATGTGTCGCACTCTGTGAATCATCAGGTCGACAACTGCATGAGCTCACAGATGCAGAATTCGCAGGGATACACGCAGCGCTCAAGGGCGATGTGCGCGATGTCTTGACTGTGCATGGAGCACTGGAATCTCGCACGACTGTGGGCGGAACTTCACCGTCCTCCTTCAAGGCGCAGATCAAAGAAGCCACAGCGGTAACTTCTGCATACACAAAAGAATTCACCGACAAGGCCAAGGCGTTTTCAGAGATGATGGGTGCGTGAAGAGCGATATGACTGACCTAATTGATGACCTGAAATGGCGCGGGCTGATCTCTCAGACCACCGATGAGAAAGAGCTTCGTGAAGCGCTTAAAAAGCCCATCACTCTCTATCTAGGTACTGACCCAACAGCTCCCAGCATTCACGTGGGAAACCTCGTTGTTCTACTTGTTCTACGCCGCTTTCAATTAGCAGGCCATCACACACTTCCTTTAGTAGGGGGAGCCACTGGCCTAGTAGGAGATCCCAGCGGCAAAAATGATGAGCGCACACTCAACACCACGGAAGTAGTTGAGCAATGGGTCAATCGCATTAAAGGTCAGCTCTCTAAATTTATGGACTTTGAAACCAAGCAGAACCCAGCAAAGATGGTCAATAACCTCGACTGGACTGCTCCAATGTCTGCCATTGAATTCTTACGCGATATCGGAAAACATTTCAGCGTCAATCAAATGCTGAATAAGGATGCTGTCTCTACTCGTCTTGAGAAAGATGGAATTTCTTATACTGAATTTTCCTATCAAGTTCTTCAGTCAATGGATTATCTTGAACTCTATCGTCGCTATAACTGCACACTTCAAATTGGTGGATCGGATCAGTGGGGAAATATCACAGCTGGCCTTGATCTCATTCGTCGCGCAGAAGGTGGATCTGCTCATGCGTTAACAGTTCCTCTTCTTGCAAAAGCTGATGGTTCTAAATTTGGTAAGACTGCTGGGGGAGCGGTGTGGCTAGATCCGGAGATGACAACCCCGTATGCCTTCTTCCAGTACTGGCTTAACTCTGATGATAAAGATGTCATCAAGTTCCTTAAGGTGTTTTCATTTAAATCGCGTGCAGAGATTGAAGCACTAGAGAAATCACATAATGAAAACCCTGGGCTACGAGAGGCACACCGTGAACTTGCTCGTGAATTAACTTCTCTTGTGCATTCACCAGAGATTGCTGTTCGCGTTGAAGCTGCAGCACGTGCACTCTTTGGTCAAGGTGACATCACAGAACTTGATGAAGCAACGCTTGCATCAGCACTTGCTGAACTTCCACGTACTCAAGTAAAGAGTTGCGAAGAAATCCCAACTTGGGTTGAACTCCTAGCAGCAACCGGGGTAGTGGACTCGAAATCGGCGGCAAGGCGCATCGTTAAAGAAGGTGGCGCATATCTCAATAATGAGAAGATCGAGGGCGAAGATTTCCGCCTCGAAAAATCGCACTTTTTATGCGGTAAATATGCAGTTTTGAGAAAAGGCAAGAGAGACCTAGCTGCGGTCGAACTTATTTAGTCAGTTCTCTACCCCGAAAAACCTCACTTTTTACGCATAAAAGTGGGGATTTTTCATTTTTGCGTCATTTTATGGGGTTCCAGGGTAAGGCCAGGGAGCGGATTTGACCTCAACCCAGCCCACGCCTATAGTTACGCTCCTTGCTGTGGAACGGACACGAAAGTGGTCGTACAGCATTACCTCCTAAATTAAGGCCATTTCCGCCGTTTTGACGCGCGCGTAGCCATGGACTAGATTTGGCGGTTCAGCCCTGAAAAAGCCGGAGAAATCCAGCGAATCAGTGCGCATCCGTACCTTGAGAACTCAACAGCGTGCCATAAGTCAATGCCAGAGAATGGTGTTAATTCGCCATTCTCTAAATAAATACTTCAATGAAGTATGTACCAGACACTATTTATAGCGTCTGGAAATACTCGTTGATTTCCTTTGGTAAAGACAAAATAAACGACAGTTTGTTTGTCTCGTAAGCCATGAAGAAAACTTTCTATGGAGAGTTTGATCCTGGCTCAGGACGAACGCTGGCGGCGTG
>JBDLSZ010000031.1:0-23405 GCA_039799305.1 Actinomycetota bacterium
AGAGCGACAATTACGAGTGATTTCGAGCAAGACGATATATCTTTTAGCCCTATGAGTAGCCAACGCGTCCTTGAATTACGGGATGTCTCTGTTCGTCGCGGAGATCGCACGATTCTTGGCCCTCTGAACTTTGCCATAGCCGAAGGTGAGCGCTGGGTAGTACTTGGCCCCAATGGCGCTGGTAAATCAACCTTGCTGCAGATACTTGCTACAAGAATTTTCCCCACACACGGTGTTGTGAAAGTACTCGATAAAGAGATGGGGCGCGTTGATCTCTGGGAGCTTCGTAACCGAATCGGTATCTGCGGAACTCTTATCTCAGAAGATATTCCTTATGGCGAGAAGGTCCGAGATGTTGTTCTCACCGCTGCATACGCAGTGTTAGGCCGATGGAATGAGGCTTATGACTTATGGGATGAATCCCGCGCTGTCGCGCTTCTAACAACCTTCGGAGTTCGCGATATGGCCGATCGAGATTATGGAACGCTCAGCGATGGTGAGAAGAAGCGAGTCCAGATATCACGAGCCTTGATGGCAGATCCAGAACTACTGCTTCTCGATGAGCCCACAGCAGGTCTTGATCTGGGCGGGCGCGAAGATCTGCTGAAAAGGTTTTCACTCTTTGCATCCGACCCAGCAGCACCTGCATCCATCCTGGTTACCCACCACATCGAAGAGATTCCTAGTGGAACAACGCATGCTCTGATTCTTAAAGATGGAATTGCTGCGGTCTCTGGCCCCATCCATGAAGTGATTACTTCTGAGCACATGTCGGCAGTCTTTGATCTACCGATGGAAGTACGACATGAAGGATCACGCTTCTTTGCACGTGCACTCTAGTTGGAACTCGATATTTCAACCCATACAGAATGAAATTGATGCAATTCTTCGGACGCTCGAAGATGAAGAGTGCACACCCCCTAAAGATTTGATTTTTGCCGCATTTGAATCAGACCTCGCGAGTATTCGATGCCTAATTGTGGGACAAGATCCTTATCCAGGAGCTGGCAACGCGATGGGGCTGGCTTTCTCGGTAGACCCATCGATAGAGAAGATTCCAGCAAGTTTGAAGAATATTTTTATTGAATTGGAAAGCGATCAAGGAATTTCAATCCCAGATGATGGCGATTTGACTCCGTGGTCTAAACAAGGGGTTCTATTGCTAAATCGAGTACTCACAACTCGTGTTGGTGAATCAAATGCTCATATTGGAATTGGTTGGCAGAAGGTAACCAACCACATTGCACGAGAACTAGGCAAGCGACCATTGGTAGCAATCTTGTGGGGACGTCACGCGCAGGAACTTGCACAATATTTTCCGATGCGAGTTGAGAGCGTGCATCCAAGTCCACTCAGTGCTTATCGTGGATTCTTTGGTTCAAAACCCTTCTCGAAGGTGAATGCAGCATTGCACTCAATGAATATCAAACCCATCGATTGGTCTCTATAAAGCAGAAGGTCCCCACCTCAAGAAGAGATGGGGACCTTCTGCACTAATTGCTGTACTTAGCCAACCCAGGTGTTGATAGGTGAAGTTAAGAAGTAAATCATGAAGAGACCCGATACCAAGAGAAGCAAAGGATGAACATCCTTGCGACGACCTTGGATATAGCGGATTACCACGTGAGATACGAATCCTGCACCGATACCTACTGAGATGTTGTATGTGAATGGCATCAAGATGATTGTGAGGAAGGCTGGAATTGCAATTCCGTAATCTTCCCAATCAATTCCCTTGATCTGAGTCATCATCAAGAAACCTACGATAACGAGAGCTGGTGTTGCAGCCTCGTAAGGAATGATGGCAACGAGTGGTGCAAGGAATGTAGTGAGCAAGAAGCAGACACCTGTCACAATGGATGCAAGACCTGTGCGAGCACCTTCGCCTACACCTGCTGCAGATTCAATGTAGCTCGTGTTGGATGAAATGCTTCCAACTCCGCCGCCAACAGCTGCGAGTGAGTCAACGAGAAGAATGCGATCGTTATTAGGGATATTTCCATCACGATCGATAAGTCCTGCTTCGTGTCCAATTGCAGTAACTGTTCCGACTGTGTCGAAGAAGTCAGAGAGCAACAGTGTGAAGACGAGAAGGATAACAGTGATCAATGGAACGCGATCGAGTGAGCCAAAGAGGTTGAACTGTCCGAAGAGACCGAAGTCTGGAGTTGCGACAATCTTCTCTGGCATAGCTGGAACGTTTAGTCCCCAACCCTTTGGATTGACCTTGCCTGTTGCTCCGTCGAAGTTAGGACCGATTTTGAGTGATGTTTCAATAAAGACCGCAACAATTGTTGAGACAACGATTCCGATCAAGATTGCGCCCTTAACCTTCTTGACCATCAAGCCGATGGTGAGGAAGAGTCCGAGAGCAAAGACGATGATTGGCCAACCCACGAGAGTTCCGCCATCGCCGAGAGTTACTGGAACTGGTCCAGATCCTGTGCGACGAACGAAACCAGCATCGACGAGACCGATAAGTGCGATGAAGAGACCGATACCTACTGAGATAGCGATCTTGAGCTGTGCAGGAACTGCCTTAAAGACAGCTGTTCTAAATCCTGTGAGAACCAGGATCGTGATGATGATGCCTTCAAGGACAATGAGCCCCATTGCATCGGCCCATGTCATCTTCGATGCAATACCTACCGCTACGAATGTGTTGAGTCCAAGACCTGTTGCTAGCGCCATCGGATAGTTTCCAACAAGTCCCATGAGGATTGTAAGAACGCCAGCCATGAGGGCGGTCATTGCAGCAACGAGAGCTAGGTTTGGTGCATCTCCGCCACCGATGAACTTGCCATCAGCATCTTTTGCAAGACCGATGATAAGTGGATTGAGGGCAACGATGTATGCCATCGTAAAGAATGTAACAAGACCACCACGGACTTCACGTCCGACGGTAGATCCACGTTCTGATATTTTGAAGAAAGTATCAAGCATGACGAACCTTCCTGATTTTGGTAACGGGGGTGTTTGCGACCCCGTGTGAAATGACGGCTCACAGACCGAGGGAAGATGAGATGAGGTTAGTTCAGCAGATAGTTACTTGCGGGTCAGACGCGCAACAATGCCGAGGAATATCGCCACAGATTGGCCTATGAGTAGCGCAAAGAGGGCAGTTCCTATCCCTACGCGCCCGCCCATCAGCCATCCGATGGTGAGGACGACGAGCTCAATCCCCATTCGAACACGACCCACACGGATGCCTGTCTTGAAGTGGATACCCGTCATTGCTCCATCTCGCGGGCCAGGACCTAGGCCACAGGTGATGTAGAGGGCAGATCCAAGTCCCACCATCGCAATACCAGTGAGTGCGAAGACGACTCCGGCCAAGGTGCTTGTCTGTTTTGGAAATATGTGGGTTCCGATTTCAATAAAGGATGCGATCAAGACGATATTGGAGAGGGTTCCAAAACCAGGTTTTTCATTCAGGGGAATCCAGATCAATAGAACAAAGATGCTAATAATCGCAGTAGCCCACCCGATACTTAAACCAGTCTTATAGGTAAGTCCCTGAGAGAAAACAGTCCACGGCGCATTTCCTACATCACCTTGCACAAGTAATGAATCACCGAGACCGAAAATAGCAAGACCAAAGAAGAGAATGCCGACTCGAGAAGGTGACAATTGCCAACGATGCTCTGCTCGCCACGGGGTGATGGGGACTGTCTTATGTGGCTTAAAGAAGGCCATGACATCGCTCAAATGCATTGAATGAGTCTATAGTTAAACAATGTTTGCAGGCGTGGGTACCGTAATCAATGTCGGTGCAATTCTTATCGGCGCATCCCTTGGAATTCTCGCCGGAGCACGCATCACTAAGAAATCACAGAGCCTAATCACAGATGTTTTGGGTTTGATTACTGCATTAGGCGCAGCATCGGCTCTATCTCCATTATGGTCGCCCATCTTTGAAGCAGCGCTGCCAAAGAGTTCGGCCCTTCTCGTCATTCTCGCGTCAATGCTCATCGGGGGACTAATCGGTTCTGCGCTCTCACTGGAAACACGGCTTGATGCATTTGGTGAAAATTTGCGCAAGCGATTTAAAGCATCGCAAGAGAGCCTATTTGTTGAAGGGTTTGTCACCGCATCTCTTCTCTTTGTTATCGGACCGCTAGCCATCCTTGGAAGTGTCAGTGATGGTATGTCCCAAGGATTTGATCAGCTTATTCTTAAATCATCTCTGGACTTCTTCGCCGCAATGGCTTTTGCTTCAACTCTTGGATGGGGAGTCGCTGCATCCGCCATCCCGGTAGCGATCTATCAAGGTTTTTGGACGATTATTGGATTAGCTGCAGGGTCTGTCCTATCGCAGTATCAAATCGATGCGATGACAATCTGTGGGGGATTAATGCTTGTGGGAATCTCTCTCAGATTATTGGATATCAAAAGGATCCCGGTGGCGAACCTATTGCCGGCACTTGTGATTGCACCGGCTCTCGCCACCGTATTACACCTCTTTAAATAGTCGAAGCGTCAATCACGAAGCGATACTTCACATCACTTGCAACCGTGCGCTCATAAGCCACATTAATGTAATCAGCCTTAATCACCTCAACATCACTGACGATGTTCTTTTCTCCGCAGAAGTTGAGCATCTCTTGAAGCTCTGGGATTCCACCGATCATAGATCCGGCAATCCCACGTCGACCGTTGAGAAGCGTTCCCACATTGACCGCATATGGCTTACCAGGCAAGCCGATCACAACGAGTGTGCCATTGAGTTTGAGCAGTGAGATGTACTTATCGATATCGATTTCAGCGCTTACAGTATTGAGAATGACGTCAAATGACTTTGCATGTGTCTTAAAGACTGACTCATCATCTGTTGCAATGAAGTGATGGGCGCCCATTGCAATTGCATCATCCTTCTTATGTGGAGAGTGCGAAAGAACTGTGACATCTGCACCCATGGCAACAGCAAACTTCACACCCATATGACCGAGACCGCCAAGACCCATCACAGCAACTTTCTTACCAGGACCAACCTTCCAATGCTTGATCGGTGAATACAGAGTTATTCCTGCACAGAGCAGGGGAGCGACACCTTCAAGAGGCAAGTTCTCAGGGATATGGACTGCATAATCTTCATTGATAACAAAACGATTGGCATATCCACCCATAGCAACAGTCTTACCATCGCGCTCTAGTTGGTTATAGGTGCCTGTCATTCCTTCCAAGCAATATTGTTGCAATCCAGCAAGGCAGTTTTCACACGTGCGGCAGGAGTCCACAAATACACCAACTCCAATTTTGTCTCCCACTTTGAACTTGGTAACTGAAGATCCAATCGATGTCACTGTTCCTGCAATTTCGTGACCTGGAACCATCGGAAATATCGCAGGACCCCACTCTTCGCGAGCTTGGTGAATATCGCTATGGCAGATTCCTGAGTACGCAATATCGAGTGCGACATCATGTGCACCGATTTCACGGCGATCGAACTCGAACGGTACGAGTGGTTTACGAGCTTCCAGGACTGCATATGCGCGTGTGTTCATTGTTTGCCTATCTCTACTAGTGGTGTGTTTACTCGGTAAAAGGAAGTGGATCGCTACTGATATGTCCTGCTCGTGATGCTCTCGCTGTTACTTGACGCATGTGGTGGCGCCTGCAGAGAACTTCATAGGCAATCTCATCGCTCTTTCCAACATCACCGACAACGACCTGCTCGCCTTCAGTGACCATGACGCCATTGACGGTTCGAGCGTTATGCGTTGCGCGAGATCCGCACCAACATAGAGCCTCCACCTGAAGCGTGTTAACGCGATCTGCTAGTTCAACGAGTCGAGCTGAACCAGGAAAGAGCTTGGTTCTAAAATCTGCAAGGATTCCAAATGCATATACATCGATTCCAAGTCCATCAACGATTTTTGCGAGTCCATCTATCTGCTCAGGTTGATAGAACTGAGCTTCATCGCAGATGATGTAATCAATGCGATCACCCATAGATAAGTGCTCAACAACAAACCTATGGATATCTAACTCTGGCTCTACTTCGATGGCTTCTGATTGCAAACCTAAACGAGAGCTGATGACGCCTGTGCCGGCACGATCTTTATTGGTAAAGATTAATCCAGTGCGCCCGCGGCTCTTATGGTTATGTGCGGTCTGAAGAGCGAGAGTCGACTTTCCGCTATCCATGGTCCCGCAGTAATAGATTAATTCAGCCACGGCGGCATCCTGCCACTTTTTTGAAGCCGATGCTCATTTGGAGGTAGCGAATACTCCAAGGCGAGTGAGAGCCTTTTCAAATTCGGGAGAGAGTTTACGGGCCATCGCAACCGTAAGGTGAGAGGAGTCACGATAAACAACGGTGGAAGCGATAATGCCTGGGCACTTGCGAGAACATAACCACGATGTGGGATTTATCTGCTGATAGCCAGATGTGAAAATCGGCGTTGAACGTTCAGTGCCGTTGCACCGATCGAATTTGCCAGCTGCAATACAGCTTGGAATATCGCGATTTGGATGTGGAGTGTCAGCAATTGAGATGATGTGAGGTGACGATCCGCGAAGGGACGCATACGTTTTTCTCAGTCCCTCTTGCCACCACGATGTGCGATCTGCGTATCCAGCTGGAATGTCGAAGTGCTGCATACCAGCTACAAGAACAGCATCAGGGTTGATTTCCTTGATTCTCTTAAATGCATAATTGCGCCAGGCAAAACAATCCGCATTCCTATATTCGCCAGTGTCCACTTTCTTCACTGCAGGTCCTGGACAAGCTGATTTGGTGAGTGAGATAAGTTCAAATCCCTTTTCACGTCCGAGCTTTTCTAGGGTGGGCATCCACTGAGCAGCATGTGAATCACCGAAGAGGACAATCTTTCGCTGAGAACCGATGGTTCCATATCTACATTCGGGAGATCTAGTTTCACCGTTATTCACATGGCAATCATCTTCATAGACGATGGGTTTTTGCATAACATCAGTGAGTGAGTAGACCGTTCCATCCTGTAACTTGATGAGATCCGAATGAGTAGTGAATATTCCAAGGCTAATCACTAGTGAGATTGCCGTTGCAATAGCGCCCCCACGAACTATCGTTCTGGGCTTAAGTTGTGCATGTCGTAGCGGCTCTTCTATAAATCTATGAGTCAGATCTGCAAATAATAGAGTCGCCAGAACGCATAAGAATCTCTCATATATATGTAGTCCACGGCCCAAGTAAACGACCGGAATCACTAAGAGTGGCCAATGCCATAGGTAGAGCGGGTATGAGATTGCACCCAGCCACTGCACGGTGCGATGGTTTCCAATCAGATTAAGAATTCGTGGCCACGAGTGCACCGCTGCAATGGAGATCGCGGTTGCTGTCACTGGAACAAGAGCTGCTGTACCTGGAAATGGAGTGCTATCGCGGAATTGCAATGTTCCGTAAACGAAAAGAGCTAACGCTATCCATAGGTAGTTTTGTGAGAACTTAATACGAGCTGGGATATAGAGAAGGAGTGCGCCAACTCCAAGTTCCCATGCACGTGTAGGCAGAGAGTAAAAGGCCCAAATTGGTGCGCTTGCAGTTTGATAGAGACTGAAAAGGAAAGATGCGATCGTGATGATTGCAATTCCCTTACCAACTCCAGAGCGACCGCCGCGTTTGAAGAGGGCAAAAATGATGAAGGGCCAGAAGATGTAGAACTGTTCTTCAACTGCTAATGACCAGTAGTGGATGACAACTGGGGGAATCGCGCTTAGGTTCTGATAATCCATCTGCCAAAATGCAAAGAGATAATTTGAAATATAGATCCCAGCGGCTGCAATATCTCGCCCGAGGTCCGCTCTCATCGTTGCTGGATAGAGATACCAGGCGGTTAGGGCAGTGATTGCAAGGACAAAGAACGAAGTAGGAAGAAGTCGCTTTATACGACGTAGATAGAAGGATTTCAGATTGAGAGTTCCTGAATTCTCTAACTCACGCAGCAAGAGTCCTGTAATCAGGTAACCGGAGATCACATAGAAGATATCCACGCCGATGTATCCACCACTTGTGACTTTTGCGTGATAGATAACGACGAGTACGGCAGCGAAGGCTCGTAGAGCCTGAATTTGCGGGATTCTCACTACGCAGTGACCAAGGTATGAATAGGAATACTCTGCGCTGCCTTCTCAATGCGCGCTCTTCCATTGAGTGCAGATATCTCCAGGAGAACCACGATGCTTGTGATGATGCCACCAGCATCTGCAATCAGTGAGATCGCAGCTTCGAGAGTTCCACCTGTGGCAAGCACATCGTCAATCAAGGTGACCTTAGTACCTGGTAGGAATGCATCGCGATGTATCTCAATCTCATCGATACCGTATTCAAGTCCGTAGGAGCGAGCGAAAGTATCTGCAGGAAGTTTCCCCTTTTTGCGTATCGGAACAAAGCCAATTTTTCGCTTCACAGCGAGAGCACTTGCGAGGATGAAACCGCGGGCTTCTATGCCGATAGCAATCTCTGATTGGTTATCCAGGGATGCAAGGTGAGTAATCACTACATCAAGTGCCTGCCCATTGGAAAGCATGGGCGTAATATCTTGAAAGAGAATGCCTGGCTTTGGGTAATCAGGAATAGCGCGAATCAGTGAGAGAGCCCCAGCTATATCCATTTTGATATCCAACCACCGTAACTGTGTCCGAACGGGGACTTGAACCCCGAATCCCTTGCGAGAACTAGCACCTCAAGCTAGCGCGTCTGCCAATTCCGCCACCCGGACGAGTAACCCGCTCGCTATAGATTCTAAGTCTAAGCGCTCAGGCCGAAATAACTGGGTAACTATATCTAGCCGTGCCTTCTCGCGCAAAAGTGAGCCGAGCCATAGAAGATATGCGCCGATAAACGAGGCAGAATACGTATATGACTCTCGAAGAAGAAGTTGTAAAGATTTGTCAGGATCTCATCCGCATTCCTTCAGTCAATTTTGGCGACGGGAAAGGTGATGAGAAGGCAGTTGCTGAGTATGTCGTTGCATCACTTGCTGAAGTTGGAATCCCTGCGAAGATTTATGAGTCTGCACCAAATCGTTGCAATGTCATTGCCAATATCGAAGGCTCTGATACTTCTAGACCAGGGCTTGTCGTGCATGGACATATCGATGTCGTGCCCGCCAATGCAGCTGATTGGTCCGTTGATCCCTTCGCTGCTGAAATTCGCGATGGAATGATCTGGGGCCGCGGCGCAGTTGATATGAAGAATACTGATGCGATGATTCTGGCGATTGTTCGCAAGTGGGCACGAACAGGATACAAACCACCACGCAACATCGTTCTTGCATTCTTCGCAGATGAAGAAGCAGGAATGACATACGGATCACGATGGATGGCAGCCAAACACCCTGAAGTATTTGCAGGATGCTCGGAAGCTATTTCAGAGGTGGGTGGATTTTCAGTCACCGTAGGCGATGGCAAGCGTCTGTACTTTGTGGAAGCTGCGCAAAAGGGAATTCACTGGATGCGACTGACTGCATCAGGCCGCGCAGGACACGGCTCCATGATGAATGATGAGAATGCTCTTACGGAACTATCTGAGGCAGTAGCGAAGATTGGTCGATTTAACTGGCCACAGCGTTATACGCAGACCGTCAAAATACTCTTCAAGAAAATTGCACAAGCTACAGGTAAGCCATATAACGAAGATGATTTACGTCCATTACTCACAGAGATTGGGCCAACGGCACGCATGATTGGTGCCACCCTGCAGAACACGGCGAATCCGACCATGTTAGATGCCGGATATAAAGCCAATGTGATTCCAGGAAGTGCAAGCGCCGTCATCGATGGTCGATTCTTACCCGGTTATGAAGATGAACTGAACGAGACAATCCGCTCCATCATCGGCCCAGATATCACTATCGAAACTATTTCTCGCGATATCGCATTAGAAGTGGAATTTGAAGGAGACCTTGTTGAGGCGATGTGTAATGCAATTACGCGCCATGATCCAGAAGGAATTCCTGTTCCTTACTTAATGAGCGGTGGAACAGATAATAAGGCGCTCTCAGAACTTGGAATCGTTGGCTATGGATTTAGTCCACTCAAACTTCCAGCAGATCTTGATTTCATGGCGCTCTTTCACGGAGTAGATGAACGAGTACCCATCTCAGGACTTGAATTTGGCGTCAACGTTCTCGCTGACTTCCTAGAAAACTGTTAAGGCGCCGATATTTCATTGAGCGCATCGCGCACTATATCCGGCAGTGTGATCTCTTCAGATGTGAGAATTCCTCGTAGTTGAGCTCCTGTGCGCGCACCGACAATGGCACTTGTGATGCCAGGAGTATCGCGCACCCAAGCAAGTGCGACTTCAAGAGGAGCAAAGCCCAGACCCTCAGCCGCTACTGCAACAGCTTCAACAATACGTTGTGGTTTTTCACGCAAATATGGCTCAACGTGTTTAACAAAATGTGGGGCGGCAGCACGTGAGTCACTCGGAATTCCCTTGCGATATTTTCCAGTCAGCACTCCGCGACCAAGGGGAGCCCACGCGAGAATTCCTATTCCCGTTTCATCTGCGCAGGGGAGTACTTCCAATTCAATCTCCCTATTAAGAAGTGAGTACTCGACTTGGTGTGTAACTATCGGAGCTTTAGCTGAATTGGTCTCTTGAATAGTAATTGCACGTGCGCTTTGCCATCCAGAGAAATTTGAGAGCCCCACGTAACGAGCCTTGCCAGATGTGTATGCGTAATCCAGTGCTGAGAGAGTATCTTCGAGCGGGTTATGTGGATCCCACGAATGAATCTGCCAGATATCTACATAATCAGTTTCAAGACGAGCTAAAGATTTGTCGAGTTCAGCTATCAGTGTTTGTCTCGAGTTATTGACGGTGCGCACGCCTGCAGGAAAAGTGACACCGGCCTTAGTTGCGATTGCAACATCTTCGCGCTTAAAGAGCGTTCCGATAAGGCCACCAATTACTCTTTCGCTATCACCATCACCATAGGTTGCTGAGGTATCGATGAAATTGCCACCGGCTTCAATGAAGGCGCGGCATTGATCAGCAGCCTCATGAGTATCGGTATCTCGACCCCATGTCATGGTCCCAAGTCCTAATCGGGAGAGTGAGAGCCCACTCTTGCCAGCTCTTCTCATCTCCATGAGCCAGACCCTAGCAAGAGTCGGGTTCAAAGTTCGTTATTAGAAATAGCACGATAATCTTCGTGTTGTGGCCCGCTTAGTATTTATTCGACATGCACATTCGACAGCCAATGATGCTGGAATTTTGAGTGGGCAATTGCCTGGAGTCTCTCTCAGCAAGAAGGGCGAGAAGCAGGCGCAACAACTCGTTGAAAGATTAGGCGCAAGTGAATTCGACAGTATTCGCGTAAGCCCAATGCAACGCTGTGAGGAAACAATCGCACCGTGGCTCAATTCCGGATACTCGCGCGGATTAAAAGCTTATGAAATCGATGAATCACTTATCGAGGTCGATTATGGCTCATGGAGTGGGAGAAAGTTATCGAGTTTGTCTCGCGAGAAGATGTGGAAAGTTATTCAGGATAAGCCCAGTACTGTGCAATTTCCCGAAGGCGAACGAATCAAAGCTATGCAAAAGCGGGCCCTATCCAGTGTGTTGCAGGCTCTTGAGGATAAGAAGAACGGGACTCATCTTTTCGTCTCTCACGGTGATGTGCTCAAAGCTCTGGTTGCTTCTCTTATGAAGATAAAGCTCGATGATTTTCAATCATTAGTCATCGATCCAGCTTCGGTAACAGTCATTGATTTCGATGGAAGTAAATCTAGACTTCTAGCTTTCAATGACACTCATAGCCCGATCGCGTCTATGACCAAGATGGAGAAATCAACAAAGATGCTTCTTGGCGGAGGTGCTCGTAATTCACGGGCTCACAAGCGATGACTGCACGCATACTTCTCTTTGATCCCATCGAGCGTTTCGTAGCAGGAACGGTAGGACAACCAGGTGAACGAACTTTCTTTATTCAAGCGCGAACTGGTTCAAAACTTATCTCGGTCTCTCTGGAAAAAACTCAAGTACAGGCGCTCTCAGAACGCTTGACCTACATGATTCGTGAAATTAAGCAGAGTGATCCAACCATTGTCATTCAGAAATTAACACGCGATGACGAACCACTGGAGACTCCCATCGAAGAGGAGTTTAGGGTCGGTGTTATTGGGCTGGCATTTGAATCCTCGAGGGAGCTCATTCAGATTGATCTGCAAGCAGTTGCAGAGGGTGATGAAGAAGAGCCTGAGTTCATTGACGTCGATGATCTCAGTAGTGATCAAGACATCATGCGCGTCCTCATTTCACCATCGATGGCTGATCAATTCGCAAAACGTGCCCTTTCTGTAGTCAACGCAGGTCGCTTGCCGTGTCCGTTCTGTGGTGGTCCAATTGATATGCGTGGACACCTGTGTCCTAGAGCAAATGGTTATCGTCGATGAACCCTGTCATTGAACATTTAACTCAAGGAACTCTCGAGGTCACAGGTCGGCTAGTTGATGCTTCGAATGCGACGCTCTATGCGCAGTGCACAGTCGGGGATGATTCGATACCAGTTATTTACAAACCAGTAGCGGGGGAGCGCCCACTATGGGATTTCCCAGATGGAAACCTCGCACAGCGTGAATATGCCGCATACGTGATTAGTGAACTAGGCAAGTTCCAGGTTGTTCCACCCACAATCCTTCGAGATGGTCCATTTGGTATTGGAATGGTTCAGCAATGGATTGATATTGATCAATCAGTTGATTTGGCGCAGTTCTATAGAACAGATAGTGCAGAGCTAAGAAAGATGGCGCTCTTTGATGCAGTTATCAATAACACTGACCGCAAGATTGGTCATTTGCTCCCTATTTCAGTAGATCATGTGCTGGGTTGCGATCATGGTGTTACCTTTCACGAAGAAGATAAGTTGCGGACGGTTCTCTGGCAGTGGGCTGATAAGGCCTTATCTAGCAATGAAGTAGAACAACTGACTGAACTGGAAGCCTCGCTGCGAACTTCATCTGAGGAGTTGCTTGCTTTGATTACAGAGAATGAATTTGATGCCCTCCTAGCGAGAATTAATGCACTTTTAATGAATGCAACTTTCCCAACCCCGAGCGATGAGTGGCCAGCGGTTCCATGGCCTCCCTTTTAAGTTAGAGTCCAACTATGCGCGCTTGGCCTGAGCTCTATCTGCCGCAATTGCCTGCTCGCTTCATAGTCCCGCAGATCTCTTTATTCAACACCGCATCCCAAAAGGTTGAACTACTTCCTAAGAAGGATCGGTACCGCATGTATGTATGCGGTATTACTCCGTACGATGCAACGCATTTAGGCCATGCCGCCACCTACCTGACATTCGACCTCATCAATAGATACCTACGGGCAACAGGTGCAAGAGTTGATTTCGTTCAGAACATCACAGATATTGATGACCCTCTTTTAGAGCGGGCAAAGCGCGACAGTATTGATTGGAAGGACTTGGCTCAATCACAGATCGATCTCTTTAGAGGCGATATGACTGACCTGCATGTCATCCCGCCTAAGGATTACATCGGAGTTGTTGAAGCGATGCCGTTAGTCGTCGATGCGGTAGAGAAGCTTCGCAATGCTGGAACAACCTATGAAGTTGGCTCAGATATCTACTATCGAGTGCACTCTGATGACGAGCTCGGTACGCGTTCTCATTATTCAGAGGAGAAAATGCTCTCCATCTTTGCCGAGCGCGGTGGAGATCCGCAAAAGGTTGGTAAAGAAAACCCACTTGATGCACTGGTATGGCTCTCTCAACGAGAAGGAGAACCTGGTTGGCCTAGTCCATTCGGTCCAGGTCGTCCTGGTTGGCATATCGAATGTTGCGCAATTGCTCTTCACTACCTTCAACCAGATTCAGAGGATGGCTACGCAATAGATATCCAAGGCGGTGGAAGTGATTTGATCTTCCCTCACCATGAGATGTCAGCTGCGCAAAGCAGAAGCATGATTAACCAGCGCTTTGCTCGCACCTATGTGCATGCAGGAATGATTGGTCTCGATGGCGAGAAGATGAGTAAGTCACTCGGCAATCTAGTGTTTGTTTCAAAACTTATTTCATCAGGGGTAAATCCGGCAGCTATCCGATGGGCGTTGATGAAGCACTCCTATGCAGATGACCTCATGTGGAATTCAGGGCTGATTGAAACCGCAGCTGCTGAAATCGATCGATTGCAATTGAATCTGGCTCGTATGGAAGTTGCACCGACTGATTTCGTTATCCAGGAGATCATTGAGGCTCTCTCGTCAAATATTGATACGCCCCGCGCAATCGCAGCACTCAACGGCTGGATGAACGAAACTGAATCAGGAGTTACTGGGGGAGTTGCAGGAGAACTTGGTCGAGCACTGGATACCTTGCTCGGAATTACTCTCTAACTCTCGCTCTGCCTGCGTAAGAATCGCTCCAACTCACGCGCTATAGATTCACCTGTTGCCTCTGGTAGCTCTGAAGAATCTTTACTCTCTTCAAGTGCTTTCACATACTCTGCAACATCAGAATCTTCCTTGGCCATCTCTGTGACCTCTTCTTCCCACGCAGCAGATTCCTCGTGGAGATCTCCTTGCGGAAGTGATACCTCAAGGAAGTCCTCGAGCGCATTCACTAGTGCGAGCGTAGCTTTTGGAGACGGTGAGTTCGATGCATAGTGCGGAATAGCTGCCCACAGCGAGATTGCATCAATGCCACGGCGCACACATGCATCTTGAATGACGCCAAGAATTCCGGTCGGACCTTCGTATTTACTAATTTCAACACCAAGGCGACGAGCGATTTCAGGATGTGCACCGCTACCGCTGACAGTGATAGGTCGAGTATGAGGAGTATCGGCCAACATTGATCCTAAGGTGATGACCATATCGACTTCCAAATCATCTGCGAGATCGAGCACATCAGCTGCAAATGTCTTCCACTTCATCGAGGGCTCAACACCTCTGACAACAACGAAGTCATGATCAATTTCTGGTGTGCGCAATCCAAATACTTGCGTGCCCGGCCATGTCAGAGATCTAATACTTGAATCATCTACATAGACAGTCGGGCGATTGACCTGGAAGTCATAGAAATCTTCTGGATCTACATCAGCGATGAGTTCTGGGACTACATCGGTTGATGAATCAGTCCACGATGCAAGAAGATGGGATGCAGCACCTGTTGCAGCTTCTCCTGCATCATTCCAGCCTGAAAATGCAATAACCATGACAGGGGAACGAAGAGCAGGTATTTGATGAATCTCCACATCTGACACCTTACGGTAACCTCAGCGCCGTGACGAGCGATAAAGGGCCACAGGCCGTAAGCGAAGGTCTACTTCGTCGAGCCCTCAAAACGCGCACCGTCATCGCCGATGGAGCCATGGGAACAATGCTGCAGGCAGCCGACCCATCCCTTGAAGATTTTCAGAATCATGAAGGCTGTAATGAGATTCTCAATATCACCCGTGCCGATCTCGTTCGCTCTGTTCACGATGCTTATCTGGCCGTGGGAGTCGACGCCATCGAGACAAATACTTTTGGTGCTAACTGGGCCAACTTGGCAGAGTATGGAATTGAAGATCGTATTTATGAACTGGCTTTTGCTGGGGGAAAGATTGCTCGTGAAGCAGCAGATGCATTCAGCACGCCCGATAAACCACGATTTGTCTTAGGTTCGCTCGGGCCAGGAACGAAGTTGCCAAGCCTTGGTCACACCACGTACTCACACTTGAAGGAAAATTACTACATCGCATGTAAAGGCCTTGTTGATTCGGGCGCTGATGCACTTCTTATTGAAACTACTCAGGACCTCCTGCAAGCAAAAGCTGCGGTCAATGGAGCACGACAAGCAGTAACAGAATCCAATCGCGACGTGATGGTCATTGCCCAAGTTACCGTTGAAACAACGGGAACTATGTTGCTCGGATCTGAAATTGGCGCAGCACTTAATGCTCTGGAGCCGCTCAATATAGATCTCATTGGTTTGAACTGCGCAACAGGGCCAGCTGAAATGTCTGAGCACCTTCGCTATCTTTCAAAGAACGCCACATGCTCGATCTCAGTAATGCCCAATGCTGGTCTTCCTATCTTGGGTGCAAAGGGCGCTGAATATCCACTGGGCCCTGAGGAGCTAGCAACCGCGCTTGAAACATTCGTAAACGATTATGGAATTGGTTTAATTGGTGGATGTTGTGGCACCACACCAGAGCACTTGGCCGCAGTGGTCAATCGCTTGGATCGTCACTCCATAAGGGTGCGCACACCAGAACTCGACCCAGGTGCTTCCTCTCTCTATCAATACGTTCCCTTTAGACAAGATAAGACTTATCTAGCAATCGGTGAGCGCACTAATGCAAATGGTTCTCGAGCATTTCGTGATGCACTTATTGTCGAAGATTGGGCAACCTGCGTTGAAATAGCACGTGATCAGATTCGCGATGGCGCACACATGCTCGATCTCTCTGTTGACTATGTGGGCCGCGATGGAGCTCGCGATATGTATGAAGTCGCATCACGCTTTGCAACAGCATCAACTCTTCCCATTGTCCTAGATTCAACTGAGCCTGCAGTTCTTAAGGCAGGTCTTGAAGCCCTCGGTGGACGTTGTGTCATCAACTCTGTGAACTATGAAGATGGCGATGGACCCACATCACGCTTCGCCCGCATCATGCCGCTAGTGCAAGAGCATGGAGCATCTGTTGTTGCACTCACTATCGATGAAGAGGGTCAGGCACGAACAGCAGAGTGGAAGCTTCGAGTAGCTCGTCGCTTGATTAAGGATTTAACAGAGAACTGGAATATGAATGTGGGAGATATCTTGATTGATACTCTGACATTTCCTATCGCAACAGGACAAGAAGAAACCCGTCGCGATGGATTAGAGACCATTAGTGCAATCAAAACATTGAAGACTGAATTCCCTGATGTGCAGACCACATTGGGTGTAAGTAACGTGTCCTTCGGCCTCAATCCTGCATCTCGCGTAGTACTCAATTCAGTCTTTCTTCATGAATGTGTTGCAGCAGGTCTTGATTCTGCGATTGTTCACCCATCGAAAATCATGCCGATGGCTCGAATTGAGGCCCGACATAAAGAAGTTGCTTTAGATCTTATTTATGACCGTCGCACATACGATGGAGAAAATTGCACCTATGACCCACTTCAAGAGTTCTTACAGCTCTTCGAGGGCGTTGAATTAGCAGCATCTCGCAATATTCGCGCATCAGAGCTGGCTGCCCTTCCACTGCGCCAGCGCCTTGAACGCCGCATCATCGATGGAGAAAAGGTCGGCCTCACTGACGATCTCGACACCGCGATGACCGAAGGAATTGCACCACTTGCGATCATTAATGAGCATCTTCTTGAAGGTATGAAAGTCGTGGGTGAGCTCTTCGGTAAGGGCGAAATGCAGCTTCCATTCGTTCTGCAGAGCGCTGAAGTCATGAAGTCAGCAGTTGCCTATCTGGAACCACATATGGAGAAAACTGGTGATGCTGGCCGTGGCCGCATGTTGCTTGCCACCGTTAAGGGCGATGTGCACGATATTGGCAAGAATCTTGTTGACATCATTTTGTCAAACAACGGCTACCAGGTTGTTAACATCGGAATCAAGCAAACTATCAATCAAATTATTGATGCTGCCCTTGAAAACGAAGTAGATGCCATCGGTATGTCAGGCCTACTTGTTAAATCAACCGTCATCATGAAAGAGAACTTGGAAGAGATCACATCTCGCGGCTTATCCGATAAGTGGCCAGTAGTTCTGGGTGGGGCAGCACTTACTCGCGCATATGTTGAGCAAGATCTCGCAGCAATATTTCCAGGAGAAGTTCGCTATGCACGCGATGCCTTCGAAGGCTTACGTCTAATGGATGCCATCATGGCTGTTAAACGCGGCGATGAAGGTGCAGCACTTCCTGCGCTTCGCGAACGCAAAGTGAAGGCTGTTTCTCGCAAGGATGAAAATCGCCCGCTGGATACAGTGCGCAGTGATGTAGCTCTAGATGTTGGAATACCGAAAGCACCATTCTTTGGTTCACGTATCGTTAAAGGTATTCCTTTAGCTGATTACGTGGGGATGCTTGATGAGCGCGCACTCTTTATGGGTCAGTGGGGTCTTAAGGGAGGCCGTGGTGAATTTGAAGCGATGGCAGAGACAGAAGGTCGTCCTCGACTTCGTAAGCTTCTCAATGAAGTGCAATCCAATGGTTGGTTAGAGGCAGCAGTTGTCTATGGATATTTCCCATGCGTCTCTGAAGGAAATGATTTGATTATTTTGCATCACGAAGGTCCCGATGCTGGAAAAGAACGAACACGATTCTCATTCCCACGTCAATCACGTGATCGCAGATTATGTCTTGCAGACTTCTTTGCATCAAAAGATTCAGGTAAAACTGACGTCGTTGCATTCCATGTTGTCACAATGGGTAATACGGTCAGTAAAGCTGCCAATGAACTCTTTGCAGCCGATGCCTACCGCGATTACCTGGAACTTCATGGTCTCTCTGTTCAGCTCACTGAAGCTTTAGCCGAGCATTGGCATGCACGCATCCGTGAAGAGATGGCTGTTCGTGGTGATGATTCACCGGATCTGCAAGGAATTCTGGATCAGGGTTATCGCGGCTCCCGCTATTCATTCGGATATCCCGCATGTCCCGATATTGAACAACAGACCCAACTCTGTGAACTCCTTGAACCAGGACGCATCGGCGTTGAACTTTCAGAGGAGTTCCAACTTCACCCTGAGCAATCAACATCTGCAATCATCGTTCATCACCCAGAGGCGAAGTACTTCAACGCTAATTAGTTGTGAGCTGGGCAGATTGCTTTAAAGAAGCACCAGTCACAGAGGCGTGATTTCTTCGTTGGAAAATCATTCTGCTCGATAGCCGTAAGAATCTCAGCCCCTATATTTTTGAGAATCTTCTCCGTTGATTTCAATTGCGCCTCATTAGGTTCGCTCTTTACTATTTTGGAATCACCCAGGTAAATCAACTGAAGCAGGCGGGGGAGTACTCCTTCGTTCTGCCAATAGAGAAGCGCGTAGACGCGTAGTTGAAAGAGCGCCTTCTCCTCCCAGCCAGGCTTGGGTGACTTTCCAGTCTTGTAATCCACGATGCGAACTTCACCAGTAGGTGCAATATCGAGGCGATCGACATATCCATGAAGATATATCTCATCGGAGATATCGCGTTCAAGATGGAGTTCGCGATAAGTGGATTCAAATGTCGCAGGTTTTTCTAGGGAGAAGTAATTGGTGAGAAGTGATTGCGCACGATCAAACCACTCCTTCTCATCCAGAACGAGGGCAGCAAGTTCCGGCGTGCCCTCTAATTGAGCGCTCCACTTTTTAGGCAGTATCTCGAGTGCTGATTCAAAAGTTCGCGATTGCGCTGGTAGCTCAAAGAGATCTTCAAGAACTGCGTGAATCAACTTGCCACGTTCGGCATCAATGCTGGGAGGCTCAGGAAGTTGGTCGATGGCCCGATATTTATAGAGCTGTGGACAATTGGTGAAATCGTTCATACGACTCGGGGATAGGCGTAGCGGTTCCATCTCGCAGACGATACAGCGCAGTACCGACACGAGCTCGACTTTCACCTAAGATGCGCATGTGTCTAATCCAGGATATTTCAAAGCCGGCGATCGAATTCAACTCACCGACCCCAAAGGCAAGCTCTATAGCTTCACCATTACACCTGGAAAAGAGTGGCACACCCATAAAGGTTGGATAACTCACGATGATTTGATCGGACTTCCTGAAGGTTCCGTTGTGAGCACAACTGCAGGACTCAAGTTCACAGCTTTCATCCCATTGCTTGCAGATTATGTTCTCTCGATGCCACGAGGTGCAACGATTGTGTATCCGAAAGATGCTGCAATGATCGTGGGAGTTGCTGATATCTACCCAGGTGCACGGGTTCTTGAAGCCGGTGTTGGCAGCGGTGCACTCACGCTCTCTTTACTGCGCGCAGTGGGGCCCGAGGGTTCAGTCCATTCAGTCGAGCGTCGACAAGATTTTGCTGACAATGCAACTGCAAATATCACCAACTATTTTGGTAGCGCCCCACAGAATTGGCGTCTTGATGTCGGATCAGTGCAAGAACAGGAATTTTCCAACACATTTGATCGCGTGATCCTCGACATGTTAGCTCCATGGGAGTGCGTGGAAATGGCTGCAAAGGTCTTAAGACCCGGGGGAGTGTTCCTCGCATATGTTGCAACCACCACGCAACTATCGGCAACTGCAGAGGCGTTAAAGGAAGATGGTCACTTCACTGAACCTGAGAGTTCAGAGACAATTGTCCGCGGTTGGCATCACGAAGGACTTGCAGTTCGCCCGCAGCAACGAATGATCGGTCACACAGGATTTCTTATCCAGAGCCGTCGCATGGCACCCGGTGTCGATGTATTAGCTCGCCGACGCCGTCCAGCAAAGGGTGCCTATGGTGTCGCGGAAGAGTGAGCGACTCATTAATCTCACCATTGCGCTCTTAGCAACGAAGAGGTTCATCACTAAATCTGAAATCTTCAAAACCATTGAAGGATATGAAGGAAGTTCCGAGTCTAAAGAGAGAATGTTCGAGCGAGATAAAGATGATCTTCGCTCACTAGGCATAGAGATTGAAGTCGGCTCCTTTGACCCGCTCTTTAACGATGAGGCCGGTTATCGAATCAAGCGGGAGAGATACCAACTTGATCTTGGAGATGTAACAGCACTTGAAATATCTCTTTTATCTTTAGCGGCTCAAGCATGGCAAGGGGCTTCACTCGATGACGCTGCTCAACGAGCTCTGGTGAAGTTGAATTCACTGGGAATTGCAGTTGATGAAGAGAATATCCCCGACTCCGCGCCCTTCTTCTCCGATGGTGGCCTAGACCTTCCGATAATCACGCGCGCTATCGCAGAACACCAGATTCTTGAATTCACTTACCGAAACTATGAATTGACGGATGAAGTGAGAAGCGTAGTCCCGATAGGCCTATCAACACGTTCTGGCTTCTGGTATTTCACCGGAGTGGATCAGAGCATCGAGGAGATTCGCACTTTCCGTTTTGATCGGGTCATCGGAAGCTTCACTGTGAAAAAAGGACCTAAGGATTTCGAAACTCCTGAGAACTTTGATTCGAAGCGAATATTCGAAAGAGATATAGAGACCCATGCAATTATTGATATCCGCCGCGGAAAAGGTACTTCACTTCGCGCTCTGGCATCGTCAACGAAGTCGATAGGTGAATGGGATCAAGTACAGATTCCAATCCTTGATATGAGGACCCTCTCTGCATTGATCCTCTGGCACGGGGATGATGTCTACGTTCATTCACCGATTGAGCTGCGAGAAATCATCATTGCAAGTCTCGAAGAATTGGTGAAGACACATGGCTAAGAAGGAGCAGGGAAATAGTGCGGGCCCACTAGAGCGTACTTCTCGCATGCTGGATCTGGTTCCGTACATCAATACGCATCAAGGTATATCTCTTCTTGATTTGGCCGCAGTATTCGAAATTTCCATCGATCAGATGATCAACGATTTAACAACGCTCTGGATGTGTGGCCTTCCCGGCTACACACCGCTCGAATTGATGGATTTAGATTTTGAATCTGGTTATGTCACGATAAGAAATGCGCCAACCCTGGCAAGGCCACGATCTATCACACACGAAGAGGGTGTAGCGCTCGTACTTGGTTTGGAAGTGCTGCGATCTTCAATCTCTACTGAAAGAGAGGATTTGATTGCTGCAGTTGCTTCTCTTTCACAGCGCATTGCACAACTTGTCAATCTTCCACTTGCGTTATTTGCCTCCAGCAACATCAGTCATGAAGTATCAACTTCAATCAGGCAAGCCATATCTCATCGCAGTGGGCTCAAGATTTCATATCACTCACTCTACAAGGATGAAATATCATCGAGAGTTGTGTTGCCACTAGAGATGCTTGAGAGTCAAGGTTCTTTGTACCTGCACGCGTACTGCTTCACAGCGCAAGATTTCAGACATTTTCGCATCGATAGAGTTCAATCTGCAGAGACCGCGGAAGTTGAAAAGCCTTCCACGACGCCACCCGTTAATCCCGAGAAAATTCGCTTTGAGGTAAAGGTGGTCAGGCCAACTAGAGATGTAGCTGAGCGTTTTGAAGAATCCAACCTGGAAGCCGGGACGGTCTTTAAATCATCGTCGTTCTCGCAACATTGGATTGCAAGATCTGTCTTGGCATCCGCAGGGGCGGTCGAACTACTGACTCCAGCAGAAATCCGAAGTGAAATCGCTAAAAGAGCGGAAACGATACTCAAGCGTTATGAGGGATAAATTCCTCGCCTACCCATTCAAAGATACCTGGTGTAATCTATGGTCAAATCTCACGTTAAGGAGTTCGCACTATGAATTTAGGCCCAAGAGAAATCGTCATCCTGCTTATTGTTGTGCTGGTCCTTTTCGGCGCAAAGCGTCTTCCTGATTCTGCCCGTTCTCTCGGCCGCTCAATGCGAATCTTTAAGAGTGAGATGAAAGAGATGAAGGCCGACGATTCTGTAATTGAAGAAGACGGCAAAAAAGAGAAGTAATCCGATGGCATCTTCACCAACAGGACAGATGCCGCTCATCGACCACTTACGAGAACTCAGGAAACGAGTTCTTAGTTCGGCACTTGCGATTGCCGTGGCATTTGGTGGGGGATGGTATTTCTATAATTCAATCATCGTTACCTTAGCCAAACCTGTTTGCGACTTGCGCGAAGCTCAAGCTTCAGGAGCTGCCAGTTGTGGTGCTCTCTATATCAGTGGCGTCTTAGGTCCACTAGATCTGCAGATCAAGGTAGCTCTCATGACTGCCGTTATAGTCTCGGCTCCATTCTGGCTCTACCAACTTTGGGCATTCATTGCCCCTGCACTTCACAGAAAAGAGAAGCGCAATAGCGTTCTCTTTGTCACAGCCGCAACCCCATTCTTTATGATGGGCGCAACTCTTGGTTACTTAATTCTGCCTGTTGCAATAAAAGCGCTCTTAGGTTTTACGCCAGGTGCGGTGAGCAACTTAGTGCGCTTTGATGATTACCTTGATTTCGTATTGCGAATAATTTTGTTTGTTGGCCTCGCCTTTGAACTTCCCATATTCCTACTCACCTTTAATCTGATTGGATTCTTAAGAGGACGCACCATCCTGAAACCGTGGCGCGCGTGGGTATTCTCGATCTTTTTTGCTGTCGCAGCTCTCTCACCAACAGCGGATCCAATGAGTATGGTTTTGCTATCTGCGCCTTTAATTTTCTTGTATTTTATGGCAGGCGGGATCGCACTCCTTGTTGATATGAAGCGGGATAGAAAAGCGGAAAGCATGGAAACCGGCAGTACCAAGATTGCAGCGCCGTCCCCAATTACCGAATAGCCGATAGGGTCGTCCCATGTGGGCGATAGCAATCAATCCAACCTCGGGCCACGGCAGAGGTATCGCAGTAGGGGAGAAAGTCATC
>JBDLSZ010000032.1:0-26159 GCA_039799305.1 Actinomycetota bacterium
GCAAGATCTGCAATAGCAACGTTTTGATCATTGGCAATACGTGAGATTTCACCGAGCCACCATGTGCGAGCCTTGGTTGGATCTGCGCCCAATAGAACCGTGGCTTCCACAATATCCAAGACATCAGCGTTAATCATCGCCTGCATCTCTTTATCGGGAACGTTCCACTCTTCTTTAATGCGCTTTCGACGAAGTGATGGACGCTCAGGAAGTGTTGCGCGCAGCTCTTCAATCCAGCTAGCTGCAGGTGTTACTGGAACTAAATCTGGATCTGGGAAGTAGCGGTAATCCTCTGCTTGCTCCTTCGAACGACCTGAGCGAGTAAGACCTGTATCTTCTTGGAAGTGGCGAGTCTCTTGCTTAACCTGCTTGCCATCATTGAGCAGCTCTGCGTGACGAATCATCTCTCCACGGATTGCACGTTCAACAGAGCGAAGTGAGTTGACGTTCTTTGTCTCAGAACGCGTGCCCAAGACATCAGAGCCGATTGGCTTTAAAGAGACGTTGGCATCGCAGCGCAGTGAGCCTTGTTCCATCTTCACATCAGAGACTTTCAAACCTCGCAAGATATCGCGCAGCTCTGCAACGTAAGCCTTAGCAACTTCTGGTGCGTACTTGCCTGTGCCAGGAACAATCTTGGTAACGATTTCAACCAGTGGAATACCTGCACGGTTGTAATCAAGGAGTGAGTAATCAGCGCCATGAATACGACCAGTTGCCCCTCCCACGTGAAGTGACTTACCGGTGTCTTCTTCCATATGAACGCGCTCAACTTCAATACGGAACTGCTTAGGACCTTCATCGGTATCGATCTCAACATCGACATACCCGTCAAAACAAATAGGTTCGTCATACTGTGAAATCTGGAAGTTCTTTGGCATATCGGGATAGAAATAGTTCTTACGTGCAAAGCGGCTATAGGGAGCAATCTTGCAGTTCAGTGCAAGGCCAATCAGAATCGTTGATTCAATCGCCTTTTCATTGACCACAGGCAGTGCTCCAGGCAAGGCCAAGCAGACAGGGCATGTCTGAGTATTCGGTGCTCCACCGAACTCTGTGGCACAAGAACAGAACATCTTGCTCGCAGTATTGAGTTCAACGTGAACTTCAAGACCTAATACAGGATCCCACTTAGCGATGACTTCCTCATATGTTGGTAGAGCCATTACTTCGCTCCCTTTAACTCAGGAGCTTTTGAAAGAATTGGTGCGCCCCACTTAGAAAGAAGTGCGGCCTCAAGTGCTGCACCTGCTTGATACAGACGTTGATCCTGCATCGCAGGAGCCATAATCTGGAAACCAACAGGCAAGTTATCTTCATCAGCTAGTCCTGCAGGAAGTGACATTCCGCAGATGCCAGCAAGGTTTACTGGAATTGTTGCCACATCACCCAAATACATAGCCATCGGGTCATCAACCTTCTCGCCGATCTTGTATGCAGTTGTTGGAGCAGTAGGTGAGACAAGAACATCTGCCTTGGTAAATGCCTTTGCATAATCTTGAATAATCAAAGTGCGAATCTTCTGTGCGCTGCCGTAGTAGGCATCGTAATAACCTGATGAGAGCGCATAGGTGCCAAGGATGATGCGGCGCTTAACCTCGCGACCAAAACCAGCATCGCGCGTTGCGCTCATGACTGCCTCCGCTGATGCGCCATTGACATCACCTGTGCGAAGTCCATAGCGCATGGCATCAAAGCGAGCGAGGTTTGAAGAACATTCAGATGGAGCGATTAAGTAATAAGCAGCAAGTGCGTATTCAAAGCTAGGGCAATCAACTTCAACGATTTCTGCGCCAAGAGATGCAAGTACTTGAAGTGATTCATCAAAGCGTGTCTGCACACCCTTTTGATATCCCTCTCCTTGCAACTGCTTGATAACACCAATCTTCATTCCCTTAACATCGCCACTCTTTGCAGCAGCAACAACTGCTGGCACAGGTGCATTGATACTTGTTGCATCCTTTGCATCATGTCCTGCCATCACTTCGTGAAGCAGCGCAGTATCAAGGACTGTGCGACCAAAGGGTCCTGCTTGATCAAGACTTGATGAATATGCAATCAAACCAAAGCGAGAGACTGCGCCATATGTGGGGCGAACTCCAACAATTCCTGTCAGCGCTGCAGGTTGGCGAATAGATCCACCAGTATCTGAACCGATTGCAAGAGGTGCTTCAAAGGCAGAGACAGCAGCAGCTGACCCACCTGATGAACCACCTGGTGTGCGCGTTAAATCCCATGGATTAAATGTGGGACCGTAACCAGAATTCTCTGTCGATGAGCCCATAGCAAATTCATCCATGTTGGTCTTGCCCATAATGACAACACCGGCAGCTTTAAGTTTGCTCACAACAGTTGAGTCATAGGGAGGAAGCCATCCCTGCAAAATCTTTGATCCTGCAGTAGTAGGAACACCTTTTTGTGCAAGAACATCTTTGAGAGCAAGTGGAACACCTGCGATAGGAGAGAGTTTCTCACCGCTCTTGCGACGAGCATCCACATCTTTTGCTTGTGCAAGTGCGCCAGCAGAATCAACATGCAAGAAAGCTTTTACTTGGCCATCAACTGCGGCAATACGATCAAGATGTGCTTGTGTAAGTTCAACGGAAGTCGTCTCACCCTTAGCAAGAGCTTCTGCCATCTGCGCTGCAGTATTGCGAATCATTCTGCTTCACCCAAGATTTGAGGAACACGAAAACGTGACTCCTCTTGTGCTGGAGCGCCTGAGAGTGCATCTTCTGGTGAAAGGCTTGGAAGAACAACGTCAGGGCGTGCAATATTTTCTAGTGGCTGTGGATGCGAAGTCGCCTTGACTCCAGAGAGATCCATCTCTTGAACGCGAGCAACAGCATCGAGAATCAATCCAAATTGTGATGAGAGTTCAACGAGCTCTGCCTCAGTCATCTCAATGCGGGCTAGGCCTGCAAGCTTTGCGACATCATCGCGGGAGAGGCTGCTCATATGGGGAGTCTATAAAAGGATGAGATTAAGAGCGAATCTGGCCCGTGCCAGTAACGATCCAGGTAGTTGTGGTCATCGCCTCAAGGCCCATAGGTCCTCGCGCATGCAACTTCTGATTTGAGATTCCGATCTCTGCGCCAAAGCCCATCTGCTCACCATCAGTAAATCGCGTCGAAGTATTGACCATGACAGCTGCGCAATCAGAGAGTGCGATAAAGCGAGCGGCATTGGCTTTATTTTCGGTAACAATCGCCTCTGTGTGGTTGGTTCCGTATTGAGCGATGTGATCTGCTGCAGCATCAACTGAATCAACAACTGCCACATTCATCTCAAGAACACCGTACTCAGTAGACCAATTCGCATCCGTTGCAAGAGTGGAAGCAATCTTGAAGGTATCTGCCACCTTTTGTGCAGTGGCATCAGCGTGCAAGATAACGCCTGCATCACTCAGAGCCTTCAGCGCCATCGGCAAGAACGTTGGCGCAATCGCCTTATGAACCAAAAGAGTTTCAGCAGCATTACAGACACTTGGGCGATGAGTCTTTGAGTTAATCAAAATTGGAAGAGCCTTCTCAATATCGGCAAACTCATCAACATAGACATGGCAGACACCTGCGCCAGTTTCGATTGTTGGAACCGTTGCTTCATCAACAACCATGCGAATTAGGGCTGCGCTCCCACGAGGGATAACAAGATCTACCTTGCCACGGGCTGTCAGCAGCGCTTTAGTGGTTGCACGATCCTCCGATGGAACAAGCTGAATCACATCAGGTGAAATCTTGGTTGTTGCTAGCGCATCTTTCATAACCTTTACGAGAATCTCATTGCTGTTGTGTGCAGTCGATGATCCGCGCAAAAGAGCCGCATTTCCTGACATCAACAAAATAACAGCGGCATCAACAGTCACATTAGGACGCGCCTCATAGACCATTCCAATAACCCCGAAAGGAACTGAAATCTGTTCAAGCTCTAGTCCATTAGGGAGAGTGGATTTACGAAGTGTTTGTCCGAGTGGGTCAGGTAGAGCTGCTACTTGGCGCGCTCCCCCAGCAATTCCTGCAATGCGCTCTGAGTTCAGAAGCAAGCGATCTTGCATCTGTGGGTGCATGTTTTCAGCCCGCGCAGCAACCATATCGAGTTCATTGGCCGCAAGAATTTCAGCGCTACGAGATTCCATTGCTTGTGCAATCGCTTCCAGTGCCGCTTTGCGCTCAGTACCCGTTGCAGTAGAAAGTGTGCGCGAAGCCTTGCGGGCTTTCAGCGCTAGCTCAGCAACTACTGCTTCGGCGTTCATAGGAGAACTAAATCATCTCTATGCACGAGCTCGCGCTCATATTCAGCGCCCAATGATGCAGCAAGTTCTTTCGTAGAGCGCCCAAGCATCTGTGGGATCTCTTCAGAATCAAATGCCACAAGGCCACGAGCAATTACTTTGCCTGATCCAGATGCAAGCTCAACAGTATCGCCTGAAATGAAATCACCTTCCACCGCAGTAACACCTGCTGGAAGAAGTGAGACTCCGCGTTCAAGAATTGCAGTGACTGCGCCATCATCGAGAATCAAACGACCTCGTGGAGTAGATGCGTGGGCAAGCCAGAGAAGTCGTGAATTAGCTTTGGAAGTATGTGCCTCAAAGAAGGTACCGAACTCTTCACCAGCAACCGCGTGTCCTGATTCCTGAAGGGAAGTTAGAAGCATAGGAATGCCAGCACTTGTTGCAATGCGCGCAGCTTCAACCTTTGTAACCATTCCCCCGCTACCAACACCTGAAGAACCCGCACCACCTAAAGTGATGGATTCAATCTCTGCAATATTGGCAACATAACGAATGGGTTTAGCACCAGCTTGTGTTGGAGGTGCGTCATAGAGTGCATCAATATCTGAAACAAGGACAAGCAAATCTGCCTGAATGAGAAGTGCCACAAGAGCTGCAAGGCGATCGTTATCTCCAAAGCGAATCTCTTGTGTACCAACTGTGTCATTCTCATTGATAACAGGAATCACACCCAGTGAAAGTAATTTGGTCAGTGTCTGCTGCGCATTGGCATAGTGCGAACGGCGAACAACATCTTCAGTTGTCAGAAGGACTTGAGAGGAGATAACGCCATGAGCTTTGAACTTCTCGCTGTATTGAGCAATCAGAAGCCCTTGGCCGACAGAGGCTGCGGCCTGTTGTGTTGCAAGATCTTTTGGACGCACCTTTAGGCCAAGTGGTGAAAGGCCTGCCGCAATGGCACCGGATGAGACAACTACTACTTCCGCCCCACGCTTTTTGAGTGAGAACGCTAAATCAACAACCTTCTGCACAGCATGGGGATCGAGTTCAGAACCGGCAGAGCCTGTAAGGGAAGAAGAACCAATCTTGATGACAACGCGCTTAGCGCTTGTTATTGCCTCGCGGTTCACTTGTCATTGCTTTCTGTTTCACTCTCTTGAATCTCATTTAAAGTCAGCTTCATTTCAGGATTCGTTGGCTCTGCAACGTTGTATTCCCATTGGCGCGCAACTTCATCATCTGAGAGGCGATCGCGCTCTGTTTCAACCGTATTCCATGCACCTTCAAGACGTGAATCTTCACCGCGACGATGTAAGAAGCCAGCTAGTTGTTCGGCGCCTGCCTCAATGGTTGGCTCCCATTCGAAGACAACTTCATTATCGCCAGAGCCGATTCGAACTTCAGAGCCAGCAACTGCACCCTTTTTAAACAATTCTTTCTCAACACCGAGCTGAGCAAGGCGATCTGCGAGATAACCAATTGCTTCTGCATTCTTAAAGTTTGTCTGGCGAACCCAGCGCACAACTTTCTGCCCGCGCACGCTAAATGAATCATCGCCATTTTTCTGCACAGTAAATCCTGAATCATCGACTGCAATAGGGCGCAAGATAATGCGAGTGCGCTCTTCCTTTGCAGCCTCTGCACGCTCACGCTGAACAAGGCGAGCCATTGAATAAAGAAGTTCCTGCAAACCTTCACGGCTTGCCGCAGAGACTTTATATACCTCATAGCCCTTCTCTTTGAGCTGCTCTTCCACCATATCGGCCATTGCCTTGCCATCAGGAAGATCTACTTTATTTAAGGCAACAATTCGGACGCGATCTTCAAGACCACCATAGAGTGCCAATTCATTTTCAATTGCTTCAAGGTCATCAATCGGATTGCGATCTGTCTCAAGAGTTCCACAGTCCAGAACATGCACAAGTGCAACGCAGCGCTCAACGTGGCGTAGGAATTGAAGTCCAAGGCCCTTGCCTTGTGAAGCACCAGGAATGAGTCCTGGAACATCTGCCACGGTAAAGCGTGTATCTCCTGCTTGCACAACGCCAAGGTTTGGAACAAGAGTAGTAAATGGATAGTCAGCAATCTTTGGACGCGCAGCTGAAATTGCTGCAATGAGAGATGACTTTCCAGCGCTCGGAAATCCTACGAGTGCGATATCTGCAACAGATTTAAGTTGAAGTGTGAGTCTGCGCTCTTCTCCTGGTTCGCCAAGGAGGGCAAAGCCTGGTGCACGACGCTTTGATGAAGCCAGAGCGAGGTTTCCAAGGCCACCGTGTCCACCGCGTGCTGCAAGGAAAGTTGTTCCAATACCGATTAAATCTGCAATCTGTTTTCCATCTTCATCATAGATAACAGTGCCATTAGGAACAGCCATGATGAGATCTTCACCTGAAACACCATCTTTGCGATCGCCAAAGCCTTGATGGCCAGAGGTTGCCTTGCGATGTGGTGAGTGGTGGAAATCAAGAAGAGTAGTTACTGATGAATCAACAACGAGAATGATGTCTCCACCGCGACCACCGTTGCCACCATCAGGACCACCCAGTGGCTTGAATTTCTCGCGCTTTACTGAGACGCAACCGTCTCCACCTTTTCCGGCAGCGGCAAAGAGAGTGACGCTATCAATGAATGTTGTCATTGTTACTCCCCTTCCCTTTAAGACCGATATAAAACTATTGAAAATAAAAAAGCGGACCGCGATAAATGCGGCCCGCTCTTTGTAGAGAAACCTAAATTAAGCTGCAGGGACTACATTCACTACGCGACGATCGCGAGCGCGACCGAATTCAACTACTCCTGCTGCAAGAGCGAAGAGTGTGTCATCTTTACCGCGTCCAACGTTCTTGCCTGGGTGGAAGTGTGTTCCACGCTGACGAACGAGAATCTCTCCTGCATTTACTTCTTGGCCACCGAAACGCTTAATACCGAGGTACTGTGGGTTTGAATCGCGACCGTTACGTGTTGAGGAAACACCCTTTTTACTTGCCATTTGTTTGCTCCCTTAACCCTTACTTAGCACCGCTGATTGCGGTGATCTTTACTCGTGTGTGCTGTGCACGGAAACCTTGACGACGGCGGTGGCCTGTCTTGTTTTTGTAACGAAGGATGTCGATCTTTGGACCCTTTACTTCGTCGATAACTTCTCCAGTTACCTTGATGCTTGAGAGAACCTTGAGGTCAGTTGTGACGTTTGCGCCATCAACGACGAGAAGAGCTGGGAATGAAACTGATGCGCCAACAGCAGCGTCCATGCGATCGACCGTGATGGTCTCGCCAACAGTTACCTTCTCCTGGCGTCCGCCAGCTTTAACGATTGCGTACATTCTCTATTGCCTCAGTTCTTCTTCATTAGTCATCAAGCTCGATTCACGCATAAGGCGTGCTCGGGCAGAGGCTAAGGGTACGGATTTCGCACCCTCGGGGTCAAATTGGCCGATTTGGCCTAATTATTTAGGCGGTAATAACCCCAGAGCTTGCTGCCCTGCGGCGGCGCTTTCCTTTAGGGGCGGCAGCCTTCTCTTCGGTGACTTCCACCTCAAGACGATCTTCATTGAGAGTCTCGTGGAATTCGTGATCTGTCGCTGATTCCTCTTCAACATCTGGGTGATGTGCACTCTGTGAATTTACCTGAGGCATTGGAGCCTTCATCTTCACAGGATCCATATGGATATGAATTCCGCGGCCATTACAAGAATCACATGTGGTTGAGAATGCTTCGATCAGTCCTTGTCCCACACGCTTACGTGTCATCTGCACAAGACCAAGAGAGGTTACTTCTGCAACCTGATGCTTGGTGCGATCGCGGCCGAGGCTTTCAACCAAACGGCGCAATACGGCATCACGGTTAGATTCAAGAATCATGTCGATAAAGTCGATGACAACAATTCCACCTAAGTCGCGAAGACGAAGTTGACGTGCGATTTCTTCCGCAGCTTCCAGGTTGTTCTTGGTAACAGTCTCTTCCAGGTTTCCACCCTTACCGATGAACTTACCGGTGTTCACATCGATCACAACCATCGCTTCTGTGCGATCGATAACAAGGGAACCACCAGATGGTAGATAGACCTTGCGATCAAATGCCTTAGCAAGTTGCTCTTCAACGCGGTAGTCAGCAAAGAGATCACTCTTTCCAGAATACTTCTCAATCTTTGTGACAAGCTCAGGTGCAATAGAGCCAAGGTAGGAACTAATTTCTTCCCATGCTTCGTTGCCTTGAATGATGAGCTTGCGGAAATCTTCATTGAAGATATCGCGGATAACGCGCACAGCAAGATCTGGCTCTGAAAGCAGAAGTGCTGGTGCATGGAAGTTTGGATTGGTTGACTTCTGATAAATATCATCCCATTGCGCTTTAAGACGCTCGACATCTGCTGTGAGCTCTGCCTCTGACACACCTTCTGCTGCTGTGCGCACAATGACGCCAGCATCTTCTGGGATAAGAGTCTTGAGAATTGCCTTCAGACGTGTGCGCTCTGATTCAGGAAGTCGCTTGGAGATTCCGCTCATTCCGCCGCCAGGAACATAGACAACATAACGTCCTGGAAGTGAGATCTGGCTAGTAAGGCGTGCACCCTTTTGCCCGATTGGATCTTTAGTAACTTGCACAAGAACAGGCTGACCTGTCTTTAATACCATTTCAATTTTGCGTGGTTCAGATTCAGAGATACCTGCTGCATCCCAATTGACTTCACCTGCATAGAGAACAGCGTTACGACCCTTGCCGATATCAACGAATGCAGCTTCCATCGAAGGAAGAACGTTCTGAACGCGACCAAGATAGACGTTACCAACGTATGAAACGTTGGCATTACGGTTGACGTAGTGCTCAACCATGACATTATCTTCAATGACAGCAATCTGAATACGGTCTCCGACTTGGCGGACAACCATTTCACGATCAACATTTTCGCGGCGCGCTAGGAATTCACCATCTGTAATGATGGTTCCACGGCGACGATATGGCTCGCGGTATTCACGTGAATCACTGCGACCACGATCGCGATCACGACGATTGCGTGTTCCACGCTCTGTCTTTTCGCGTACTGGGCGCTCTGTCTTTTCACGGACTTCGCGGACCTTAACAACTGTGACAACGCCATCTTCATCGATGGTCTCACCTGGTGTGACACCATCACCTGTTGCGCGACGGCGACGTCGGCGACGATGAGTTGTGCCATCTGCGCTCTCTGCTGACTCATCAGATGAATCATCTGACTCGTTCTCTGAATTCTCTTGTCCTTCTGCGCCTTCACCATTGGGCTTACGGCGACCACGGCCACCGCGACGACGGCGGCGATTACGCCCACCACGACCATCAGAATCATCTGAGTCACTGGATGTAGCGGTTGATTCTTCTACCTCTTCAGCCTTTGCCGGCTTTGCAGCTTTCTTTGCGCGCTTAGGCGCAACTGCATCAGCGGGTGCTGCTTGAAAGATTGGAACAGGAATTGCTGCAGATTTCTTTGCGCGCTTAGGCGCATCCGTTACCTCTGCAGCTGTCTCTGTTGGTTCAGTTGTTACATCTGAACTCAGCGATTTCTTACTTGACTTCTTAACCGCGCGCTTACGCGGTGATTTTGGCTCAATAGCCATGGCACCAAATCCTTTAGCGCGTATCTCCAGATTGCTGGTTATACGCATTCTCGTGGCCCGAAATGAGATTTCACTTCGAACAAAACCTTTGTGTAGTCCGCCGCAGGCGCGATAAGGATCGCTGGCCGCGCTGAACTGTTGGGTCAATTATGACAGAAAGGTGAGCCAAAAACCTATTCTGAGCGTGATTTAGCTGCGGTGACTTGCATGAACATTCTGCAAGAGGCCAAAGCCGATGAGATTGGCAAACATGCTCGATCCGCCATAAGACATAAATGGCAGAGGAACGCCTGTCATCGGCATCAAACCTAAGGTCATACCGATATTTTCAAATATCTGAAAGGCAAACCATGCCATAACACCTGTGCAGACAAGTGTTCCGTATGGGTCCGTCGATCGCCTTGCAATCGCAAATGCTCGCATCAAAATCAAGAAGAGCAGGAAGATGATGAGCCCACTACCTAAGAATCCAAGCTCTTCACCGGCAACGGTGAAGATAAAGTCGGTCTGTTGTTCGGGAACAAAGCGACCATTGGTCTGTGGTCCATTAAAGAGACCTGTTCCGATGAGCCCACCAGATCCCACAGTGATGCGCGCTTGTCTGAGTTGATAACCAGCACCTTGTGAATCTGCATTGGGATCAACAAATGATTGAAGTCGCTTTACTTGATAATCACTGATTACTCCGGCTTTGACTGCAACAAATCCACCCAGCAGAGCAAGAATTATCAGTCCAACTACCCATCGAGATGGAGCGCCAGATACTGCAAGCATGGTGACAACAGATGCGCTAATAATCAGGACTGTTCCCATATCCGGTTGCACGAGGATAAGAAGAAGGGGAATTGCAGCCACCCCGAGCGCTTTGAGAACATCTTGGCTTGTTGGCGCATCGTTATTATGCGTGCGCTCAGATAAGAGCATTGCAATACCGATAATGATAGAAATCTTTGCAATCTCAGCTGGCTGAATTTGAAAACCCGCTGGCAGACGAATCCACGCCTTAGCGCCGTTTACTTCACTACCTACTCCTGGAATGAGCACGAGAAGAAGTCCAAAGACGCCCAGCCCCCAGATATATGGTGTGTACGCACGAAGAAGCCGATAATCAATAATTGTTGTTCCCCATGCAAGAGCCAGGCCAATAACAATATTGATCACATGGCGCTTGAGGTAATACTGTGGATCTAAGCCATTTGTTGCATACCAATCACGTGTTGCTGCATAGACAAGCAAAGTACCAATAACTAATAGCGCAGCAACTGCGCCCGTTAATACAGGATCAAAGCCAGAGACAACTGAACTTCTGCGCACTCGGCGATATGGGCTGCGATTGAGGAATGTACTCATCGTTTGACCTTCGCCTTCGCAGTGGGTGTCGGGCTAGCAATAACTTTGGGTTTGCCAGGATTTAATATAGATGGCTTTGGTTTCGTTGCAGGTGAGATGCGAGGCAGTGTGGTGGGCGGCTTTCCATTGGGAAAGAGAGCAAGCTCTGGCTTCACAGTAGATCCTTGAGCACCAAAGATTGCTTCATAAATCTGGCGCACACCCACACCTGATGTTCCAGCACCGTAACCACCTTGGCTCACCATCATGACAACGGCGTAACGAGGATTCTTTGCAGGTGCAAATGATGCATACCAAGATGTATCAGATTTAGCGCTTCCATTGGGATTACGACCAAAGACCTGCGCTGTTCCCGTCTTGCCTGATGTTGCAACAGGAAAACCTGCAAATGCTCCAGCTCCTGTACCTGAAATTGTCACTTCATGAAGTGCATCATGCAGGAAGTCAATCGTTGCTTGGTCTTCACCTAGCTCACCGAGTTTTTCAGGCTGGAATGTGCGAAGCACAGTGCCATCAGTCTTCACAATTGCCTTCGCAATCGTTGGCTTCCAAATAGTTCCACCGTTGGCAATGGCTGCATACATCTGCGCAAGTTTGATGGGAGTAACGACAGTATCTCCCTGACCAATGGAGAAGTTCACAGCATCTCCTGCGCGAATTTTGTCTCCATCAATACAGTTCTCACGGGCTAACTGAAGTAAGAATGCAGTCTGCTGTGACTTAGATGCGCGCTCTTTATAGTTGCAGTAGAAATCCTTATTCTGACTAAACCAAGCCTTGCGCCACTCACGATTTGCAAGGCGTCCTGAAGACTCAGAAGGTAGATCCACACCCGTCTTCTTGCCCATTTGGAACTTCGCTGCTGCCTTAAAGAAGTAGTCATTAGGGTTTGATTTCGGCCTTAATCCACCATCGCGCAGCCATTCGTCATAGGCGATGCGATACCAAATAGTGTCGCAGGAGACTGCAATAGCTTTCTTTAAGGAGAGAGTTCCCTGAGACTTACTCTCAAAGTTCTGGAATGCGCGATTACCAACCTGCACTTCAGAAGGGCAGGCATAGGAAGCGTTCAAGTCATATCCAGCATCTTTAGCAGCAATGACTGAGACTGCTTTAAATGTTGAACCCAGTGCATAGAGACCTTGCAGCGCGCGGTTCAGTGCTGGAACGCCTGTCTTCTCACTATAGAGATCACTTGCTTCTTGAACGGTGAGGCCCTTTTCAAAAGCGTTGGGATCAAAGGTTGGATAGGAAGCAAGAGAGAGAACTTGTCCGTTGCGAACATCGAGAACTACTGCAGCTCCACCATCTGCGCGGAAACCAGATGCGCGTGCACGCTTTACAGCCGCCGCAAGTGCTGCCTCTGTTGCAGCTTGCAATCGAAGATCAAGACTTGTCACAAGATGATTTCCTGCTACCGGCTTTGTATTCTTACTTATTGTCGTTACTGCTTCTTTACGATCGACGATAAATGTTTTAATGCCGGGATTTCCCCGTAGGTACTCGTCATAGACAATTTCAAGGCCTGCTTTTCCAATTGATTCAGATCTAAAGTAGGAACGACCATTAGCCCCTGAGAGATCAGATTCAGTCAGTGGGCCGACATAACCAAGCACATGTCCCCCGTTAAGCCCAAGCGTTGTTGGATAACTTCTAATGGCAAGTGGTGTGGCTGAAATTCCGGGATAACGATCTGAACGTTCCACAATACGAAGAGCGATTTGAGGATCTGCTGTATTAGTAATGGGAATTGGTTGGAAGCGCGAACCAGTCCAGCATCCAGCTTTCTGGCCTTTAGGAAGCTCGCCACATAAACGTGTGCGCTGCCAGACATCATCAAAGGTCAAACCTAAGAGAGTGACCAAATCTTGGATAACGCTCACACCTTTATCCGGCAACTTATCAATCTTTGTGCGATCAACTGTGACTGCAAGGCCTACTTTATTCAGCGCCATCGGCACACCCGATGAATCAACGATAAATCCACGATTAGCAGGGGTTACAACATCGCGGCTTTGAATACTCAGCGCTGCATCACGATAGATAGGACCTGCTGCAACCTGCAGATAGAAGAGTCGACCAAAGAGTGCGAGCATCAAGGATGCAATAAAGATTTGAATAACGAGAAGGCTCAGTCTTGAACGCTGATTCATAGATGTGCCCGCGCCCCAAAGATGATGGCATGGAAAAATGAAACAACTTTAAGAATCAGCGGTGAAATTATTGCTGTCCAGAAGGCAGAACCTGCAAGGAGGAAGGCGATGTTAGAGACACTTCCCACCTCTTGCCCGAGCATCATTCCGAGGAGAAGAAATACTGTTTGTGCTGCAACGATGCCGACAGTGACAAGCAAGATGATATTGATGGGATTGCCGCGAATATTGTCATCGCCATAGCCCAAAAATGCCGTTGCATAACATGCGATGATTAAAACGAGCGTCCAATGTCCCATGGGGCCAGGTGAAGTCTGTGAAACATCCATCAGCAGGCCAGCACCAAAACCAGTAAGTGCTCCGATCTCAGGCGTGCTCAGCGCAGCCCAGATAAGTGCAACAACGAGAAGCAAGTTAATACCACCTGCAGGTAGTCGCATCTGCGTCACAACAGCTTCTTGCAGTAAGAAGACAGTGAAGAAGATGGGAAAGGAGAAGAGGAATCGGCGCAGTGACATCGTTACTTCGTAGCTGTAGGTGATGGCTCGACTGCACCAGGTGTTGCATAGACAGTGACAGTAGGAAGAGGAGTAGGGCGAGGTTTAGCTGGAACAAGTGAATCTCGTGGGTCGGCAGAAGATCCTGAAACGACAACTGCAACAACTCCGAGAGTAGAGAAATTGGTATAGAACTTCACATCAGCTGTTTGTGTCACAGCCCCTGGTGAATTATCAACAGAAATTACTTCACCGATAGGAACACCTGGAACAAATGGGCGACCGTTCTGACTTCCGCGCGCTAGGAGTGCATCACCTTTGCGCACCTGTGTAGTGTTATCAAGGAGCTGCAGAACGCCTTTTCGGGTGCCCTGGCCACTGAGAATTCCAATTTGTTGTGTGCCAGCAATACGCGCACCGATTTTAAATGCAGGATCAGATGCCAGCTGCACAAGTGCGCTATCTCTATATGCATACTTAACAACTCCGACCAGGCCATAACCAGAGAGAACTGTCATATTGGTATGAATTCCAGATGTTGTGCCTGCATCAATAGTGATGGTCTGAGTGAACGATGTGCTTGAACCTTGTGAGATTACCTTTGCATTCACCACTTCATATCCAGCAGTGCCCGCTAAATTCAGAACGCCCTTGAGTTGCTTGAGTTGCGCATCAGCAGTCTTACGGTTTTGCAAGGTAAGTCGGAGCTTCTCGTTTTCGTCTCTGAGTTTCTCAATCTGATTGCGTGTGCGACCAAGATGGGTCACATCAGAGAGGAAGTTACGAAATGGAGATACGGCCCATGATCCAGCTTTTTGAACAGGAGTAAGAGCAGTCTGTGTTCCTGTGCGCAGTCCATCGATAACTTGAACGCCTCGAAGATCTAGCGTGATCAGAAATAAAGAGGTGACAAGGAGAACGATGATAAGTAAGCGACCGCGGTTGTCGCCGCCGTAGCGCACTGGTGATTACCTATCGACGAGGCTCGGAGATCAAAACCTTTTCAAGGGCTTCGAACTCTTCAATGCACTTACCTGAACCTTCGACAACTGCATCGAGTGGACGGTCTGCGATATGGATTGGCATTCCTGTCTCTTTACGAAGACGCTCATCAAGACCCTTGAGCAGTGCGCCTCCACCAGTAAGTACGATGCCGCGATCCATAAGATCAGATGCAAGCTCTGGTGGGCACTTATCAAGAGTTGCCTTCACTGCATTGATAATCTGATTCACAGGCTCTTCAAGAGCTTTGCGGATTTCAGCAGCTGTCACAACGATTGTCTTAGGCAGACCTGTTGCTAGATCGCGACCACGAATTTCTGCATCGTTCTCGCCCTGAAGCGGATATGCAGAACCGATAGCCATCTTGATCTCTTCCGCTGTGCGCTCACCCAAAAGCAGTGAATATTCGCGCTTAGTCCAGTTAATAATCGATTGATCGAGCTCATCGCCACCGATACGGATGGAGAGCGCTGTAACAATTCCACCGAGTGAAATAACAGCAACTTCTGTTGTTCCGCCACCGATATCGACAACCATGTTGCCTGTTGGCTCATGGATAGGAAGACCTGCACCGATTGCTGCAGCCATTGGCTCTTCAATAATGTAGACCTTACGTGCGCCAGCTGCGTAACCTGCATCCTTCACAGCGCGCTGTTCAACGCCAGTGATACCTGATGGAACACAGACAACGATACGTGGCTTAGCCAAGTAGCTGCGACGGTGAACTTTCTGAATAAAGTAACGGAGCATGCGCTCTGTTGTGTCGAAGTCTGCGATAACGCCATCTTTGAGTGGGCGGATAGCAACGATGTTGCCTGGAGTACGACCAATCATCTTCTTTGCTTCAAGACCAACAGCGAGGATTCCACCAGTATCTTGATTGATGGCAACTACAGATGGCTCATTGAGGACAATGCCACGACCACGAACATAGACGAGCGTGTTAGCAGTACCTAGGTCAACTGCCATATCGCGGCCGATGAATGACATTCTGTTAGACATTTATTTCCCCTCGAAGAAGATAGCTATTTCACGAGCTGCAGATTCTGGTGAATCTGATCCGTGAACAATATTTTGAACAACCTTTGTTCCTTGATCGCGAGCAAGGTCTCCACGAATAGTTCCGGGAGCTGCAACTGTTGGATCAGTTACTCCTGCAAGTGAACGGAAACCTTCAATCACGCGATTGCCTTGCGCAACGAGTGCAACAATCGGACCTGACATCATGAACTCAACAAGTGGTTCAAAAAATGGCTTGCCCTGATGTTCTGCGTAATGCTTTTCAAGAAGTGCACGATCTGCTTGCAACATACGAAGTGCAACAACCGTGTATCCCTTTGCTTCAATACGAGCAATTACTTCGCCTACTAAACCGCGCGCAACGCCATCGGGCTTAACGAGGACGAGTGTCTTTTCTATGCTCACCGGTGCAGTCTATTAGGGGTTGGGAGTACGTGAAGCCATGAGTTTTGCCCGAATGGCCTCACCCCTGCGCCCCACCACTATGGCTGCAATCCAGAGTCCGGCGAAAATTAGCCCCAAAATGGCCAGCGAAGGCACGACCACGGCATAGCCGATGATGAGAAATTGCAAGAGAGATCCAAGAATCCACCCTGTGCGCTTCTTGAGAAGTCCTGGGGTGAGTAGAAGCAAGATAGCAATGACAGCTCCTGCAACAATGGTTGAAGTCTCATGATCTTTTGCAATCAGCATTGCAAAACACATGACGAAGAATTCCATCACAAGGACAGCTGAACCTAGAACGCGCATTACTTCTCTTCCTTTGCAAACTTCTTACGAACGATAGCGCGAGCTTCTCCCACTGTCACCACAGAACCGGTGATGAGAATCCCGATGGTTTCCTCACTCAAGGGGCGGATGCTATCTGTGACTGCCTTATCGATCGCTTCACCAACGCTCTCAGCAGCAAAGACGCGGTCAATCCCAAATATCTCAGCAGCAATCTTTTCAAGATCTGCAACCTTCATCGAACGAGGTGAAGAATTGGCAGTGACGATGATGGAGTCCATCACCTGCTCAAGTTCAAGGAGTATTCCGCGGACATCCTTATCCCCCATGGGAGCAAAGATTCCTATGACTTCATCAAAGGTGAACTCTGTTTGTATGGTGTCAGCAATAGCTGAGGCTCCATGTGGGTTATGGGCTGCATCGACGATAATTGTTGGGTCGCGATGGAGAACTTCACACCTGCCCGGTGATCTCACATTGGCAAAACCAGCACGCACAGCCTCAATATCTAAATCTTGATCTCCAAAGAAGACCTCAACGGCAACAAGGGCAGCTGCAGCATTAGATGCTTGGTGCTTTCCATGCAGTGGAATGAAGATATCTGTGTAAATCTCCTTGGTGCCTTGGATGGCAAGTAACTGCCCGCCCACAGCAACTGAGCGAGAAAGGATTGAGTATTCAACGCCCTCACGAGCAACATCGGCACCGACGAGTGCTGCTTGCTTTAACAGCTCCACAGCGCACTCTGGCTCTTGTTGTGCAAGAACAACAAAGCCACCTTCTTTAATAATTCCAGCCTTTGTCTGCGCTATCTCAGCAAGTGTTTCACCCAAATATTCAGTGTGATCAAGGCCGATAGGCATAATGACTGAGACATCCGCATCAACAACATTGGTTGCATCCCACTGGCCTCCCATACCCACTTCAATGACACCAACATCGATGGGATGTTCAGCAAAGGCTGCAAAGGCGAGTGCGGTAATGGCTTCAAAGAATGAGATGGGATGTTCGAACTTTTCATCCATCAGATCAAAGTAGGCAGAGATATCGTTAAATGAGAAGATGAGAGCTTTTGCATCGATGGGTTGCCCATTGATTGCAATGCGCTCGAGATAACTCTCTAGATGAGGACTGGTAAAGCGTCCTGTGCGAAGTCCCATCTCGAAGAGAAGTGAATCAATCATGCGCGATGTTGTTGTCTTGCCGTTCGTGCCACCGATGTGAATTGTGGGATAGGTCAGTTGGGGAGAACCCAACATATCCACGAGCGCTGCAATACGTTCAAGTGTGGGTTCCATGCGAGTCTCAGGCCAGCGCGCAAGAAGTGCTTGTTCGATTGCATCGATACGTGACTGATCTTCAGGTGAGGTATGTGTCATTTACTTCAACGCTGCAAGTTGTGCGGTGATGCGTTCAATATCTGCAGATGTTGCCGCCATACGCTCTCTAATCTCAGCAATAACGCTCTCGGGTGCCTTTGCCATAAATCCTTCATTATTTAACTTCACTTCAGCAGTCTTCATATCCTTCTGCGCAGTAATCAAATCTTTCTCAAGGCGAGCACGCTCTGCAACCACATCAACTGTGCCAGAGAGGTCAAGCTCAACCTTCATAGAACCAATTTCAACGGAGGCGCTCGGTGTGAACTCTGTGAGCTCAAGTCTTAAGAGAAATGCCATCGCACTTGCATAGGCGGTCACATCTGCCGGAGCAATAAAGCGACCAGGAATCTTCTGTGAAGGCTTCACGCCTTGATCATTACGAAAGCGTCGAACCTCAGTAATGATCTTCTGTAGTTCGCCTACGAGTGCTTCAGATTTCTTGTTGATGTGAGATGAATCTGCAACCGGCCATTTGGCTGTTACGAGAGTCTCTCCCCCAGTCAACGTTGTCCAAAGAGTTTCAGTAATAAATGGCATCACTGGGTGAAGTAAGCGAAAGAGCGTGTCCAGAACATGGCCGAGCACGCGCTGGGATGCGCCAGCATTCCCTGAAGCAAATGCTTCCTTGGATAGCTCGAGATACCAGTCGCAGAGGTCATCCCATGCAAAGTGATAAATCGTTTCGCAGGCGCGAGCAAATTCATAGTTTTCAACGAGCGTTGTAAATTCTGTAGTGGTCTCAGATAGACGAGAGAGAACCCACTTATCAATATCTGAAAGCGACTCTGTCGCAGGAAGTGCTCCTTCAACAGTTGCGCCATTCATCATCGCAAAGCGAGTGGCATTCCAGAGCTTGGTGGCAAAGTTACGTGAGCCTGCAATCCAATCTTCAGCTAGCGCTTGATCTTTACCTGGATTAGAGCCGCGAGCGAGCGTGAAGCGAAGAGCATCTGCGCCATATTTATCAATGAACTCAAGTGGGTCAACAACGTTGCCACGAGATTTTGACATCTTCTTACCGAATTGATCGCGCACAAGTCCATGAAGAACGATGGTGTGGAAAGGTGGGACGCCATCCATGGCAAAGAGGCCAAAGAGCATCATGCGTGCAACCCAGAAGAACAAGATGTCATAGCCGGTAACAAGAACACTTGTTGGATAGAACTTCTTCACATCAGCTGTGTTATTGGGCCAACCTAGAGTTGAGAAGGGCCAGAGCGCAGATGAGAACCACGTATCAAGAACATCAGGATCTTGTGTGTATCCAGCTGGCGCACTTTCACCAGGACCCACAACGATGACTTCATCATTGGGTCCGTACCAAACAGGAATGCGATGGCCCCACCACAACTGACGAGAAATACACCAGTCGTGCATGTTATCGACCCACTCAAAGTAACGTGGTGCAAGTTCTGCTGGTTCAATCTTTACGCGACCATCACGAACAGCATCTCCTGCAGCCTTTGCAAGAGGTGCAACTTTGACAAACCACTGCTTTGATAAACGTGGCTCAACAGTAATATCGCAACGAGAACAGTGACCAACTGCGTGAATGTATGGGCGCTTTTCAGCAACGATGCGACCCATCTCTTTAAGCTTTGCAACAACTGCCACACGCGCATCAAAGCGATCCATGCCATCGAATTCTGTGCCCGTTCCAGCCATCACACCGTGCTCATTCATAATCACAACGAATGGGATGTTATGGCGAACTGCCATCTCAAAGTCATTGGGATCATGCGCCGCAGTGACCTTAACTGCACCCGTACCAAAATCAGGGTCTACTAATTCATCGGCGATGATAGGAATCATGCGGTTCACAAGCGGCAAGAGAACTTCTGTGCCCACCATGTGCTTATAACGAGGATCATCAGGGTGCACAGCAACTGCGCCATCGCCCATCATGGTTTCAGCGCGAGTTGTTGCGACAACAATGCTCTGCTCGCCATCGCCATAACGAACCTGAACAAATTCGCCAGCATCATCTTGGTGCTCTACTTCAATATCTGAAAGGGCTGTTAAACAACGTGGGCACCAGTTAATGATGCGCTCTGCGCGATAGATAAGACCTTGATCAAAGAGTTTCTTAAAGATTGTCAGAACTGCTTGCGAAAGATTCTCATCCATCGTAAATGCTTCGCGAGACCAGTCAACGGAATCGCCAAGACGCTTCATCTGTCCAAGAATTTGTCCGCCAGATTCGCCCTTCCACTCCCAGACTTTCTTCACGAATTCTTCACGGCCTAAGTCATGGCGTGTAAGTCCCTGTGTTGCTAATTGTTTTTCAACAACGTTCTGGGTTGCAATTCCTGCATGGTCCATTCCTGGAAGCCAGAGAGCTTCAAAACCTTGCATGCGCTTCATGCGCGTTAAGCAATCTTGCAGCGTTTGATCGAGTGCGTGACCGATGTGAAGGTTGCCGGTTACATTCGGAGGAGGAATAACAATGGTGAAGGGTTCTTTAGAAGAGGTGGCATCTGCCGTGAAATAACCGGCATCAATCCACTTGGAATAGAGTGGGCCTTCGAGATCGCCAGGAAGAAATGACGACGCTAGTTCGCGCTTTTCGGAGGACATGGAGCGCAGTCTAGTTCACGCTTTACGCGCTTTTTTCCTCGTTCGGCTTCTCACGACGTGATGTGCGCTTTGGGATATCGCCTGTGCGAGGAATCAATGTAGGAGCAGCATTGGATTCAATGCATGCCTTCTCAATGATTACCTTGGAAACATCGGTGCGGCTTGGCACGTCATACATCACTCCAAGAAGTGCTGACTCCATGATTGCGCGAAGTCCACGTGCGCCAGTGCCGCGATTGAGAGCAAGGTCTGCAATGGCATCAAGGGCATCAGGTGCGAATTCAAGCTCGACATCATCGAGATCAAAGAGCTTCTGATACTGCTTCACAAGTGCATTCTTTGGCTCGGTAAGGATCTGCATAAGTGCAGGCTTATCAAGATTTTCAACGCTTGTAAGAACCGGAAGGCGGCCGATGAATTCAGGAATCATTCCAAACTTCAACAAATCCTCTGGCATCACATCAGCGAAGATGTCGCGACGGTTCTTCTCTTCAGCGCTCTGAAGTTCTGCGCCAAAGCCAACTCCTGATGAACCACTGCGCGCTTCAATAATCTTTTCAAGGCCTGAAAATGCACCACCGACAATAAAGAGAACATTGGTTGTATCAATCTGAATAAATTCTTGATGTGGGTGCTTACGTCCACCCTGTGGTGGAACTGATGCAACTGTTCCTTCTAGAATCTTAAGCAGTGCCTGCTGAACACCTTCACCAGAAACATCGCGAGTGATAGATGGGTTCTCAGATTTACGTGCCACCTTATCGATCTCATCAATATAGATAATTCCTGTTTCAGCCTTCTTCACATCGTAATCTGCTGCTTGCAAGAGCTTAAGAAGAATGTTCTCAACATCTTCACCGACATATCCTGCTTCAGTCAGCGCTGTCGCATCTGCAATCGCAAAGGGAACATTGAGCATGCGAGCAAGAGTTTGTGCCATCAGAGTCTTACCGCAACCCGTTGGTCCCAAGAGAAGAATGTTTGACTTTGCTAATTCAATTCCATCTTCATTACGTGAGTCTCCTGACTGCACGCGCTTGTAGTGGTTATAGACGGCAACAGAGAGAGACTTCTTCGCACGGTCTTGCCCGATGACATATTGGTCAAGGAATTCAAAGATTGCTTGTGGCTTAGGAAGTTCACTTAAGCCAAGGGATGATGCTTCAGAGAGTTCTTCAACGATGATCTCATTACAGAGTTCAATACATTCATCGCAGATATAAACGCCAGGTCCGGCAATGAGTTTCTTAACCTGCTTCTGAGTCTTTCCGCAGAAAGAACATTTGAGCAGGTCGTTAGCTTCACCGATACGTGTGGACATGGGATAAGAATAGTTTTCAAGCCCACTTTATGCGCCCTTAATCAGGCTGAACTGTGTTCGCCCTAAGAAGAAATTACAGATTTTGGTGTGTAGGGCGGCCGTGAAGACTTCATCTCTCTGACTCCAGGAACTAGGAGTACGACTGCACAAATAAATAAGTGGAAGGCTGCAACTCCGATGAGTAACTCTCCTTCGCCAAAAACATTTACCAGAGGTCCTGCAAGTGCCATGCCCAGTGGCATCAACCCAAGAGATCCCATGTAATCAATGGCAAATACTCGCCCTTGATATGCAGCAGGGACTTCGCGTTGCACTTGTGTTGCCCAAAATGCTTCCCACGGCCCCACAGAAAATCCTGCGATGAAGTAAGCAATAAAGATCACACTCTTAGAGCTCGGAAATGCCAAGACAAGAGGTGCAAGAACAAATAGACCCCAAACAACTACGGAGACAAGGCCAGGATTTTTCACCTTAGATTTAATACAGATCACAGCAGAGATTGCACCGCCTGCGCTAAAGAGTGCGGCTGATGTTGCAAAGACTGATGCCGTTCCAAAATCTCGCTTTGTAATGACAGGAAGGAGAACATTTTCAACACCCACGACCATCATCAACTGAACCGAGGCCATAAGAATCATTGCTGCAATCCACTTGTAATACCAAACAACCTGCAGTCCTTCACGCATCTCTTCCACAAAGGTTGTTTGCGGATTCTCTGATGCAACCTTCGGGCCCTCATTAATGCGCACAAGAAGGGCGGCACCAACAAGGAAGAAGATGGATGTAGCGACATATGTTGCGTGAGTCCCAAGGGAGACAACGATGATGCCTGCAATTCCAGGACCTGCAATTGTTGAGCCTTTGAGTGCAATTCCGCGCACCACATTTCCTGCAGGCAATAAGTGATCCGGCAAAATACTCGGGATAATTGCACCTGCAGCTGGTCCACCGAATGCATCACTGACACCCATCAAGACAACGATGCCGCCAAGGATCCACATCGAAATACTCTTAGGGTCGATAAATACAACAACACTTCCCATAACGGCGCGAAAGCCATCGGCAAGAATCAATATCGTCTTACGTGGCAATCGATCTGCCCAGACTCCCCCAACAGGTGCCAGCAAGACTCCTGATAGCACGCGCACGGCAAGGATTAATCCCAGTGTTGTTGCACTTCCCCCTGCATCAAGGACTGTGACGGCAAGTGCGATAGGAAATGCTGACATAGCAATTACGGTGAGAATTCCAGATAGGAGAAGTGCGCGATAGGCAGGAAATGAGAAAAGAGCGCCGGGTTCGAAATATTTCTTCAACATTTCTAAACCGACGCCCCTTCAATAAATATTAATTACGCGACAGGCTTTGCCTTTCGTGAAGCCATAACCTTATCGATAATTCCATACTCCACTGCTTCAACTGCTGTAAGAATCTTGTCGCGTTCGATATCTTTTTCAATCTCTTCGACAGTCTTATTAGAGTGCTTAGCAAGCATTGTCTCGAGCAATCCACGCATACGCATGATTTCGCGCGCTTGGATTTCAATATCTGATGCCTGTCCGCCACCTTCAGATGATGGTTGGTGAATCAGGATTCTTGAATGTTCAAGACCGTAACGCTTGCCCTTAGTGCCACCTGCAAGGATGATCGCAGCAGCAGATGCTGCCTGTCCAAGACAAATAGTTGTGATGTCTGGGCGAACAAATTGCATCGTGTCATAGATAGCTGTGAGCGCAGTAAATGAGCCACCAGGTGAGTTGATATAGATCGAGATATCGCGATCTGGATCCATGGACTCAAGGGTGAGAAGCTGGGCCATGACATCGTTTGCCACGGTGTCATCGATTGCCTGGCCTAAGAAGATGATGCGCTCTTCAAATAGCTTTGTATAAGGATCAAGGCGCTTATAGCCGTATGCGGTCTTCTCTTCAATTGTTGGAAGAACGTAGCGGTTTGTAATTTCTTGAATGTGCTTCATTACTTCTTACCTCCCGCAATGCTTGATTCATTTGTTGCGATGTGATCGATAAATCCATAAGCAAGAGCATCCTTGGCGTTGAACCAATTATCGCGATCAGAATCTGCGATGATCTTTTCAAGTGGCTGACCTGTGTGCTTTGCATTGAGCTCAGACATTGTCTGCTTTGTGATTGCCATCTGCTCTGCCTGAATACGAATATCTGTAGCTGTTCCACCAATGCCACCGAGTGGTTGGTGCATCAAGATACGTGCGTGTGGTGTTGCATAACGCTTTCCAGGAGCACCTGCTGTGAGCAAGAACTGGCCCATAGATGCAGCCATTCCCATTGCAACAGTTGCAACATCGTTCTTGATGTAATGCATGGTGTCATAAATTGCCATACCAGCGGTTACTGAACCACCAGGTGAGTTGATATAAAGGTAGATGTCTTTCTCTGGATCTTCAGCAGCAAGAAGAAGCATCTGCGCACAAATAGCGTTAGCCATTTCATCGCGTACTTCGCCTGCAAGAAAGATGATGCGTTCGCGTAGCAAACGGCTATAAATCTGATCACCTAGTCCCATGAGTTCTGAACCAGCTGAGCGGGCAACGGTTGTGTTGTCCTGTGGGTTATTAAAATCCACGTGTCATCCTTCCGATCGTTTTACTTGTAGTGACCTTAACAATCGCGGCAGCAAAATGCTTCCCAAATTGGGCAGAAAGCGTCGAAAAGGGGCGATGTTCGCTTACGGCTAAAGAAGTTACTCGGTAACAGGGGCATCAGGTGCCTCTTGTGGGCGAAGTGCCTCAAGTTCGACCTTATTGCCTGACTTATCAAGAACTGTGATGCGAGCAAGAACGGATGCAAGAGCCTTAGCGCGCGTTACCTCTGCAACGACCTGGCTAATCTGTCCAGCTTTTTGAAGTTCTTGTGCAAATTGTTCTGGACCCATTCCATAACGCTGTGACATGCGGATGAGGTATTCAGTTAACTCAATTTCATTGACCTGAACTTCTTCAGCCTTCACAATCGAATCAAAGAGGAAATCAGATTTGATAGATGCACGAACCTGGCCATCAACCTCTGCACGGTGTTCAGCATCTTCCATACGTCCTTCACCTTCGAGGTGATCGTTGACTTCTTCAAGGACGATGTCATCAGGAACTGGAATATCAAGATCTGCAAGGAGTTTTTCAACAAGAAGATCGCGAGCTTGTGCGCCCTGTTCCATCTTCTTCACACGGCTAAGGCGCTCAGTGAAATCAGAACGAAGTTCAGCAACTGTGTCGAACTCAGATGCAAGCTTGGCAAATGAATCATCTAGTGCTGGAAGCTCACGCTCTTTCACAGCCTTAAGAACGATATCGATCTCACCGCTCTCGCCATCCTTCTGGCCAACAAGCTGCGAGGTAAATGTCTTGGTATCGCCTGCACTCATGCCGACAAGCGCATCATCGAGGTTATCAATCATCTTGTTTGAGCCGACTTCATAGGAAATCTCATTTGCCTTGCCGCCATCTACTTCAGCGCCATCAATGCGCGCTGTGAGATCGATAGTGACGAAGTCGCCATTAGCAGTTGCGCGCTCAACTGTATTGAGTGTGCCAAAGCGAGCGCGGAGCTCATCAATCTGCTCATCAATATCTTTATCGCTTACTTCAACGTTATCTACTGAAATCTCAACCTTAGAAAAATCTGGCAAGGTCACATCTGGGCGCACGTTGACTTCAACAGAGAAATCAAGCTTCTCGTTATCAACGAAATCAATGGCATCAACTGTTGGACGACCCACAACGAGAACATCGTTCTCGCGAGCTGCAGCAACATAGAAATCTTGGATAGCAAAGTTGATTGCCTCATCAATAACAGCTTGGCGACCCACGCGCTGATCAATCATTGCATTAGGTACTTTGCCCTTTCGAAAACCAGGAATAGTGACAGTTGCGCCAACCTTCTTATAAGCAGCATCAACATATTCACCAAGCTCGGAATAAGGAACTTTGACATCTAAACGAACGCGAGTTGGAGAAAGTGTCTCGAGAGTGCTCTTCACGAAGTGCTCCTTATTATCTGCATAGGTAAAGCTTTACAGCTTTGAAGAAATTCTGGTCGGGGCGGGGAGATTCGAACTCCCGATCTCCTGCTCCCAAAGCAGGCGCGCTAGCCACTACGCTACGCCCCGAGGCGCATGCGGAAGTCTAGAGTAATTTTTTACTCTCGCTTACACACCCTGTACGCTCAGTCTCCGCACCACTTGCGGGTGTAGCTCAATGGTAGAGCCCCAGCCTTCCAAGCTGGCCATGCCGGTTCGATCCCGGTCACCCGCTCCATAGTTTTA
>JBDLSZ010000033.1:0-5833 GCA_039799305.1 Actinomycetota bacterium
CCAGGTGAGAGTGGGTCATATGTCATCACTGTCTGGCTATAGGAAGGTGCTTCAGATACTCGCACTGCGCGAGGAATAGGAATATCGATGAGTTCATTAGGAAAGTGTGATCGCACATTTGCTGCAACATCATTAGATAGTCGCGTGCGCGAATCAAACATTGTTAAGACAATCGTTGAAAGATTTAAGTTTGGATTCAAACGCTTCTTCACAACGCCATATGTTTCAAGAAGTTGTGACAGACCTTCAAGTGCGTAGTACTCGGTTTGAATAGGAATTAATAATTCTTTTGATGCAGCAAATGCATTGATAGTAAGTAGCCCAAGAGATGGCGGGCAATCAATAAAGATGTAATCGTAATTAACGCTAATACTTTCAATTGCCTCCTTTAGTTGTAGTTCGCGTGCAACCATGGAGACTAAATTAATTTCAGCATTGGCAAGGGAAGTATTTGATGAAACACAATCAAGAACAGGAAAGCCTGCAACTTTCTGAACTACATCTAGCATCTGCGCGCTGCCCATCAAGACTTCATAGACACCTGCGCTCTCGCGATGTTCAACACCGAGGGCGGTCGATGCATTTCCTTGTGGGTCGAGATCAATGACTAGAACTCGAAGGCCGCCCATAGCAAGGGCTGCTGCCACATTGACGGTGGTGGTGGTCTTACCCACCCCGCCCTTCTGGTTTGCCACGGTAAAGATGCGGGTGGAGGCTGGCTTTGCCATGGGATCTTTTAGGCGCCTAACCCCTACGACCTTCTGGCCATTATTGGTTTCACGTGAATCATCGCCAGCCATGGAGGAATCTAATCATTAAAGAGGGGCGCTACCTTTCCGTAGCTCAACGATGCGCCCGAGTCCTATCCCTTCAAGGGTAATTTCATGCAATTTGGCATTTTTCATATCAGCCATCTCAGCTGCTGCCCCCTCCCCCTTCATGGCAAGAAGTGAGCCGTTGGTCTTGACCATATGCCAGCTCATCTTCTTTAGCTTCTCTAGGGGCGCCACTGCTCGGGCGGTGACGAAATCGGCCACCTTCTTCACATCCTGGGCTCTGCCTCGAATGACCTCGATATTGGTGCCGGCCGTTGCCTCTTTGAGGAATTCCACTCGCCGCTCAAGGGGTTCAATTAGTGTGACTTGCAGATCTGGGCGGGCTAAGGCGATGACGATGCCAGGTAGGCCTGCCCCTGATCCAATATCAAAGAGGGATGCGCCTTGCGGCAGCAAGGTGGTGATGTGTAGGCAGTTGAAGATATGGCGATCCCAGATGCGCTCGCCTTCGCGAGGGCCTATCAGGCCACGCTCAATTCCGGCGGTGACTAAGAATTGGGCAAATGCCTGAATCTCAGCTTCTCGCTCTGGGAAGTAGCGGCCGACTAGCCCCTCTACTGATTGTTCCACGTGAAACTACGCTGGGTAGATTACGACGAAGCGGTTTGGGTCTTCTCCATCAGATTCAGAGGTTAAGCCCAAGGTCTGGATAGTGTCGTGGATGATCTTGCGCTCAAAGGCATTCATGGGATCTAACTTGATTGAGCTTCCTGTGGTCTTTGCCTGCTCAGCCATCTTTTCAGCTAGTGCTGTGAGCTCTTTGCGGCGGCCTGCGCGGAATCCATCGATATCGAGCATAAGGCGGCTGCGATCTCCTGTTGAAGTCTGGACTGCAAGGCGTGTGAGCTCCTGGATTGAATCAAGGACTTCACCTTCAGCGCCAACGAGGTGCTTAAGCTTGCCACCGACGATTGCTAGGGATGCGCGACCGTTCTCCACATCGATATCGATATCTCCATCGAGATCTGCGATGTCGAGTAGGCCCTCGAGGTAGTCGGCTGCGATATCGCCCTCTTCCTCAAGCTTTGCCACGCTCTTGGGAGCCTTGGCTACTGCATCGACGGTCTCTTCTACTTCTACAACTTCTGTTACATCTGACATTTCATGCCCCTTTTATCCTTATAAAGCGTTATTAATACTAATTGTCTGAATTTACTTCTTCTTCTTTTTCTTCTTCTTTGGTTGTTCTCGTTGTCCCTGAACTTCTGGCTCAATTGCCTCGTCCTGGTCAATTCCATCTGCGCCTTTGCCATCGCTCTTTGCCTTATGGGCGCGCTTTCTCTGGAGCTCCTCATAGGCAGGAGATCCCGGCGTTGGGTTTCGCTTAATGACGTAGTACTGCTGTCCCCATGTCCAGAGGTTTGTTGTCGACCAGTAAATCAAAACTCCCACAGGGAAGTTCACACCTGAGATTGCAAAGATCACTGGGAATAAATACAACATGATTTTCTGCTGTTGCAGCATCATGTTATTTGATGCATCCATCTTTGGCATTCCTTTAACCATCAACTGACGTTGAGTTGTAAAGGTTGTTGCTGACATAAAGATGATTAGGAGAACAGTGACGATCTTTACTGTGGTGTCAGTTGAACCAAGGAAGCTCTGTGAAATCTTTGCACCGAAGAATGCCGCTTGTGCTGCGCTATCGAGGTATTCACCTTTAAGGAATCCACGTGCAATAGGTGCTGAGACACCTTCTGGTGTCTTTGCTGCGATTCCATTAAGTACGGTAAAGAGTGCGAAGAAGATAGGTGCTTGGGCAAGGATAGGAAAACATGATGCAAGTGGGTTTGTCTTATGCTCTTTATAGAGCTTCATCATCTCCTCTGATTGCTTCTGGCGATCATCCTTAAACTTCTTCTGAATCTCTTTCATATGTGGTTGCAGCGCTGTCAGAGCGCGCTGGCTCTTGATCTGCTTGACGAAGAGTGGAATCAAAATAATACGGATGAGAACAACAAGTCCCATGATGGAGAGCGTCCATGTCACACCAGAGTCTGCACCGAATATTGGTGCAAGGAGCTTATGGATAAAGACAATAACGCCAGAGACGATGTTATAGAGAGGATTGAGAATAAAGCCCATTAGTTAGCGCCCACCACTTCTTTTTCATTATCGCGAGTAAAGTTCTTTACATCAGCACAATCAAGGTGAGCATCGACATAATCAACGCCACCTTGTGACCATGGATTACAGCGCACGATGCGCCATGTCGCCATAGCAATTCCTTTAAATCCATAGCGACCAATTGCTGTGATCGCATAGTTCGAACATGATGGGTAGTACTTACAACGTGGTGCAAAGTTAGATGTTGCCACCTGGTATGCGCGCACGAGTGCTGTAAGAATCATTCTCATTACTTGGCCGCTATCTTCTGAGAACGAGAGATGAGCTTTGCAATCAACTCTGAGATTTCAGTTTCGATATTGGAATCGCCCTCTTGTCCAAGTGCGCGGATTACTAGAAGAGATCCGGTGGGAAGAGTTGGGATAAGTGGGGTGATCGCATGGCGAACTTTGCGTGCAACGCGATGGCGCTTTACAGATCCGCCGACTGCCTTACTAATAATGAGTCCGCACTTTGCGCTGGCTGCATTTGTGACAGGTGAGATGTAGAGATATCCAACGAAGTGCTGTGTGGTAACTCGGATGCCGCTCTTAGTTGCACGAGCGAAATCTGAGCTTTGAGTTAAACGTGCGTCTACTGGGAGCACGAGAAGTTGCCGTTGCGCTCTTTAAACTTACGCTGAGAGCTTTATGCGGCCCTTAGCGCGACGAGCAGAGAGAACTGCACGTCCTGCACGTGTTGCCATGCGGGCGCGGAAGCCATGCTTCTTGGCGCGACGACGCGTATTTGGCTGGAAGGTGCGCTTTGTCATGAGAACTCCAAAATCTGTGAGGCGCTAATTACGCCTATCGGGTCATAAGTACGGGGGAAGCAAGGAGGTAACGGTAAGGGTGTGGATAGGTGTGGGTCAAACTCGCGATCTGGCCCTTAGTAACCCTCAACTTGTGGATAACCACTTGCTATTTGGGGCAATCGGGTCTACTTTGCGGGTTCTCCACAGGTATCCGTCAATTTCGGCCTAAATCAAGGGTAAACCCCTACTTTAGACCACAGCCTGTGGATAACATTGTGGATAGACCTGGGGGCTTGATATGGCAGTTGTTGGCGTTGAGCTAACTGAGCTCTGGGATCGCATCGTTGAGCATGTCTCAGCCGGTGAGCCCCAGCATCGCGCCTTCTTAGCGATGACTAAGCCCCTCGGTCTTCTACAAAATGAAGGTGGCGCCACATCCCTTCTCGTTGCAGCCCCTAACGCCTTTGCAAAAGATGTCCTTGAATCCAGACTTCGCGCAGTTGTCAATGAAGTACTCACCAATGAGTTGGGTGAGAAGGCAAATATTGCAGTGATGGTCGATGAGACTTTAGAGCTTGCAGATCTTCCAGCTCCCACCATTGTTGTTGAAAGTGTTTCCACACGACCTGGCACAGGTCGCGATGATGAAGGCTCACGAAAGACAGATGAGCCATCACAACTCAATGCTCGCTACATCTTTGAAACTTTTGTTATCGGTGCATCTAATCGCTTTGCCCATGCTGCAGCAGTTGCTGTCGCTGAGGCGCCAGCGAAGGCATATAACCCACTCTTTATTTATGGTGAGTCAGGTCTTGGTAAGACTCACTTGCTCCATGCAATTGGTGCCTATGCAAAAGAGCTCTATGGCAATACTCGTGTGCGCTATGTATCCTCTGAAGAATTTACCAATGACTTTATTAACTCTATCCGTGATGATAAAGCGACAGCTTTCCAGCGTCGTTATCGCGACCTCGACATCTTGCTTGTCGATGATATTCAATTCTTAGAAAATAAAGAGCGAACACAGGAAGAGTTCTTCCATACTTTCAATACGCTTTATAACGCTAATAAACAAATAGTTATTTCATCCGATCGCCCACCTAAGCAATTGACCACACTGGAAGATCGTCTGCGCTCACGGTTTGAGTGGGGTTTGATTACAGATATCCAGCCACCAGAGCTTGAGACTCGTATTGCGATTCTTCGCAAGAAAGCTGCGCAAGATAAATTGAACGCGCCCGATGATGTTCTTGAATTTATCGCGTCGAAGATCTCCACCAACATCCGCGAGCTTGAGGGTGCGCTGATTCGTGTGACAGCTTTTGCATCTCTTAACCGCCAGGTGGTGGATATGGGTCTTGCAGAAATCGTATTGAAGGATTTAATTCCTAATGAGATTAACTCTGAGATTACTGCGCCCACCATCATGGCTCAGACTGCGGCTTACTACAGTCTGACTATCGATGACCTTTGTGGAACATCTCGATCTCGCGCACTGGTAAATGCACGCCAGATTGCGATGTATTTATGTCGCGAACTCACTGAGTTATCGCTACCGAAGATTGGTCAGACATTTGGCGGCCGCGATCACACCACTGTGATGCATGCTGATCGAAAGATCCGCGAGCTTATGGCTGAGCGCCGCTCGATCTATAACCAGGTTAATGAGTTGACTACCCGTATTAAGCAGCAGATGAAGTAAATTCCTAAATAGGGGTTATGTCCGTTTTCACCCCCTTTACCCCCAGATGGGGATAAGTTGTGGATAACTGTGGATATAGGCGCTATTTATGTGGGTAAGAGGCTTTGATCGAGAGATAGAGAGATGGGGGAGCTTTGATGGCGGTAGTAGCGCACACCTTTACCCACAGCCAGCGCGGTGTTTCCCACAGCGTCCCACAGGTAGATAAAGGCTCTGACCAGCACTTTTACCGTTTTTCCACAGCTTTTCCTCGCGGTTACTACTACTACCTTTATATATATAAATCCCGTTTCCAAGCGGACCGCTTCCACATTAGATTTCCACTACTAATAAACACCTACATGGATCTGAGGGCTACGGCGTGAAATTTACTGTTGATCAACATTCACTGACAGAAGGAGTGAACTGGGTTTCCAGATCTCTTTCCACGCGCCC
>JBDLSZ010000034.1:0-3725 GCA_039799305.1 Actinomycetota bacterium
AAGCAAGTTGAAGCGATGAAGAAGGCTCCCGCAAAGAAGGCGGCCAAGAAGGCACCTGCTAAGAAGATTGCAAAGAAAGCACCTACGAAGAAGGCAGGCAAGCGATGAGTGAAGAGCTAGAAGTAAACCTTGTTCAGGATGTTCGCAATGAGTTGGAAGAGATCGATGCCAGTGATCTCTCTGAGCATTCCGCTCGTTTTGAAGCACTTCATGAGAAGCTTCAAGAGTCACTAAAGTCAATCGATAACCTCTAAAGAATTCTTATGAAGACACGTCTTGATGCAGAACTCGTCCGCCGCGAACTCGCGCGTTCGCGTGAGCATGCAGCCGATCTTATCGAGTCACGTTCTGTGCTTGTGAGTGGGATTCCTGCAACAAAGCCTGCAACACAAGTGGATGCTGAAACCTCGATTACCATTCAAGGCGATCGCGATGATTTTGTTTCTCGAGGCGGCCACAAGTTAGCTGGCGCACTTGATATCTTTACTGGTGTTGCTGTTGAGGGCAAGACATGCCTTGATGCTGGTGCTTCCACCGGTGGATTTACTGATGTTCTACTTCGACGTGGTGCATCGTTGGTGATTGCAGTCGATGTTGGCTATGGACAGTTGGCATGGGAACTTCGCCAAGATCCGCGCGTGAAAATCCTTGATCGCACCAATATTCGCCACCTCACAGGTGAGCAGGTCGGTGAAGATATCGACCTCGTTGTTGCAGATCTTTCATTTATCTCACTTTCACTCGTTCTTCCAGCACTGGCTGCAGTCTCTAAGCCCGATGCTGATTTTGTATTGATGGTCAAGCCTCAATTTGAGGTAGGGCGCGAGAAGTTAGGTGCTGGGGGAGTCGTGCGCGATCCTGCGTTACGTCGCGCTGCTGTTCTCGATGTTGCAGAATCTGCCTATGACGTCGGTCTTGGCACGATGGGAATTGCTGCAAGCCCACTTCCTGGACCTGCGGGCAATGTTGAATACTTCTTATGGCTGCGTCGTGGCGCACCTGCCATTGATGAAGCAGCCCTCGATACTGCGATTGCGATGGGACCTGCATAATGACAATTCGTAGCGCAGCACTTGTTATTAGTCCTTCACGCACTGAAGCAATCGCAGCTGCAAAAGAGCTTGCACCGCTTCTCTATTCAGCGGGATTCTCCCTCTACACAATCTCTGATGTCTCCATTGAAGGAATCAAGAAGGTGTCACCTGCCGATCTTCCCGATATTGAAATTGCTGTGGTTCTAGGTGGAGATGGAACTATCCTGCGCGCTGCAGAAATTACGCTCAAGCGCAATGTTCCACTTCTTGGTATCAATATGGGCCATGTGGGCTTTATGGCTGAAGTTAATCGTCCAACGATTGCCGCAATAGCGCAAAGTATTATCTCTAAGAGTTATGTAACTGAAGATCGCATGATTCTGCGTTTTGCAGTAGAACGAGATGGCAAAGAGATTGGCAACGGTTGGGCGCTCAATGAAGTCACTGTTGAACGCGATGGCACCACAATGGTCGAACTCTTTGTTGAAATTGATAATCGCCCTCTCTCTCATTGGGGCTGTGATGGGCTTATCTGTTCAACACCGACGGGTTCTACCGCCTATGCATTTAGCGCAGGTGGCCCGGTTCTATGGCCTGAAGTAGATGCTCTCGTGCTCCTTCCGATCTCTGCCCATGCTCTCTTCTCGCGTCCTATGGTGGTCTCACCTAAATCTGAAATCGTTGTCACGATCGAATCAACGGATGCGCTGCTTTCTGCCGATGCTCTTCGCAAGATCCCACTTCATAAGGGCGATCGCGTCTTGATTACTCGTGATAGCCAAACAATCAAACTTTCTCACGTGTCAAAGACGCTCTTCACAGATAGATTGGTTGCAAAGTTCAAACTTCCCGTTGAAGGTTGGCGCGGTGAGTGAGCGTTCTTATCTAGAAGAGATTTCGATTCGCAATCTGGGAATCATCGAGCAATCAGAACTTGAACTCGGCCGTGGTCTCAATGTTTTGACCGGTGAGACAGGTGCTGGAAAGACAATGATTCTGACCGCTTTAAGCCTTGTGCTCGGCGGCAAAAGCGATAGTTCACTAGTCAGACATGGATCCGAGCGTCTTGTTGCAACTGCGCAATTTTCTGTGACCTCTGATTCAAAGGAACAACTCGATGAGATTGGTGCTGAAGTAGATGGCTCATCCCTGATCGTTACTCGCACAGTCAATAGCGATGGAAAGAGCAAGGCATCATGTGGGGGAGTCACAGTCCCTGCTGGAACTTTGGCAGATGTGACAGAGCCTCTTATTGAAATACATGGTCAATCAGCTAATTCGCAGATTGTGAAACCTGCAAGGCAGCGAGAGTTACTGGATCGATTTGGTGGCTCTGCGATAGCAACATCACTTACTTCCTATCAAGAGATTTATACTCAATATCTAGAGTTAAAAGATCGCATCAAAGCGATGAAGGCATCTGCCAATAAGCGCGATGGTGAGATTGCAGAGCTAGAAGAGTTTCTTGCAGCATGGGCAAAGCTCAAGGCAGTTCGCAATGAGCCTTCAACTGTTGAAGATGAGATTAAGCGCTTATCCAGCGTGGAGGATCTGCGTATTGCATCCAGCGGTGCACTCTCCGCCCTTGATTCAGAGGAGTCTGGAGCACTGACTTTGCTGCACTCTGCTCGTCGCTTTCTAGATGCAGCTAAAGGTAAGGATTCACGGTTAGAGGAGATTGCAGAACGCGTTGCGGAATCTCTCTTCATTCTCGATGATGCATCATCTGATTTAGCATCCTATGCAACGGGTTTAGAGGCAGATCCTGAGAAGTTAGATGTATTGCAGCAACGCAAAGCAGAGATCAATCTCTTTATCAAGCGATGGGGAGGGCCAGCAAGTGCCGATGAAGAATTGGTGGCACTTGCTACAAAGGCTAAGAGTGGCAAGGAATCAATCGCTGACCTTAAAGGTGGCGATGAAAGAATTGCAGAGCTAGAGAGTGAATTAGCAAAGATTAAGACTTCTTTGCTTGCATCTGCTGGAAAACTTTCTTCTGAAAGAGTTAAAGCCGGTGCATCACTATCAACTTCTGTGACATCTGAAATTCAAGCCCTTGCAATGCCACATACACAGTTCTTTGTTGAAGTTACCTCTCCGGACTATGCCTCTGCACTGAAAGAGAGTGATTTCACTCAGCTTGGATGTGATGAAATTGCAATGCAGATTCAGGGGCAAGTAGATGGACCGAAGATCGCGCTAGGAAAAGGTGCAAGTGGTGGCGAGATGTCACGCATTATGTTGGGTCTTGAAGTAGTGATTGCAAAATCTCATCCAGTTGGAACATATATCTTTGATGAAGTCGATGCTGGTGTGGGCGGCAAGGCTGCTATTGAAGTGGGAAAGCGTTTGCATGCACTTGCACAGAGCGCTCAAGTGATTGTGGTGACTCACCTGCCCCAAGTTGCTGCGTGGGCAGATACACATTTCGTTGTGAAGAAGAGCAGTGATGGATCGGTCGTGCAGTCAGGGGTCGCCAAATTGGCACAATCTGAGCGTGTGGAAGAGATTGCTCGGATGCTTGCAGGGCTAGAGGAGTCATCGAGTGCGCGAGAACACGCGGCCGAGCTTCTAGCGATGCGAGGCTAGGGCGTAAGAAGCGATAGGATGGTCTTCCATGAGCCAAGCGCATGTGACCAAACATATTTTTGTAACTGGCGGAGTCGCCTCAAGTCTTGGAAAAGGCCTCAC